>CAYXLH010000073.1:0-9292 GCA_964465835.1 uncultured Bacteroides sp. | reverse complement strand
ATAATGCGTCTTTTATATACTTTATTTTTACAATATTAACAACAGTATATCTGTTTTCAATGTTGTGTATGAAGATTAAAAATAATAGCCGTGCTGACAGCTGGATAATGAAAGTTTTTGCATTTATCAGTGAAGTTTCAGGCGTTCTTTTAGTAATTTATTCTGTTGTTAATGTTATTACAGATAGGGGAATGAGCCTTTACTCATTAAGAGCGCTGCTTATAAAAGCACTGCCTGTATGGTGCGCTGTGGTTGCAGGTGCGTTCTTTATCTTCATATTTCCCCAACTTAAAAACCTTAAATCAAAAAAGATTATTTCGGTTGTTTGCGTTCTCGCTTTGATGTTTGTAACTTATGCGTCGCTTTTTCCCGTTTCGCCGTATTCTTTTACTTCGGGTCCTGCTGTTTTTGATGACGGAAACGGAGGGTACTCCGTTGTCTTCTCAACCAATGACATAGGCATTGGATATGTAGACTATACCTTTAACGGAAAAAAAGTTCGAGTTTATGATGAAAATAACGGCAGGAAAAATGCTAAGAATATAATTCATACGGTTAAAGTACCAAAAGAACAGCTTTCCGGAAATACATATAAAGTAGGTTCAACACGTGTAATTGACGAACTCAGTTACGGCGGAAGACTCGGCAAAACCATAGAAAGCGATTCATATACTTTTAATGATTCTTTCGGCGAAGATATAAATGTGCTTTCCGTTTCTGACTGGCATACTTTTAATAAAAAGGCTGAAACTGCTGTAAAAGCACTAGGGGAAGATTATCAGGCTGTAGTGCTTCTCGGTGACTGTGCCCCCGGATTAATGGGTGAAAAAGATGTTGCTGATTATATTATTAAATTCGGTTATGATTTAACTGGCGGCACGATGCCTATTATATATACACGCGGCAACCACGAAACTCGAGGAACAGAGGCGGTTAATCTCTCGGATTATTTAGGACTTGAAAACTTTTACTTTACAACTTCCATAGGCAGCTATGATATTATTGTCCTTGATAGTTGTGAAGATAAGGAAGACTCACATCCTGAATATGGCGGAATGGTTGATTATAAACAATACCGCACCAAAATGGTTGACTGGCTCAATAATTTGCAAAATGATGAAAATAATAAAACTATTGTTTTTTCACATTCAAAGGAAATATGCATAGAAGAGGATTTGTCTGATTCTGCTTTGAATAAAATAAATGCTTTGAATACGTCTTTGTTGGTCAGTGCTCACGAGCATATTTATAATTTTGATAATTCAGGAACAATTCCCACACTGGTTGACGGCGGAATAGATGCAAACGGCAGCGGAACCTTTGTCGCTTCTTTAATTAAGCTTTCTGCTGATAATATTGAGCTTATCTGTACAGATGACAGCGGCAATAAAGTCATTGATGAAAATGTTCACTGGAAAAACTGAAAGAAATTATAAATTGAAATTAAATAGTTTGGTGATTTCTTGAAAAAACTTGTGTATATTTTAACTGCCATATTCACGGTGCTGACGGTGTTGTTTTCCGTCTTGTATCTTAAATTTAATACGGATTTATTTATCACATTGTCAATAACCTTCGGTACGATTTTATACCATTTTCTAATGCGTCTTGCCGTGGGATTTCTTGTGCCCCACAGCTTTCATTACACCGATAAATTTTTTACCGAGAAGGCGTTTGAAAAACCGTTGTATAAGGCGTTAAAGGTCAAAAAATGGAAAAGGTTTATGCCAAGCTACAATCCCGATTCGTATTCAATAAAAAATGATGTTCGTTCTCTTGAAATCATTGCAGATACGACTTGCAGAAACGAGATTATACATCTTGTTATATGCCTGCTCAGCTTTGTACCTGTTTCATTTACATCATTTTTCGGTGCGGCGGCAGTGTTCATTATCACATCTGTTTTTAGCTGTATGTTTGATATGATATTTGTTATAATGCAACGCTATAACCGTCCTCGTTTAGTAAAAATTATTAACAGAAAAAATAAATTATCGTAGCGAGCATGCTTGTACCGGAGATTAAATTATGAATATAAATGTTGCACTTATACAGTTAAAACAGACTAATATGGATATTAATTCGGCGGTTGAAACCGGCATTGACGCCTGCAAAAAAGCAAGCAAAGACGGTGCAGATATTATACTTTTCCCTGAAATGTGGAGCATAGGTTATCAGCCGCCTTTTGAAAACGCCTTTGATAATCCTTTTGAACCGGATCACGATGATGAAATAGAGCGTTGGAACTCGCTGGCAGTTGATGAAAATTCTTATTTTATAACCGCATTTAGAGAATGTGCAAAAACGCTTAAAACAGCAATAGCAATAACTTATCTGAAAAAAGGCGGTTTGAAACCTCAAAACAGTGTGGCTGTAATAGATATGAACGGTGATATTGTTCTGAAATATTCAAAGGTACACACCTGTTCATTTTCTATGGAAAGCTTTTTGCAGCCCGGTGAAAAATTTGAAACGGCGGAGCTGATGACGGCAAAAGGCAGTATAAAAATCGGTGCAATGATTTGCTTTGACAGAGAGTTTCCTGAAAGTGCACGTGAGCTTGCTTTGCAGGGAGCGGAACTGATTCTTGTTCCAAATTGCTGTCCTATTGACGACAACAGAAAATCACAGTTAAAAGCAAGAGCCTTTGAAAATATGACAGCCGTTGCAATGACTAATTACGCAGGTGAGGACCTTGGTCATTCAATGGTGTTTGACGCAATGGCATATTACAAGGAAGGCGGTTACCGCGATATGCTGTGTGCCGAATTGGGCAATGACGAGAAAATTAAAACGGTTTCGCTGAATATCAGCGAATTGAGAGAATACAGAAGCAGAGAGGTTTGGGGCGGAAAATACAGAAATCCCAAAGCGTATAAAAATTATGATTGATTTTAACTTGTTCCCCAAAAAAATTGTAGAAGTAATTATATCAGGAGGACAATATGATACGTGAAATAAATATGAACGATTTTGACGGTTTAAGTGAATTATATACTAATCTTCACAACAATCCGTCTATTGAAAAAAATAAAAATAATCTTCGCCTTTTCAGTGAAATTGTTGAGGACGAAAATCATCATATTATTGTTGCTGAAGAGGACGGAAGAATTGTATCCTCCTGTGTTTGCGTTATTGTTCCTAATCTCACTCATAATCAACAGCCATATGCAGTTATTGAAAATGTTGTAACTCATAAGGATTACAGAAAAAGAGGACTTGCTTCACAGTGCCTTGCGTATGCCAAGCAGATTGCCGTTGACAATAATTGCTATAAAATGATGTTATTAACCGGCTCAAAAAAGCGTTCAACTCATAGATTTTATCAGAAAAACGGCTACAACCGCTTTGAAAAAACGGGATATATTCAAAGATTACGCTGAAGACGTTAGCTGGGATTTACAGGGAAATATGCTTGTTAATTATGGAAATTCAATAAAAAATTGATACACTTTTTGTTGATTTTTATTGAATATTGTGATATATTTATTTTGACTAATAATGTTTTTAGGTGATGAAAATGAAAGGACGTTTCAAAAAAGTATTATCCTTATTTTTAAGCGCAGTATTTGTTGTTTCTGCGCTGTTCAGTTATAATATTCTGGCGTCAGCCGCTACCGAAGGCAACTGCGGTGCGAACGGAAACAATGCTAAATGGAGTTATAACGCCTCAACCGGCACTCTTACTATCAGCGGTACGGGCGCTACAAAGAACTATAATGCCGCTATATCGCAGGCTCCATGGGATGAATATAAACCAAATATCAAAATAATAATTGTTGAGGAAGGAATTACGGAAATAGGAAATTATAATTTCTATAACTGTGTTTCCCTTACAGATGTTTCTTTGCCTTCAACACTTACTACTCTTTGCGGCAGCGGTACTATGGAGGTTAGCTACGGCTGTTTCCAAAACTGTACTTCACTTGAGACGATTGTACTTCCCAAAAATCTTACAACTATCAAAAACTGTGCGTTTAAGGACTGCACTTCTTTGAAAAAGATAGTTTTTCCCGATTCACTTACAACTCTTGGCTATGGTGCGTTTACAGGATGCAGTGCACTTACGGCTGTTGTATTCGGCAGTGGTCTTACTTCAACAGGTCAAAATGTATTTTATAACGCAGGTGTTAAAAATGTTACCTGGGGCAGCAATATGACTAAAATTGATAATTATGCCTTTTACGGATGCGGCATGAGCGGTATAAATATACCTGAAGCAATTACTTCAATAGGCACACGAGCATTTGCTAACTGTACCTTTATGGCTACTGTTACTGTTAACAATTCTAACTGTACTTTCAGCGGAGATCCGTTCAGCGGTTCAAATCAGACAGTTACAATTTGCGGCCATAAAGCATCCACTGCGGAAACTTATGCTTCAAAGTATAATTACCAGTTCAAGAGCATTGACGACTGCGACCACCTTAATACTGAAACAGTTGTTAAAGTAGAACCTACCTGTATAGAAAAGGGTATATCACAGACTGTCTGCACAGACTGCGGATTTATTGTATCAGAATATGAAACTGGTGCTCTCGGACACAATATGAAACAGATTGACTACCTTGATAATACTGAGGTAGATGGCCATATATATGAATCAAATGAATGTACAAGATGCGGTTATACAGAGGATATTGTTGAGCATCAGCGTGCTGAAACCGGAAGCGGTTATTTGTATAAATGGGTTGACGGCTGTTATACCGTAACAGGCAGTGCTACCTGTACCCAGGGTGGTATGGTTACATATACTTGCAATATTAATGGATGCGATAAAAAAGAAACCCACCTCGTTTCATCTCTTGGTCACACTGTTGATAATTGGACAGTAACGCAGGAACCTACTTGTACCCAACCGGGCAGCAGAACAGGCGTATGTACTGTCTGCGGCGAAACTGTTACGGAGGCTGTTCCGGCAACAGATCATGATTATTCAGTATTGATTGAAGATGTTGATAATACGGCAACCGACGGACACATTTATCATATTTACGAATGCAGCGTCTGTGGCGAACAGACAACCCAGTATGAGCATGTTGATTGGATTGACGTAATTTACGATACTAGTGTTATTACTAATCCAACCTGTACCATTGACGGACTTCAGCGTGACACCTGTAAGGTCTGCGGTGAAACAAGAAATGTTGTTTTGAAAGCAAACGGTCAGCACGAGTGGGAGGAAATTTCGCGAACAGAGCCAACCTGTACAGTTGCGGGAAGGATTAATTATCAGTGCAAAAATTGCTCAAGAACAAGATATGAAACAATAACTGCTTTGGAACACGATTATGTTAAACAGGAAAGCGGAAACAAAGAACCTACCTGCACCGAACCTGGATACAGTGTGTATAAGTGTTCAAGGTGTTCGTCTTCTAAGCAGGAAACACTGCCGGCTACCGGACATACTCCTGATGAATCAACACGTCAGGTCGTTAATGAAGCAACCTGTGAAGAAGCAGGTAAGGACGTTGTTGTATGCTCCGTATGCGGTGAATCATACGAGGTTGAAACACCTGCACTTGGACATTCATTTGTAGAGCAAAAAATTGATTTAACCGACGAAAATAAGCCTGGACACGTACTTGTAACTCCTGTTTGTTCAAGGTGTAATTATGTAGATATCTCACATACTGAACATGAAGAATGGATTGATGGTTACTATACCACTGAGGATGGATTATCTGCCACCTGTGCTGTTGATGGATATACTAAGGATACCTGTACAATATGCGGTGCAATAAGGAGAAATCCGATACCTGCTATAGGACATATTTATAAATATACCGGAAGAACAAATAGTAAAGGCGCTATGATTTATATGTGCTCATCCTGTGCTCTTACTACAACAAAATCGCCGGCAGAGGTGTTCTCAGCTTGGAATATCAAATATGTAGGCACAGCACCTAACAGAACAGTTACGGATAATACCTGCTATCTTGACGCGGACGGAAACGGTATAATTAATATCAAAGACTATGCTATAATCAGCAAAGCTAAAAAGGCTGAGGCTGCTTTGCAGGAAAACCCGGAGCCTGAGCCGGAAACTCCACAGGCAGAACCCGAAAATAAACAGCAATAAATAATCCTACGGGACCTGATTTATTTCAGGTCCCATTATACTGTCATCAAATAATCTAAATTTGCTTGATATTAATTAAAGCAGATTTTCAAAATTTACCTTTTTGTAATATATTTTTGTAAGTTAAATCTTTACATTATCTTTAATTTATATTATTATATATATTAAATAAGGAATATCTTTCGGAGGAAGTTTTTTATGAGCACAAAATATAAAAGAGTTTTACTCAAACTCAGTGGTGAAGTCCTTGCCGGTCCTGCCGGTAAGGGTATAGATAACGATACCGTGCTGAGTATATGTAAATCTGTTAAAAAAGTTTATGATATGGGAGTTGAAATAGCTATCGTTGTAGGTGGCGGTAATTTCTGGAGAGGCAGAACCAGCGAACATATGGACAGGACCCGCGCAGACCATATTGGTATGCTTGCCACTGCAATGAACTCTCTTGCTCTTTGCGATGCACTTGAACAGCTGGGCGCTGTAGTACGTGTGCAGACTGCTATTGAAATGCGTCAAATTGCAGAGCCATATATCAGAAATAAGGCAATACGTCATTTTGAAAAGGGAAGAATAGTTATTTTTGGCTGTGGTACAGGTTCGCCGTTCTTTTCAACTGATACAGCTGCTGCGCTTCGCAGCGTAGAAATTAATGCAGACGCTTTGCTTAAAGCAACTAACGTAGACGGCGTATTTGACAAGGATCCAAACAAATTTGACGACGCTGTAAAATATGATGAGGTTACTTTCCACGAGGTTATTACACACGACCTTAAAGTAATGGATTCAACGGCATTTTCACTTTGTAAGGATAATGACATGCCTATTATCGTATTTAACCTTGACGACCCCGAAAACATTGTCAGGGCTGTCAGTGGTGAAAAAATAGGAACTACTGTTAAAAATTAAAGAGAGGGTAAAAATATGGACGCATTATTTGCAAAAACAAAAGATAAGATGGAGAAATGTATTGACTCACTGCATCGCGATTATTCAGCAATCAGAGCAGGCAGAGCAAATCCAAATGTGCTTAATGGAGTAACTGTTGATTATTACGGAACTCCAACGCCTCTTAATCAGATGGCGGCTATTTCCGTACCGGAGCCGAGACTTCTTGTTATTCAGCCCTGGGACGCATCAACGCTTAAGGATATTGAAAAAGCTATTAACACTTCCGATTTAGGTATCAATCCCCAAAATGACGGTAAAGTTATCCGTCTTGCTTTTCCTCAGCTTACAGAAGAGCACAGAAAAACTCTTGTAAAAGATGTTTCTCACAGAGGAGAGGAAGCTAAAATTGCAGTAAGAAACGTACGTCGTGATGCTATGGACGACCTTAAAAAATTAAAGAAAAATAATGAAATAACTGAAGACGACCAGAAGGACGGAGAAAAGGAACTTCAGAACATAACAGACAGCTACATCAAGCAGATTGAAGATGTTCAGAAGAAAAAGGAAAGCGAAATTCTTTCTATTTAATTTACTAAGGGACGGCTTTTGCCGTCCCTAAAACTGTTTTTTTAGGAGCAGAGATATGGCTATTTTTTCTAAGAAAAGCGCACAAACATCAAACGATAATAAAAGCTATTCTGTGCTGCCGGAGCATATAGGAATTATTATGGATGGTAACGGCAGATGGGCAAAAAAAAGAGGTTTGCCCAGAACAGCAGGTCATAAAGCCGGCGCAGAAGTTTTTAAAACCATTTCAAAAGAGTGCGACAGGCTCGGTATTAAATATGCCACATTTTACGCCTTTTCAACTGAAAACTGGAAACGTCCTCAGTCCGAGGTTGACGCCATTATGGCACTCTTTAAAAATTATCTGCTCGAGGCAAAGGCTGATGTAAAGGCCGCCGGTAAAATCAAACTCAAATTTATCGGTGAGCGTCAGGGTATTTCTGATGATTTGCTTGGACTTATGGACGAAGCAGAGGAAGAAACTAAAAATCATACCGGAACAACCGTTTATCTTGCGATTAATTACGGAGGCAGACAGGAGATTACATCCGCTGTAAATAAGCTTATTGCCTCAGGCAAAACAGAAATTACTGAGCAAGATATTTCTGATAATATTTTTACCGTTCCCGAATGCGATTTGATTATCAGACCATCGGGGGAGCAAAGAATTTCAAACTTCCTTTTGTGGCAGTCTGCGTATAGTGAATTCTGGTACAGTGATGTACTGTGGCCAGACTTTACAAACGACGATTTGCACAAGGCGTTAAGTGATTTTGAAAAAAGAAATAGGCGTTTCGGCGCATAATTTTATCCGATTTAAGGAGAATATCTATGAAACAAAGAGTTATCACCGCAGTTGTGCTTTTGGCACTTCTTGCTTTGGTTGTCTGGCAGATTTATACGCCTTTGTTTATAGCAGTTATTGCTGCGTTTTCTGCAATTGCTGCAAACGAGATTATGAAATGTGCAAAGGTGAGTAACAAATTTTTGCTTATTGCAGGCACTGTGTTTGCGTTTTTTGTACCGCTTTTTTCAGGCGAAAGCCTTATGGAACCGGTAATCAGCTCGTATATGTGGTACTGTTTTATCGGTGCGGTTCCAAAAATTGTTTATGTAATTGTTTTGGTAATCGCCTTTTTTCTTGCAATGCTTAAAGGTTATTCCCATACTAAATTTGAGGACGTGGCCGTATCGATCGTTGCAAGTGTTATTGTACCTTATGGATTTTCTCTTTTCGGTGTTCTTAGGGACATCGGAGGATTTAAGTCACAAATCGGTATTTACCTTATTTTCTATGCTCTTATTTGTGCTTTGGGTACAGATAGCGGAGCGCAGTTGGGCGGAATGGCATTTGGCAAAACAAAAATGTCGCCGAATATTTCACCTAAAAAAACAATTGAAGGTGCAGTCAGCGGTATTGTTTTCAGCATTATTTTAAATGCAGTTGCTATTGTTCTTTATAATCATATTGCTGTATCACCGCTTACAACAACACAAACCTCTGTACTTATGATTGCGGCGCCTTTCGTATCATTTTTAAGTATGATGGGCGACCTTACCGCCTCCGTGTTAAAACGCAATTTTGGTGTAAAGGATTTCGGTAAAATTTTTCCGGGGCACGGCGGTGTAATGGACAGATTTGATTCATCGCTTTTTACACTTCCAGTTACATATTGTATTGCATTGTTTATTGTATAAGTAAGCGAGATAAATCCGAACAAGCCTAAAGCGGCTTGATTTCGGCATCTTTTCGCT
>CAYXLH010000072.1:8938-9305 GCA_964465835.1 uncultured Bacteroides sp. | reverse complement strand
CTACGATACCCTCTGTAAGGTCAAATTCCTCACGTGAGCCCATAATAATATCGGCATTCTGAGCAACAAGGCTGTAATAAACTGCAATCTCGTCCTTGCTTTGCCATGTATATTCACGATAGTCAATATCAAATATTATTCTTGTATTATTCTTCTTAGCAAACATCATAGCTTTAAGGCAAGCCTCTCTTGACGGACTTTTTGCAAGGGCTGTACCACTGATAACAATAGCCTTTGCAGAAGCAATATAATCCTCGTCAATATCCTCGGGAGCCATACAAAAATCTGCAACATTGTCACGATACATAAGAATTGAAGACTTTTCTTTAGATAAGATCTCAGTAAATGTAAGTCCGATACACTCGCC
>CAYXLH010000072.1:0-8920 GCA_964465835.1 uncultured Bacteroides sp. | reverse complement strand
ACCCTCTTTTTCAAAATAATTAACAACAAAATCGCCGAACTGATCATCGCTTACACAGCCACAGAAGCCCACTTTACAACCAAGGCGTGCAAGACCTACTGCAATGTTTGCGGGTGAACCGCCCACATATTTGTTGAAATTTGAAGATTCCGACAAAGGCATATACATATCCGTCGGGTTAAAGTCAATGGCGATACGTCCGATAGGAATAAAATCCAGCGGTTTTGACATATCAAATGTAACATAATTCTGCATAATATTTACCTCACTTAAAATTTACGCTTTATTGTCCGTACCGAAAATAAGGATGTGCTTTTTAGCATTCTGATAAGCGCCCTCTACTTCCGCCGCCTGCAAATCGTAATATCCGTTAATATTGTTATCATTATAACAGTTATGTACTGTTTTTTCAACACTGTCAAAGGTTGCTGTGGCAATATTTATCTTTTTTATGCCTGTTTTTGAACAGCGTACAAAATCATCTGGGGTTATACCCGTTCCGCCGTGGAGCACAAGAGGTGTATCAGTTGATTTTTCAACCTGCTCCAAAATATCAAATCTTAGCTTCGGAGTTGATTTGTAATTGCCGTGAGCATTGCCTATAGCTATTGCAAGAGCGTCCACACCGGTTTCGCTTTCAAAACGAACGGCGTCCTCAGGCTTTGTGCAGTTAATCGCAATATCCTCACTGCCGTCCTCACTGCCTCCTACGCAGCCGATTTCAGCCTCTACTGCGGCGTCGTACTCATCTGCAAGGGCAATTACTTTTTTCGTCATATCTATATTTTCATCAAGAGGAAGATGCGAACCGTCAAACATAACGGAAGTGAATCCTATATCAAGCGCCTGAGTAATTTTTTCAATAGTTTTACCGTGGTCAAAGTGAACAGCTACGGGAGTGTCGGCATTTTCTGCCGCTGCCACCATAAGGGGGCCGATAATTTCAAGTGGTGACTGTTTTAACCTTACCTCAGCAATCTGAAGAATAACCGGCGCATTTAATTCTTTTGCGGCTTTGAGTACGCCCAACACCATTTCCATATTAGCAACGGAAAAGGAGCCAACAGCGTAATTTCCTCGCTGTGCGTCCTCAAGCAAATCTCTCATATTAACAAGCATATCGGTACAAATCCTTTCAATATATAACGAGTTACCCATAAGCCGAGTTCTGTCGTGGGCGATTATCTATCTCGACGTATTGTTACCAATACGCTCAAGCCGTCTTTCGGAGTTGTGTGCCGAGCAAGCATCTCTCCTGTTGACGTTGCAGCGGATAGGGTTTACATGGCAGCAGGTGTCTCCATCTGCTCGGTGAGCTCTTACCTCGCCTTTCCACCCTTACTGTAAAAACAGCGGTTTATTTCTGTTGCACTTTCCCTAAGGTCACCCTCGGCGGCCGTTAGCCGTTATCCTGCTCTGTGCTGCTCGGACTTTCCTCACATACAGCAAAGTGTATGCGCAACCGCCTGGATAACTCGTTGACTTATATTTTAAATTTTTATACCGCTATTGTCAACAATTATTATAAAAGAGTTGAAAAGAATTATTAATTATAGTAAAATGCAGTAGAATGATTATAATTATTTCTGACAACAGATGTGTAAATGAGGTGAGATTTTGCCGAGATTTGACAATGAGGGATTTAACCCCAAAAAAAGAATAGATAACGACAGCAGAGACAGATCTGTTCCCAATGATGAAAATTATTACGGTGATGTGCCCGTTGACCTTGATTTTAATAACAGGCAAAACAACGGAGATATAGTGCGTGACCATCAAAACGACCGGTACAATACCAATCAGTATAACACTTACAATGATGGACTTGAACCACCGGTGCGTTCGTCACGCCAGCAGGGTATAAGCCCTTCCGATTACGGCTACACGCAGGAAGATAATTATACCACAAACCGTGAAAGGAACCACAGCAGAGAACGGCAGCGCCGTCAGGCTCCTCCTATTAAGCGCAGTAAAAAGCCAAAGAAAAAAATCAAAGGCGCAAAAGCAATTCTTATCGGAATTATCGCTTTTATCCTTGCAATAATTCTTATAGCAGTAATGCTGGTTAACGGCGTATTAGGCAAAATAAATTATGATGAACACAAGGATAACGAATATATTACATCAAGTGAACTGCACAGCAGTCCTTTGGTTAAAAACATACTGCTTTTAGGCGTTGACGCCCGTTCCGATGAGAAAAGCGAAACAAGCCGTGCCGACTCAATGATGCTTATAAGCATTGATATGAAGCACAAATGTATAAAAATGACATCGTTTCTGCGCGACACCTGGGTTTATATTCCCGGTCATGATGGCGAGCAAAGACTTAACGCCGCCTGCAGTTACGGCGGTTATCAGGGTGTTGTTGATACTATTGAATACAATTTCGGTGTTGACATTGACGGATATGTGGTTGCAGACTTTGAAATGTTCAAGGTGCTTGTAGACAGCATCGGAGGCGTTGAAGTTGACGTAACGAAAAAGGAAGCAAAAGAGGTTACAAAACACAAAAAGCGCTACGGTAATGTTAAGCTTGAAGCAGGAAAGCATAAGTTAACAGGCGAGCAGGCTCTTGCCTACTGCAGAATACGTAAAATTGATACAGATTTTCAGCGTACAAAACGTCAGCGCACGGTTATGACGTCAATACTAAAAGAGGTTAAGTCATCAAATCCCTTTACGCTTTATAAAATGGCGTCCAATGCAGCTCCGTATATTGAAACAGATTTGACAAAGGGTCAGTTAAAACGCACTGCTCTGCGTGCCGTAATGTGCCTGTCGGGCGATATGGTACAGACAAAGGTTCCCTTTGACGGAACGTGGGAATACGCCAACATCAGAGGAAATAGCGTTATAACTATAAATAAAGATAAAAACAAGGAACAGCTTATTGATTATATTTATAACAAAACTGCCCAGGAAATAACGGCTGAGCAGGAACAGGAAAAATGATAAAAAGGTGCTGGTTTAAAGCCAGCACCTTTTTTGTTGTTATTAAGTTATTTCCACAAAGACTTGTAGATGTTTATTACATCTTGTTTGTCAATAGGCTTGATTGTATTTGCCGGAGAGCCTGAATCAATGGCGTCCTGAGCCATTTTATCAATACTGTCAAAGAACTTTTCACGGTCAATTCCGTATTCTTCAAGAGTAGGAACCTCACATATTCTGCACAAATCCTCGCAGGCGTTGATGAACTTCTTTGCGGCCGTTTTATCATTTTCCTCAAAAGAAGCCTTTCCGATGGCTCTTGCCATAGCTGCAAAACGATCGTATGCGCCGTCGTACACATATTCAAAACATGTTTTCATAAGCATTGCATTACTCAAGCCGTGAGGAACATGAAAAAGTGCGCCGATAGGTCTGCTCATTCCGTGGATAATTGTAACAGATGCGTTATTAAACGCAATACCTGCCTCAAGTGCTGCTAAAGACATCTGCTCTCTTGCATGAACATTACTTCCCTCGTTATAACAAAGAGGAAGATAATCAAAAATCTTTTTGACTGCGGAAAGTGCAAATTCATCTGTCAGCGGCTGTGCCTTGCGTGAAGTAAAAGCCTCTGCCGCATGACATAATGCGTCAAGACCTGTTGCCGCCGTTACTGATTTTGGCGCCGTTAAAGTGAACATTGGGTCATCAATAGCTAAATCCGGCAGAACGCCTGAACCGGCAAGAAGCATTTTTATATCCTTTTCGGTATTTGTGATAATTGTAAACTGAGTAGCCTCGGAGCCTGTACCGCTGGTAGTTGGAATTGCAACCATACGCGGTGTGCGTACTCTTATTCTCTTGCCCATATAATCGTCAATACTGCCCTCGCCTGCTGCCACAACGCCAATGGCTTTCATAGAGTCAATAGGTGAGCCGCCGCCTATTCCAATTAAAAATTCGCAGTTTTCGTTTTTATATATTTCAAGACCGGCATCTATCATTTTATCGGTAGGCTCGCCTGTAATCTGGTCATATACAACATATTCCTGATTGTTTGATTCGAGCACATCTGTCACGCTTTTAACATTGCCTAGCTTTACCATTACAGGGTCGGTTACAATAAGCGCCTTTTTGCCGAAAGCCGCCAAAGTTTCCTTTGCGTCAGCAAGAGCATTTTCTCCGTAATAAACTCTCTTAGGCATTACAAACTGATTTCCCATACTTTTAACCTCTTTACGTAATATAGAAAATTCAAATACAAATTGTATTTTAAACACAGTTGTATATTCTACTACAAAATATGCAAATGTCAAGAACAACTACACAAAAAATAGCGCTGTTTTGCCTATGCAGAACAGCGCTTATAAATAAATGTATTATATTAAATTTAATTTTGGATTTATAACAGTCCGTCCCAGGTATCAACGTCCTTTGCTTTCTTTTCTTCCTCGTCAAACCAGTGCTGTGTAACCGATTTGCTTTCCGTAAAGAATCTGTAAGCATCCTTGCCCAGACAATGAAGATCACCGAAAAAGCTCTGCTTGTGTCCGCTGAAAGGAACAAATCCGACAGGTACAGGAATACCTACGTTAATGCCTACCTGACCTCCGTCGGTATAACGTGCGAACTGGCGGGCATAGTAACCGCTTTGGGTGTATATAACAGAGCCGTTTGCATATGGATTTGCATTCATAATTGCAAGGCCATCATCGAAGTCCTTGCATCTCTTAATGCAAAGAACAGGACCAAAAACTTCATCTCTGCCGATTGTCATATCTTCTGTAACATTATCAAATACAGTAGCCCCTACAAAATAGCCGTTTTCGTATCCGTCGGGAAGCTGAGGATTACGTCCGTCAACAACTAAGGTTGCGCCTTCATCAACGCCTTTCTGAATATCAGCAAGTACCTCTTTAAAATGCTTTTCATAAGTAATAGGACCAAGACGTGTATTTTTATCCCATGCAGGTCCGCAATTGATAGATTTAATCTGATTTTTAAGCTCCGCCACAAACTTATCGGCAATTGATTCCTGTACTACGCAGCAGGAAAGCGCCATACATCTCTGTCCTGCACAACCAAACGCCGAATTGATAACACCTGCAACCGTTCTTTCAAGAGCGCAGTCCTCAAGAACAAGGGCGTGATTTTTAGCCTGACACAATGCCTGACATCTCTTGCCGTTGGCAGCAGCTTTTTCATAAATTTTGAGTCCTACCGGAGTAGAACCTACAAAAGTAATACCCTTAACGTCCGGATGTTCCAGGATTGTATTAATCTCATTTCTTGAACAGGTAACAATATTGATAACACCGTCGGGGAGTCCTGCTTCCTTATAAAGAGCGGCAATTCTCATAGCTGTACGAGGAGTCAGTGAAGCGGCTTTAAGTACTAATGTATTACCACAGGCAACACAAACCGGAGCCATCCATCCGAAAGGAATCATGGCAGGGAAATTAACCGGTACTATACCTGCAAATACGCCCATAGGTTCACGATACTTAACAGTATCAAAGCCTGTTGATGCGTCCATAAGGCTTTCACCCATCATAAGCGACGGTGCCTGTGTTGCAAGTTCGGTGCCCTCCTGTGCCTTGCCTACATCGCCCTGTGCTTCGGACCAGGTCTTACCGTTTTCCTCGCAAACAAGCATTGTGAGCTCATCAAGATGCTCGATAAGCAATTCGCGGACTTTGTACAAGATCTGTGTTCTTTTTCTGGCAGGAGTATTTCTCCAACTGGGATAAGCTGCCTTTGCGGCCTCAATAGCTTCCAGCACCTCGTCATTTGTACAGCAAGGAGCCTGCCCTGTAACCTCGCCTGTTGACGGATTGTGCAGGTCATACCAAACATCTGTTTTTGAATCTTTAAATTCACCGTTTACAAAGTATTTGAGCTTTTCCATATAAATTCCTCACTTAATAAATAATCGCCTATTATATTAACATTAAGTCTTAATAATTTCAATGATTTTACATAAATTTTAACAATTATTTATATAAATTTTGTGCACAATTACCGTTTCAAAAGCTTTCTTGCTTCAAATACAGATATATCTTTTTCATCAGCAATACGTGCCAAATCGTCAAATTCTATTTTTTCCTTCTCGGTGCCGAAGCCCTGTGACCGCTTAACCGTATGATCATAAAAAGGAATGTACTTCCTGTCCATAACACTGCGGCGGCATAAAATTTTTCTCACACCGAGAGTAGTAGTATGTTTAAAAATAAGACTTGTCATTTTATCAACGATATCGGGTGACGAAATTACCGTCAAAAGCATACCGGGACGAGATTTTTTCATAGTAACATTCTGAACATAAGCGTCTTTTGCGCCGGATTTTATAAACTTTTCAAGAGCATATCCCATTTCTTCACCGGTCATATCATCAACATTACAGCGCAGCTCATATACCGTTTCGTCCCCTGTTTCGCCTATAAAAGCACGCACACAGTTTGCTCTGTCAAAATCCTTGCTGCCCATTCCGTAGCCGACAGAATGATATTCTCCGACGGGCCTTTCACCTGTTTTACCTGAGTAATATTTCAAAAGAGCCGCCCCTGTTGGAGTGCATAGTTCACCCTCAGTATCTCCGCTGTAAGAGCACATTCCTTTTAAAAGCTCCGCCGTGGCAGGCGCAGGAACGCTCATGATTCCGTGGGATGTTTTAACTTTGCCGAAACCGGTAGCAACAGACGATACAGCCACCATATCAGCACCTATGTATTCCATAATAAGAGCAAACGCCGTAACGTCCGCAACAGCGTCCTTTGCCCCAACCTCGTGAAGATGCACCTGCGCAACAGGTTTGCCGTGAACAGCACTTTCCGCATCTGCAATAAGAGCATATACCGACTTCGCATTATCCTTTACACTTTGGCTTACATCAAAGCTATCTATAGTGCTGTAAATATCATTGATTGAGTGGTGATGATGTCCTTTTTCATCAACCGAAACATCAAATTTACTGCCTGTTACAGAGCATTTCTCTGTCCTTTTAAGGCTGAAACGCACGCCGTCAAAGCCCATATTATTAAGGCGGTCTATAATTTCGCCGCTGTTATCCAACGTGTCTAAAAGCGAGGCACAGAGCATATCGCCTGCCGCACCCATATCGCATTCAAAATAAACTACTTTCATTATTACTCCTGATGATTTATTATATTTGCAATATATCCTGCGCTGAATCCGTTGTCAATATTAACAACGCTGACATTGCTGGCACAGGAATTAAGCATCGCCAATAAAGCGGAGAGTCCACCAAAATTTGCACCGTAGCCTACGCTTGTGGGCACAGCTATAACAGGACAGGAGGCAAGTCCGCCGATAACACTTGCCAGCGCACCCTCCATACCTGCCACGGCGATTATAGCTTTTGCTTTCATTATTTCTTCGGTTTTGTCCATAAGGCGATGAATACCGGCAACGCCTACATCGTAAAGCCTTATAACCTCATTGCCGAAAGCTTCCGCCGTTACAGCCGCCTCCTCGGCACAGTAAAGATCACTGGTGCCGGCGCAGGCAACAACAATTTTGCCTTTTCCTGTTATGTCGGGCTTTTCCCCTGCCAACGCCGTACGTGAAATTTCGTCATAATCAATATGTATTTCGCCGCCGATTTCCTCCGCCTTGTCCTTGTCAACACGTGTAATCAGCACGGTTTTTTCGCCGTTATCCATCAACGCTTTTACTATTGAACAAATCTGACGGGCGGTTTTTCCCTCGCCGTAAATCACTTCGCATACTCCGTGACGCAGTGAACGATGAGTGTCTGCCTTTGCATAACCCAAATCCACATAGGGCTTAATTTTAATTTGCTGCGCAGCCTCGTCGGCAGTAAGTTCGCCTAGTGAAACCTTGTTTAAAATATCCTTAAGATTTTTACTGTCCATACTGTCACCTCGCCTTTAGGTCAAGAAACACACCGTTATAATAGGATGAAAGTTCGTTGTATATATTCTCCCTGCGGCTTAATAATTTATCAAAATCGTCTTTCTTAATTTGTATAACTGCCGAACCGTCACGGTATCTTATTCTAAAATCACGAAATCCCATATCAAAAAGTTTATTTTCCGCATGCTGCGTGATATTCAATATTTCATCACTGATGTGCGTACCGTGAGGAATGCGTGTGGCAATACAGGCATAAGACGGTTTATCCCAAACGTCAATACCATTTTCCTTTGCCAGGCGGCGTATATCCGCCTTTGTAACAGAGCAGATTTTCAGTGGCGAAATAATCCCCATTTCCTGCAAAGCAATATAACCCGGACGGTCGGTAATGTCATCATCGGCATTTGTGCCGTCAAAAAAATTTGTAAATCCCATGCTTTCGGCAGCTGATATAATATGAGAAAAAATTTCTTTCTTGCAGTAATAGCACCTGTTTTCGGGATTAGAGCACACCTTTTCATTTTTAAGTATATCAAATTTAATTTCGTTAAGCTTAACACCCAGATAATCGCACACTCTTTTTGCATCATTAAATTCAAAATCCGGCTGAAAAGCAGTTTTAATAAAAAAAGCCTCAACCTTTGGTATGCATTTTGCAGCGGCAAAGAGCAGATACGCCGAATCAACTCCGCCGGAAAATGCAACAGCAGCATTATCAAATTGTTTCAAGTAATCGTAAAGCATATCCTGTCACCACAAATACATTATATAATATTACAACGCAAAATAAAATGCCTTTTATAAAAAAATGCCTCCCCGATAACCGGGGAGGACTTTTTTGTAACTTGAAATATATGTTTAAAGCCGGGTTTGCGGCTGTAAGCATAACGAATATATTTCACAGCTGACCGCCCTTGTTAAACAGTCAGCCGTCCGGTTGAGGTCGGATCATCAATAAGACGCGTATCCTATCAATATATATTCATTCGCTGTATATCAGTAAAACTAACAATGACATTTAAAATTGTCACTGCTTTGTGAAGTTCAGAAAGACTTACTAGTCGTCGTCTCCGCCGATCTGGTCAATGTGCTG
>CAYXLH010000071.1:0-9514 GCA_964465835.1 uncultured Bacteroides sp. | reverse complement strand
TTTGATAATACTTGCCTGCATCGTTGCCTTTGCCGGCTTCATATGCATAATCTCCGCCATTCCGTCCCCAAGTACTCCCTCCCAAACCGATAGTGAGAAAGGTGACGAAACGAAAGAATAAACAATGTTTATAAAAAATTTCAGTTTTTCCGTATGGACATATTGAAAAGGCCAGCAGAAGTTAAGTCCTGCCGGTCTTTTTTATAAAAATTATTTATTGCGGTAGATGATTGCTTCTCTTTCGGGACCGTTTGAAACCATTGTGATTGGATGCTGAAGTTCATTTTCAATAAACTCAACATATGCTTTTGCCTCAGGTGGAAGTTTGTCATATTCTTTTATACCGCGTATATCACAGTGCCATCCTTTAAGTGTTTTAAGAACCGGATTGCATTTTTTCAAAACAGGCGTTGTCGGGAAATCCTTTGTAATTTCGCCGTCAATCTCATAGCCTACGCAAACCTTGATTTCTTCAAGATATGAAAGGCAGTCAAGAGCAGTCATAACTACCTGGGTTGCTCCCTGACACTCAATACCGTAGCGTGAAGCAACGCAGTCAAACCAACCGACACGGCGAGGTCTGCCGGTAGTAGCACCAAATTCTCCCTTGTCACCGCCGTGGATACGAAGTTCCTGCGCCTCGTCGCCGAAAATCTCCGATACAAACTCGCCTGCGCCAACCGCAGAAGAGTAAGCTTTTGTAACAACAACGATATCTTCAATTTTATGAGGTGGAATGCCTGCACCAACTGCGCCATATCCGGCAAGAGTTGATGATGAAGTAACCATAGGATAAATGCCAAAATCCGGGTCTTTAAGAGTACCTAACTGACCCTCAAGAAGAATATTCTTGCCATCTTTCATAGCATCGGCAAGGTATTTGTGAGTATCACACACATAAGGCTTAATCTTTTCCTTGTACTCCATACAGGTTTCAAAAAGTTCATCCTCATCAAGCAAAGGTTTATTATATACATATTTAAGAGTGAGATTTTTAAGGGTGCAGATATTTTTAAGCTTTGCTCTCAAAACCTCATCATCAAAGAGTTCGTTAACCTGAATACCGATTTTTGAATATTTATCGGAGAAAAACGGAGCAATTCCGCTTTTTGTTGAACCGAAAGCATTTTTGCCCAGACGCTCCTCCTCATATTCATCAAGCAGAATATGATACGGCATAAGAATCTGCGCTCTTTCTGAGACAAGCAAATGTGGATTAAGCCCTGCTGCTTTTACCTCTTCCAGCTCTTTGATAAATTTGTTGATATCAAGTGCAACGCCGTTGCCGATGATACAGGTTGTATGGTCGTAGCATACGCCTGACGGCATAAGGTGAAGCGCAAATCTGCCATGCTCGTTGATAATGGTATGGCCTGCGTTTGCTCCGCCCTGAAAACGAACAACAATATCACTTTTTTCGGCGAACATATCTGTGATTTTACCCTTGCCTTCGTCGCCCCAGTTGGCGCCGACTATTGCTCTTACCATAATAATTTATTCTCCTTTTTAAGGTTATTTGTTTACATTAATGATGGAAAAGTCTGATGCCTGTCATGGCCATTGATATGCCATAACTATCGCAGCATTCAATAACATTTGCATCTCTGACGGAACCTCCGGGCTGTGCAATATATTTAACGCCTGATTTAACGGCACGTTCAATATTATCCTCAAATGGGAAGAAGGCATCAGAACCGAGAGCAACATTATCCATTTTGCTGTGCCACTGTGATTTTTCCTCTGCGGTGAAAGGCTGGGGACATTCTGTAAAATATCTCTGCCATACGCCGTCTTTAAGAAGCTCCTCATAATCATCCGAAATGTAAAGGTCAATAGCGTTGTCTGCGTCACATTTACGCACACCATCAATGAACGGAAGATTGATTACCTTTTCATTTCTTCTAAGCCAGAACATATCAGCCTTGCTGCCTGCCATACGGGTACAAAGTATTCTTGACTGCTGACCGGCGCCTACGCCAAGAGTTTGTCCGCCCTGGGCATAAACCACTGAGTTTGACTGTGTATATTTAAGAGTAATCATAGAAATGAGCAAATCAATTTTTGCTATTTCAGGAATATCCTTAACTTTTGTGGGCATATCGTCAAATAAACCCATAGTGATTTTTGCATTGTTGCGCTTTTGCTCAAACTTAATGCCGAAAACCTGCTTTGTTTCCATTTCATCGGGAACATAATCGGGATTAATTTTTATGATAAGGAAATTACCTCTGCGCTTTGATTTAAGAATTTCCAACGCCTCGTCGGTATATCCGGGAGCAATTATGCCGTCGGACACTTCCTTTTGCAGAAACTTTGCAACAGACTCGTCGCACACATCGGACAGAGCTGCAAAATCGCCGAAAGAAGACTGACGGTCACAGCTTCTTGCACGGACGTAAGCCTGTGCGATAGGTGAAAGCTCCAATCCATCGGGAACCATACAAACTTTTCTGTCAACTTCGTCAAGAGGACGTGCAACTGCGGCGCCTGCCGGTGAAACGTGCTTAAATGATGCTGCACTTGCAAGACCGGTTGCCTCTTTAAGCTCCTTAACAAGCTGCCAGGAATTAAATGCGTCAAGAAGATTAATATATCCTGCCGCACCGTTGAGCACTTCAAAGGGAAGTTCTTTGCCGTCCATATGGATACGGGCGGGATTTTGATTAGGGTTGCATCCATACTTTAATTTGTATTCCGTCATAATCCTGCTCCTTATATATAAATTATAATACAACTATGTATTTTACAATAGTTTATTGAAAAAAGCAAGGCACAGTGATACAATAAATCAAACGGAGGGCAAAAAATGACAGGATTTTTAGTGATTAACCATTATTTGAAAGGCGAAAAGTATGACGAATTGCACAATCACCTTGTAAAAAGTGCAAAAAAATGTGATATTACGCTGAAAATTGTAACAAATCAGCAAATTATTTTCAACAGGGAAAAACCGGCTTTTGTTTTGTTTTGGGATAAGGATGTGAATGCGGCAAAAATGATTGAAAACAGGGGTGTTCATGTATTCAACTCCGCCTCGTCCATAGAGCTTTGCGACAACAAGGCAAAAACATATCTCGCTCTTGAAAGCATTGTTCCCCAACCGGAAACCATAATTGCGCCTCTGTCTTTTTTTGAATGTGATTACAGTGAATTCATTGACAGCGCAGTTGAAAAATTAGGACTCCCCATTGTATTTAAGGAATGTTACGGCTCTTTCGGCGAGCAGGTTTACCTCTGCAATACGAAAGAAGAAATAAAAAATCATATTAACGGCAAACCGTTTTTGCTTCAGAAATTTATTGCCGAATCAAAAGGCAGGGACAGACGTATAGAGATTATAAATGGACAGTGCGCAGCCGCAATGCTCCGTGAAAACAAAAACGATTTTCGCTCAAATATAACGAACGGCGGTACGGCTGTTCCCTACTCGCCAACAAAAACAGAAATTGAAACAGCCGTTAAAGCCTGCGAAAAATTAGGTTTAACCTTTGGCGGAGTTGATATGTTGGAGGACGGCAGTGTGTGCGAGGTAAATTCAAATGCTCACATTATAAATCTGATGAATACGGTGGGCATTGACGTTGCTCCGCTGATTTTTGAAACTATAAGGTGTAAGATATGAAACCTGTTCTTATATACAATCCTGAAGAAGCAAAGCGCAATGAATTTGCAGTAAACAAAATCACTTTTGCTTTAGGTGCACAGCTTGTTACGCCCGACTTTGACGGCGATGCAGCCTATGTTATAAACAGAACCAACAATTACAGAATTGCCGAAAAATTTGAACGGCACGGGATAAGGGTATTTAATCCCTCCTCTTTTTCAAAGCTCGCCAACAACAAGCAGAGATGCTATGATTTTATGGAAGAAAACGCAGTAGAGATTATGCCCACACGATACTGCATACCCCCCTTTGTTAAAAAGCCTGTTGACGGTCACGGGGGACAGGGCGTTATTATGTGCTATGACAAATCCGAGTATGACGAAAGATTCGTCTGTCAGAAACCTGCCTCTGATTTAGGACGTGACCTGCGTGTCTGGGTAATAGGCGGTGAGATTATAACCTCTGTTCTGCGGGTTAGCAAAACAGATTTCCGCTCTAACTACTGCCTAGGCGGAAATGCAGTGCCCTACGAATTAAGCGAAGGCGAAAAGGCGCAAATCGGCAAAATTATTTCTCTGCTGAACGGCGACTATTACGGAATAGATTTTGTTTTCAACAACGGAAAAATCGTTTTCAACGAAATTGAAGATACCGTGGGTGCACGAATGGTGTATGATAAAACAGATATTGATATCCTCGGTTTGTATTGTGAATATATAAAAAACACTATATAAAAATATTGCATTTTGCACAGCAATGAATTATAATACCTTTTGTCAGTTCGCAACATCCTGACCAGTTTCGCTATGCGGAACTTCTAAAAACAAAACTAAGGAGAAAATTGAATTATGAACAAAAAGGTATTATTCATTGTGCAGACGGCTATCATTGCCGCAATGTATGCCGCTTTGACCTACTCACAGAACTTACTTCTGCCCGGAACAACTTCCGCTGCGGTACAGTTCAGAGTGTCGGAAGCGCTGAACATCTTTGCACTGTTTACACCTGCCGCCATACCGGGGCTTACGCTGGGCTGTGTTATTTCAAACCTGTACAACATCGGCTCGGGGCTTCCTCTTGATATGATTTTCGGTTCCCTTGCCACACTTGGTGCAACGGTATGCATTTACCTGCTGCGCAATGTAAAAATTAAAACATATCCTCTGCCGGCTATGCTTATGCCTGCACTTTTCAACGGTGCAGTTGTGGGATGGGAAATTGAAACATTTTTCATTGACGGAGATTTTATTTTCGCCGACTTCCTTTTACAGGGCGGTCTTGTGGCTTTGGGTGAATTGGGAGTAATGCTTGTTTTAGGAACTATACTGTATTACGTAATAATTAAGAGAAGCATAGATAAAAAACTCTTTAACAATAAAAACAAATAAAATAAATAGATTAACAGCAAAACCGCCTTTTAACAGGCGGTTTTGTTAGTTAGCTGTTTTTTTTGAATTTTTGATAAACATTCAGTTATTTTATCTCCGTCTTTTGGTAAACCTTATACAGTACCGGTTCAAGAATCAGGCATATCACAGCATACACAGGGACAATAACAGTTGCTGTTGTTGTTACTTTGCCGCCCAATGTTACAAGTCCTGCTTCCTTGATATCCAAATAAATTTCTAATAACTGATCAGGGAAGAAAGAGCATAAATCCGGCAAAGTAATAATTCTGCTTAAAAACGGAAATGCACATAATATGATGAAAGGTACAATAATTGCAGTTGGGGTGGAATGTGTTAAAGCCGAAGCCAGCATTGATAGTATAGAAGCAAACAATGTACCAATATAGCCGCCTGCAACAATCAGCAAATATGCCTGTAAAAACGTTATGTTATATACGCTTCTCCACAAATCCAGCTGAATCGGACAGTTTGCGCCATCTGTCCCCAGCACCGAAAGGACAATAAACGTATATAAAAATACAAAAACTGCATAAAAAACTGAAACAATCGTAAGCCCTGCTCCTATTTTTGATAAAACGCCTTTATTTCTTCCGTATTTGGTTGAGAAAAAAACAGAATCCGCTTTTGTCTTAAATTCATCTGAAAATATTCCGGACACAAAAAATCCTATCACCAATGCCAAAATAAGTATAAATGTTGATATATTTTGCAGTAAAGCGGACCAACCGTCTGTATATTCATAATAAAAGGGCGTTTGCAAACTTTCATATTGCTCAATCAGAAAACTTTTTTCTTTTTGAGTAAATGTTTCTTCGCCGGAATTGAGATATTTTTTTAATGCAGAAATTCTTCTTTCATAGATAGTTTTAGTTTCATCATCAGAGATATTGTCAATAGCATAATCGTTGTAATCTCTGTATTCGCTGAACGCATTATTGATGACCTCTCTGATTGTTGAAAATCCCTGCTTTTTTGCAAATTTCTTGTTTTCCTCCTCAATGGATTCTTTTGATGTTTCATTAGAATTATTAATACTTCTGTTTTTTTCAAAAACGCTTTGAAACACATCATCTGTAAGGTAACCTGACCACTCGTTTTTAGCTTCTCTTAGGCTTTTAGCGGCTGAAATACCTGTTGATTGATTTCCACTTTCGTCAATATATTCAACTCTGTTAATCGTTAAGATACTGGTGGCAATAAGTATCGTAAGCAAAACTATAATTGTTATCCTGTTTTTAGTTTTAGAAAAAACTTTCTTTATCTCAAAACGCAGCATTTTCATCGCCTGCTTTCTCTCCAAAATAGTATAAAAATACGTCCTCCAATGTGGCCTGTACACATCGGGCATTTATTGACGGCCTCTCTTCAGAAATAATTCGCAGCATAATCCCATTTTCTTTAGCCTTTATATTTGATATTTTATACTTTTCTGTAAAATCAAATACCATATCCTTTTCCACAAGACATTCCCAAACTGTTTGAGGCATAGAATTTATTATTTCGTCTGCAGTTCCTTTGTGTGTAAGTTTTCCGTCTTTCATCAGCAAAATTTCACTAGCAATATACTCAATATCAGAAACAATATGTGTTGACAGCAGCACCAGCCGGTCTTCTGAAATTTCACTAATTAGGTTACGAAATCTGATTCTTTCATTGGGGTCAAGCCCTGCCGTCGGTTCATCAAGTATCAGAATCTTTGGATCATTCAGCATAGCCTGTGCGATTCCGGCTCTGCGTTTCATACCCCCGGATAATTTTTTCATTTTCTTATTTGCCGCCTTAGAAAGACCGACTTTATCAATCAGTTCCTTAACTCTTTTCTTGGCAATGACCGAACTGATTCCTTTTAAAGCTGCAATATAAATTAAATAATCTTTCACGGTAAATTCGGGATAAAACCCAAATTCCTGGGGCAGATATCCCAATAATTTGCGGTATTCGCTGTCCATAGTGAAAATGTCTTTTCCATCGCACCGTATGGTTCCGCTTGTGGGTTTCAGTAATGTACACAGCATTCGCATCAGAGTTGTTTTTCCTGCTCCGTTTACGCCTAAAAGGCCATACACACCGTTTGTCATAGTAAGGTTCATACGGTTTACAGCCGTAAAATCTCCAAACTTTTTTGTTAAATCATCAAGTTCTAATTCCATCATTTAACACCTCCAGATATTGATTACAATTCTTTAAAATACGGCATACGGTAAAAATAAGAAAAAGTATTGCTGCTCCCAGTAAAGCTGACCAAATGGGAACGGTGACCATTGCATATATTTTTTCATTCAAGACAATAAAAAGCCACAGCGCACTCCATATAACACACATAATAATTGCGGCTGCTTCACCGAAAGAATGCTTACTGCATAAAACCCCAAAACAGATACAGGCAGTTATACAAAGGGGAAAAAGAAATTGAATAACTAATTCAGATAATTCAAAGTGAAGTCTTGCCGAAGCAATCCCTAAAAACAAAGTTATTAAAAAAATATCCGTAACGCCAAATAACAGCATTCGTGCCGCATATACCTGTTTGAGTGAATAATAAGAAGCTGCTTCTATTTCCATACATTGACACGACCTGTTTTTCCACAATTCGGGAATAATGAGGATTACAAATAACGACGCCATTACGCCCATACTTCTTTTAACATATATTTCATCGTGAATAAAACTTAGAAAAAACCACAGCGCCGCTAAAACCACAAATTGAAAAAACCACCATCTTTTTTTAATGAAACGAAGCTGAGACCATAAGAATTCATGATAAGAAATTATCCTGTCCTGTTCTGCCGTAAGAAAGGCGTTTTTTGATTTACGGATTGTTTGCTGTATTTTCTCTTCTTTGGGTTTAACTTGCATAGATTTCTTATAAATCTTCATTCTTTCTTCCGGATTCATCATATTCCTCCTTAATCAAAATTTCCTCCAACTGAATTTTTGCCTGACGCAAACGATATTTTACAAGAGGAAGCCCTATTTGTAACGTGTCAGCAATCTCCGCAAGCTTCAACTCCTGAAAATAATAAAGTATAATTACCTCTCTTAAATTGTCCGGTAATTGGTTTAAAGCCTGTTCTAACACAATTCTATTCAAAGTATCTTCCGTTTGGTTTCCCACTGCCGGCTCATTTTCTTCCATAGGTATCTCTTTTATTTTTTTAAAATAATCTTTACACAAGTTGCCGGCTATTGTATATAAGTAATTCAATGTTTTCCCTCTGTAATGATAGCCGGACAATTTTGCAAAAAAACGCACAAAGGTTTCCTGCGTCAAATCCTCTGCATACGTTTTATCAGCGCAATGATAAAAACAATAGTTTAAAATTTCCCGATAATATTTGCGTACAAATAAATCAAGTGCATTATCATCGCCTTGTTTCATTTTTTTAATTAACAGAAAATCACTGTGCACAAAATCCTCCTTTCACATTATCAGAAGTTAAAATTTCAACCCTTTCTGCTATGTATAACGATTAAAGTGCAAAAAAAGATAGTCAAAATTAAAAATTTTTCACTAAAAAATAAGGCTGCTTCACTTTCGTGAAACAGCCTATGATACATTTTACAATGTTATTAAATTATTTGTTGTCCTTAATTGCTGCCTGTGCTGCTGCAAGACGTGCAATCGGAACTCTGAACGGTGAACATGATACATAATCAAGACCGATTTCGTGGCAGAACTCAACAGATGAAGGATCTCCGCCGTGCTCACCACAAATACCGCAGTGAAGTTCAGGACGAGTAGCCTTACCGTTCTTAACAGCCATCTTCATAAGCTGGCCAACGCCTACCTGGTCAAGTTTTGCAAACGGATCGTTTTCAAAAATCTTAACGTCGTAGTAAGCGTTAAGGAACTTGCCGGCATCGTCACGTGAGAAACCGTAAGTCATCTGTGTAAGGTCGTTTGTACCAAAGCAGAAGAATTCTGCTTCCTTAGCAATCTCATCTGCTGTAAGAGCGGCACGAGGAATTTCAATCATAGTACCAACTTCGTACTTCATTTCAACGCCTGCTGCAGCGATTTCTGCATCAGCAGTCTTAACAACCATATCCTTAACATACTTGAGTTCCTTAGTATCACAAGCAAGAGGAATCATAATTTCAGGAGCAACTGTCCAATCAGGATGTGCTTTCTGAACATTGATTGCAGCACGGATAACTGCCTTTGTCTGCATCTTAGCAATTTCAGGATAAGTAACTGCAAGACGAAGTCCGCGGTGACCCATCATTGGGTTGAACTCGTGAAGAGAAGCGATGATAGCTTTGATATCTTCAACTGACTTGCCCTGTGCATCTGCAAGCTTCTTAATATCATCCTCTTCGGTAGGAACAAATTCATGAAGAGGCGGGTCAAGGAAACGGATTGTTACAGGACAGCCCTCAAGTGCTTCATAAAGAGCCTCAAAGTCACCCTGCTGATAAGGAAGAATCTTTTCAAGAGCTGCTTCTATTTCTTCAACGGTGTCTGAACAAATCATTTCACGGAAAGCAGCAATTCTGTCTT
>CAYXLH010000070.1:7635-9529 GCA_964465835.1 uncultured Bacteroides sp. | reverse complement strand
AATAATATTACTCTTCATTTTAAAAAATATGCCAATATCACTATATACTCAACGCTTAAAGAATATGCAAAATCCTTACCACCAAACTTTTTACGCTGTCATAAATGCTATATGGTAAATATGAATCATATAACATCCTATGAACCATACAAATTTCTTATTGATTCTGCTGAATTTATACCAATTCCTCCTAAAAAATATAATAAAATAATTGAAATCTATAAATACTATATTCAAAATTTGTAAGGACTAAAATATGATTACTGTAGATTTAACACACTTTTTTCCCTGGACTTTTCTGCTTCACTTAGTAAGAGCACTGATTGCATTCAACACTTCGCATACCATATTGGAAAACAAATATAATACGCCGATTACGTTTTTTTCGGTTGTAGGTTCCAGTATGCTTTATTCTTATTTAACTTTACTCATTCCGCTAGAAGTCGGAACTGTTGTTGAACTTCTTGTATCAATATTTTACTATGTTATAGTATTTGCTGCTTTATGTTTTGTGACAAAAGGAACCGTCTTTCAAAAGTTTTTAGCATCCTTGCTGAGTTTAGTAAATTATATGCTGTCAGCTCTTGCTCATTCAATCGCAGCAGCGCTGATTTTTGGTAAAAGTGCTGCTTCGATTTTATCGCAGTCCAAGGTTTCTCTATTAATTTTTTTCAGCAATATTATTTTTGTATTTCCATTTTCATTTATATTTGTGGCACTTTTAAAATATATTAAATTAAAAACGCATAAATCATTTAATTACAAGAAGAAAAATATACTGATTTTTTTATTTCCGGTAACCCATATTTTTAGCTCTTGGTCACTGTCATACTCTTTTTCAGTAGTTTCAAATTCAGATCATACTTTTACAGATGGAAGCAATTTGAATTTTTACATTATATTGATGACAATGCTATCTCTAATCATTGATTTTTCTATAATATTTATTGTTGACCATTTTGAAAAAATTGAAGAAGATAATATACTAAAAGAGCAAACAATTTTAAAAAACTCTATGGACTATAATCAGATGCTGATGCTCAAACGTGAAAAGCAGGAGTTTAGAAAAATTAAACACGATTTTTCAAATATTGTCACAACTGCTAAAGGATTTATTGAAATAGACAAGCCGGAAAAAGCGCTCAATATACTATCAAACACAAATGAGGATTTAATGGGTCTTGCAGGATTTTCCGTTTGTTCAAACGAAACAATCAATATTGTTTTATACATAAAACAACGGCAAGCTGAAAAAAATAATATTAAGCTGGATATTGAAATTGATGAAGGTTGTGCCGTTCTTGTTGATGATTATGATTTGTGCAGATTATTACATAATATAATTGATAATGCACTGAATGCAGTTTCATCTTTTTCTGATGGCAAATATTGCAAAGTTCTTATAGAAATCAATAACGAAAAACTATTGATTAAAACAGAAAATAAATTTGACAGTTCTCAATCCAAACATAATAATAAAAAATCAACTGAGCACGGAAACGGAACAAGCATTATTAATAATATAGTGTCTAAATATAGCGGCAAATACGTCTGTAATCAACTTAACGGTATTTGGCGTGCCGAAGTGTTACTTAACAACGAAAAACTGCAAACAGTACTACCGGAATTTGGGACTGATTAATGAATAAAATATAGCTGTAGATAAATTTAAAAATATTATGTATGATAAATATTTTCATTAAATATATAAAAAAGAGCTGTATCACTGAATTGTGAGACAGCTCTTTTTGTGGAGCGGCTGATGGGAGTCGAACCCACCTGTCAAGCTTGGGAAGCTTGCATTCTACCGATGAACTACAGCCGCGTATGTGTATGGCGCAAGTCAGAGCCTTGCGCCATACATTTTTATGGTCGGAGTGACGGGACTTGAACC
>CAYXLH010000070.1:0-7625 GCA_964465835.1 uncultured Bacteroides sp. | reverse complement strand
AACCTGAATCTAGCGCGTCTGCCATTCCGCCACTTCCGCATATTTAATTTTTGTCCTCTACATTTTACACGGTGAGGACGACCGAGGTGGAGCGATTTGCTTAATCCACGATTTATAATAACAGCAAACGCTGAAATTATTACTTTCACAGAGGTGGCATTACCTGAATCTAGCGCGTCTGCCATTCCGCCACTTCCGCTTATTTACAACATTGATATGTTAACACATCAATGTTGTTTTGTCAAAGATTTTTTTATTATAATTCAACTTTTTCAGGTGCGCCGCCGTTTTCTCTTGATTTATCGGCAAGGTATACGCATAAATGACCTGCAACGGAGTCAAAAATAGAAGTGCAGGCAAGGCTTGGATTTTCTCCCCTGATGAACTTTACAAAATCAGCCGCAAGTCTTTCGTCGCCTCCACCGTGTCCGCCGTAAGCGCCGACCATATCACCCTTAACATTAAGGTCAACCTCTTCAACGTCACATTCTTCATTATGAGCGTCAGGGGAGGGGTTAATTTTAAGCACTGTAAATTTAGATTCCTCAAAATTACCGAATATTTCGCCTTTAGTTCCGATGATATGTATATTTCTTCTTGGTTCGGAAGAACCGCCTACCATATTATGCGTTCCTGTTGCGCCGGATGCAAAATTAACAAGAACAGACTGATGGTCAACTACATTATTGTCACATTTATAAATACATCTTGCGTAAGGCGAATCACTTTTCATAAGCGCAATTTTATCGTCTATTGTTGGATTTTCAATGCCCTCAAGTGCGTCCCAAACATAGAATGACCATCTGTCCGGGTGGTCTATATATAGTCTTTTTGTGGAATAAACGCATGTGTCAACAAGAGGACAGTCTTTCATGCAAATTGTGCCGGCATTCTTTGGCGCATTTTCCGGTCTGAACTGATATTTACCGCCGAATGAAGAAATCTGTGTAGGCTTTGTTTCACTCATAAACCACATCATCAAATCAATATCGTGGCAGCATTTTGCAAGGAGCATTGTAGTATGGCATTTATCGGAATTTGCCCATTTACCCCTTATATATGATGTGGAAAGGTGGTGATAACTGACGTGCTCGGTGGTTTGGATATTGATAATATCGCCAATTTCTCCGTTCGCAATTCTCTCCTTGATACTGTAATAAAAAGGAGTATATCTGAGAACGTGGCATATCATAACCTTAGAATTATTTTTTCTTGCACAGTCAACAAGTTCTCTCATATCCTGTTCATTTACTGCAAAGGGCTTTTCAAGAAGCATATCATATCCGCAGTTAAGGAGAGGAACAGAAGTTTCAATGTGCTGTTCGTCCATAGTTCCGTTAATTATAGTGTCTGCAAGCTTTCCTTTTTTTGCAAGCTCTTGTGCAGATTCAAAGCACATATCCTCGCCGAAGCCAAAATATTCCATAGCTTTTTTACGTCTAACGGGATTGGGGTCTGCAACGCCGACAATTTTTAACATATCGGGATTTTTTTTTGCAAGCTCACTGTAAACGAATGCTCTGTGGCCTGCTCCTACAATAATCGCAGTGATAGGTTTTTGTTCCATACTTATCCACCCTTATAAATTTTTTCTCTATTATAGCACCTGCTAATCAGATTGCAATAGTAAAAGTAAAATTTATAATTTGTTGACATATAAAATTTATAATTTGTTGACATAATATTAATTTGTTATATAATGTAAAAAAACAGTTTATGGGTATTGTTATGAAAAAATTACTTGTATATTTGAAAAATTATAAAATGGAATCAATATTCGCTCCGCTGTTTAAAATGCTTGAGGCAACATTTGAATTGATTGTACCTCTTGTAGTGGCTTCAATTATAGACGACGGCATAGAAACAGGGGACACTCGCTTCATTTTTACACGTACCGCCGTGCTTGTTATTCTTGCAATAGTAGGAATGGTTGCCGCAATAACTGCACAGTATTTTGCGGCAAAAGCAGCAACGGGATTTGCCTCTGAACTGAGATACTCTCTCTTTTCAAAAATTCAGTCATTTTCATTTAATGAGCTTGACAGAATCGGCTCTTCAACTCTTATAACAAGATTAACAACAGACGTTAATCAGGCGCAAAACGGTGTAAATATGGTGCTTCGCCTTTTTTTGCGTTCGCCGTTTATAGTTACAGGTGCAATGATAATGGCGCTTGCTATTGATGTTAGAGCCGGATTGATCTTTATTGGTGTGGTAGCTTTGCTGAGCACTATAATTGGTGTTATTATGAAAAGCACTGTACCTATGTATAAAAACGTACAAAATACTCTTGACGCCGTTACAAGCCTTACAAGAGAAAATCTTACAGGCGCAAGAGTAATAAGAGCGTTTACAGAAGAAGAACGTGAATATATAAAATTTACCGAAAAAAATAATCATCTTGCTCATCTTCAAAAGAGCGTTGGCAGAATATCTGCACTAATGAATCCTTTTACTTTTATTGTTATTAATCTCGGAATAGTTTTGCTTATTTATTCAGGTGCAATAAGAGTTAATGCAGGTAGTCTTACGCAGGGACAGGTTGTAGCGTTGTATAATTATATGAGCCAGATACTAGTAGAGCTTGTTAAGTTTGCTAATTTGATTGTATCGGTAACAAAGGGCTTTGCTTCTGGCGGAAGAATTGCAGATATTCTTGAAATAGATTCAAAACTGGAAAGTGTTGATGATGAAAAAGTTTATAATAATAACGCTGTTTGTTTTGAAAATGTTTCACTGACATATAAAAATGCAGGGGAAAATTCCCTTAACGGCATTTCTTTTTCAGCTGATAGGGGAGAAGTGATAGGTATAATCGGTCCTACCGGCAGCGGTAAATCTTCTCTTGTTAACCTGATTGCGCATTATTATGACGCCTCAACCGGCAGAGTAACTGTAAACGGACGTGATGTAAAATCACTTGATAAAGCAAAACTTCGCTCAAAAATCGGCTTTGTTATGCAAAAAAGCGTGCTTTTCAGCGGCACTGTAAGAGATAACATTAAATGGGGCAAAAAGAACGCTTCGGACAATGAAATCAATCAAGCACTGAAAATTGCACAGATATATGATTCTGTTTATGAAAAAGACGGACTTGATACGAGAATAGAGCAAAACGGTGCAAATCTTTCCGGCGGTCAGAAACAAAGGCTTTCAATAGCAAGAGCGCTGGTTGGTAAGCCTGAGATAATCGTCCTTGATGACAGTTCCTCGGCTCTTGATTTTGCAACTGAAAAAGCGCTGAGAGAATCAATATTATCCCTTGATTATAATCCTACTTTGTTTATTGTAAGCCAGCGCTGCTCGTCCATATTAAACGCAGATAAAATTATTGTGCTTGATGACGGAAAATGCGTTGGTATGGGAACCAACAGTGAACTTCTTAAAAATTGTGAAATTTACAGAGAGATTTATGAGTCACAGTTTGAAAAGGAGGACAACAATGAAAAGTAAGACTATTTTGAAAAAAGTATCTTCCTATGTCGGCAGATACAAAATATTTTTGTTATTTTCAATGATACTTGCGGTAGTAAGTGTTGCTGGCAGTCTATATATTCCTGTTTTAATTGGCAGAGCGATTGATTTTATACTCGGTAAAGGACTTGTCAATTTAAATGGTATTGTGCCTATATTAATACAGGTTGCAGTTATAATTGCCGTTGTTGCACTGAGCCAATGGATAATGAATGTACTGAATAATAAGATTACATTTAATGTTGTAAGAGATATGCGCGACAGAGCATTTTCAAAAATTGAACGTCTGCCGGTTTCGTATATTGACTCTCATCCGACAGGTGAGATAGTCAGCAGGGTTATTGCAGATGTTGACCAGTTCGCCGATGGTTTACTTATGGGATTTACCCAGTTTTTTACAGGTGTTGTAACGATTATCGGCACTCTTGCTTTTATGTTTTCAATTAATGTATGGATAACCATAGTAGTTGTGGTTGTAACTCCGCTTTCCTTTATAATAGCAAACTTTATTGCTAAGAAAACTTTTAAAATGTTTAAGCTACAAAGCGAAACAAGAGGAGAACAAACCTCATTCATTGATGAAATGATAGGAAATCAGAAAACGGTTGACGCATATTCAATGCAGGAGGATAATAAAGTTAAATTCTCGGAGATTAATGACAGGCTTCAAAAATACTCTCTTAAAGCAATTTTTTATTCATCAATAACTAATCCGGCAACACGTTTTGTTAACAGCATTGTATATGCATGCGTTGCACTTTTCGGTGCATTACTGGCAGTAAAAACAAATCAGGCAGAAATTACAGTCGGCATTCTAACCTGCTTTTTGTCATATGCTAATCAGTACACAAAGCCTTTTAACGAAATCAGCGGCGTAGTTACCGAACTGCAAAATGCCATGGCTTGTGCAGGCAGGTTGTTCGAACTGATTGAAGAAGAAAGCGTTCCCGACGATAAGCCTGGAGCGGTTGAAATAAGAAATGCAGAGGGCAAGCTTGAACTTAAACAGATTAATTTCTCCTACACGGAAAATAAAAAACTTATTGAGAATTTTAACCTTAGCGTACATCCCGGTCAACGTGTGGCAATCGTGGGACCTACAGGGTGTGGAAAAACAACTCTCATTAATTTGCTTATGCGTTTCTACGAGCCGATTTCTGGACATATTGTGCTTGATCGTAAAGATTATCAGGATATTACAAGAAAATCGCTGCGTGAAAATTTCGGTATGGTATTACAGGATACTTGGCTGAAATCTGGTACAATAAGGGATAATATAGTAATGGGTGCTCCTGATTCAAGCGAAGAAGAAATAATTGAAGCTGCTAAAAAGGCGTATTCTCATTCTTTTATCAAACGATTGCCAAATGGCTACGAAACTGTTATCGGCGAGGACGGCGGTTCTCTTTCACAGGGTCAGAAACAGCTTCTCTGTATTACCCGTATTATGCTATGTAAACCGCCTATGCTCATTCTTGATGAAGCAACTTCTTCAATTGATACAAGAACAGAAATTAAAATTCAAAAAGCTTTTGCAAGCCTTATGAAAGGTAGAACAACATTTATTGTTGCACACCGTCTTGCCACTATCAAAGAGGCGGATGTGATTCTTGTTATGAAAGACGGAAACATAATTGAGCAGGGTAATCATAAAGAATTGCTTGATAAAAGGGGCTTCTATTATGAGCTTTATAATTCACAGTTTCCCAAGATAAATAATTAATGGGTACAACAAAAGCCTGTGCAGAGTAAAATCCGCACAGGCTTAAAAATTTGTGAAATTAGAAATTAAATATTCCGTTACCGCCATTAACCATCATAAATGATGATGAGAATACGAGAGCTACAATAGTCATAAGCTTTATAAGAATATTGATTGATGGACCGGATGTGTCTTTAAAGGGGTCGCCGACAGTATCGCCGACAACTGCTGCTTTATGGGCTTCAGAGCCTTTACCGCCGTCTTTCATACTTTCAATATACTTTTTAGCATTATCCCATGCACCGCCGCTGTTTGCCATAAATATAGCCATCATTACTCCGCTGACTAACGCTCCTGCAAGCAGACCGCCGAGTGATTCAACACCGAGAATGAAACCGACAAGCAATGGAGTTATAACTGCCATAACGCCCGGCAATATCATTTCTGTAAGTGCTGCGTTCGTTGATATAGCAACGCATCTGTGATAATCGGGCTTTTCCACGCCTTTAAGAATTCCTGGCTTTTCTCTGAATTGACGTCTAACTTCCTCAATCATTTTATTAGCTGCCTTGCCAACACTGCTCATTGTGAAAGCAGAGAACAGGAAGGGGAGCATACCACCGATGAAAAGTCCTACAACAACTTTTGCGTCAAGAATACTCATACCATTATTGCTGATGCCTGTTGTTTCGGCAAATGAAGCAAATAACGCAAGGGCAGTCAATGCCGCGGAACCGATGGCAAATCCTTTACCGATAGCGGCAGTGGTATTGCCAACAGAGTCAAGCTTGTCGGTAATTTCTCTAACTTCCGGCTCAAGTTCACTCATTTCCGCAATACCGCCTGCATTGTCGGCAATAGGACCGTATGCGTCAACCGCAATGGTCATACCTGTTGTTGAAAGCATACCGACTGCAGCAAGAGCAATTCCATAAAGACCATAAAATTTATATGAAACTAAAATGCCTATCGCAATAAATAAAATAGGAAATGCAGTTGATTTCATACCAACGCTTAAACCGCTGATTATATTTGTTGCTGCACCTGTTTTTGATGATTCGGCTATTGATTTAACAGATTTGTATTTGTCTGATGTGTAAATTTCGGTTATTTTTCCGATAAGTGTTCCCACTGCAAGACCGGCAACTACACACCAAAAGCCTTTAAAGTTTGTTAATACTGTTTTACTAAGTATTGCCGCAGCAATAAGTACAATTCCAGTTGTTGCATATTCTCCGAGATTTAACGCCTTTTGCGGGTCACTGCTTTTACTGTTTGCAACGAATACGGTTGCAATAATGGAAGCAATAATTCCTATGCCGCATAAAGCAAGAGGGAATATAGCTGCCGAAATTCTGCTTTCACCTGCGAATGTTGCAAATGCAAGAGTGATTGCAGAAATAATAGAGCCTACATATGATTCAAATAAATCAGCGCCCATACCGGCTACGTCGCCTACGTTATCGCCTACGTTATCTGCAATAGTTGCAGGGTTTCTTGGGTCGTCCTCCGGAATACCGGCTTCAACTTTACCTACTAAATCTGCGCCTACGTCTGCCGCTTTTGTATAAATACCGCCGCCAACACGTGCAAAAAGTGCGATTGAAGAAGCACCGAGGCTGAATCCGGTAAGGATATTAAGCATAGAATAATTGCTTACAAGATTGTATTTTTTTGTGAGAAAAAGGAAAATTGCGCCGATTCCGATAACACCGAGACCTACAACGGAAAGACCCATAACTGCGCCACCACTGAAAGCAATTTTCAAAGATTTGTTCATTCCGTTCTCTTTTGCTGCCTGAGCAGTTCTAACATTTGCCTTTGTAGCAACAGTCATTCCGAAATAACCGGCAAGAGTAGAAAATACTGCACCTATAAGGAAACATACCGCAGTTTGCACGTTAATCAGCAATGAAATTGCAATAAATAGAACTATGGCAAATACAATAAGAATTTTATATTCCGAAAATAAAAATGCTCTTGCTCCCACAGAAATGGCATCGGCAATTTCACGCATTTTTTCATTTCCGGCATCCTTCTTATTGATATAAACCGCAGTATAAACGGCAAATATCAGTGCGATGATACCTGCTATTAGTGTGATTACTAATAGTAAACCAGTTTTTGTAATCATAAAACCACTCCTTATAAGATTATAACTATATTAAACTAGTATTTTATACGTTTGTCAATAGATAAAGTGTTAATTGATAAAAAAGACGACATAAACAATAATTTGTCTATGCCGTCTTAAATAAACATCAACGAATATTTTAGTTAAAAATTATTCAGCGTCATCGCTTTTGTTAATAGCCTGCGCTGCGTTGATTTTTTCCTGTTCAGCAAGTCTGTCTGCACGCTTTTCAGCAAGTTCAACAACCATTTGCTGCTGAAGTTTGCCGTGAATAGGATAGAGAATGAAGCTTACGCCATAAAGTCCTCTTGCAAG
>CAYXLH010000069.1:5309-9916 GCA_964465835.1 uncultured Bacteroides sp. | reverse complement strand
ATAAATAAGGCATAACGACACATGTAGTGCATAGCACATAAATCTGATTACGGTACAATGTTTTTGTAATTGGAGTGCTGTACGGCATGTGTATTTTTTATGCCGGAACCGGAGGAATACTTTAATGCCGAAAAATCAATTTCAAAGAATGGTATTTGCATTTATTACAGTTGTAATCACAGTTCACGCCTATGTATTTTACAGCCTTTACGTTGTAAACGGAAGCACGCTTATGCAAATAAACAACGCCACAGGAGTAATTGAAGCAATTAACAATCAGGGCGGAGTTTATATGTTTGGAACATATCTGCCGATTTGGGCGGTTGTGTTAACAGAGTTTGCATTTGCATATTTGCTTGAAATTTTAATAGGCAGTCCGCTGTCATTTAAAATGGCTTCATCTGCATTTGACCCGCACAAAACAAATCCGATAATATTTGAAACCGTTATCATTACCTGCACGGTAGTAATTATGTGCCCTGCTATGAGCTTTTTAGCGGCAATATTCTATTATCCTTATTATCAGGGTTTCAACGTATTAACTTTGCTTGCAAACTGGCTTAAATTAGTATGCTTTAATCTGCCTTTTGCATTTTTCTCCCAGTTGTTTTTTATTCAACCTTTAGTGAGAAAGATATTCGGTTTACTTTTCAACGGCAAGATAAAAAACAAAGCTCAAATAAAAAAAGTAAAAACAGGAATTACGCTGAAAACCGATATTTCTCCATTACCTAAAGAGGAACAGTAATAAAAAGCAACCTCAGAATTTTCTTCTGCGGTTGCTTTTAACATTATAGTGTTTTAACTAAAATATTATCACATCTTTTTCTATTAATTTATCTTTGTCTGTTAAAACGCCGTTCTCAAAATAAAAAGTATAGCTGATTTCGTCAGCATAATCACTTTTTGGTTTAAGAAAGTTTATTTCTTCTTCTTGATAATACCTTACTAATTCTATGGTTTCAAATTTTGTTGAGCCGTTATAATAAGCTTCGTATGTATTATAATCCGAAAAATAGTATATGCTTTTAAACTCATCAATGGTTATGCCGATTTTTATATCATCGGCAAAATTATAGCTATTACAATATGCATTGTCAAAAAGCATTTGATCATATATCATTGTTTCTAAAATGCCGTCGGAGTCCTCATCGGCAATTGTCACTATTGCGCTAACATCGTTATCATATAAAACAATGGTATTAAAATCTTTATAGTATTGTAAATCATCATTTGAAACAACGTGAGATTTAACAATTTTATCCGACTCGTTTTTAGACAAAGGTAAGTTTATACTTTCAAATACGTCCTGTGCTTTCAAATAATCCTCTGCATATTCATCATTGAAGCTTTGTTGTATTTGTTCATTTTTATAATTGTCATACACGGCTTCAACCGAAAGTGCAATTACACCGACAGTAAAAATAACCGTTATAAAAGAAAGATATCGTTTAAATTGTTTATCTCGTTTAGAATATTTTTTATCTTTTAAATAAATAATGTTCTTTGATTCTAAAAGTGAAGCTACGCCGTTTATTAAAGCAAATGATGTAAGAATATAGAGCAATAAAATAAATACAATTGCGTTAACTGTCGAATAGATTAAATTTTCTGCACAATCTCCGAAAAAAGTTTCTCCCTGCTGTACTGTAAATGGAAAGCAAAATATCAATCCCGCTATTGTATATGCAAAAGGCATAGAAAATATTGGAAAAGCAACAAACGAAATAATTTGCGTAACACCGGTTATTATTAGAATTACATTATTTTTTGACTTATATGAAAACGCAATGGCGGCAAGAGAAAGAGCAACACCCAAAGTTGAAACAAAACACACGACAGAGTTTGTTTCTGGTGTTTTCCAAAGTGATGCCGGTGGCACAATAAAAAATTCTGAACGTGCACTTAATGAGATCAAAAGCAATAATACATAAAGAACATTGAAAATTACTGCTATGAAAAGCATTGCAGAATTTCGGTGCAGGCGGTTAAATTCTATGCCGACACGGTCGGGGTCTCCCATTTTTTCAACTGCTTTAATCTCTGCCTGCTCCCGGTCTATTCCGCAGTCAATATAATAATTTTTCCTGTCATCTATATGGTCGCTAAGCTCATACTCTGCCTGTGATTTCTGTGCCTTTCCGGAAATATGGTTGAGCACCTTTTCAATATATTCTTTTTTATTCATAGCCTACCCCATAATTATGCAAAATCCAATACCTTTGTAACATTGGCGGAAAATAATTTCCACTCGTCCTTTTTTTCGGCAAGATATTTTATGCCTTTATCGGTAATGTGGTAATATTTTCTGTTTCTGCCGTCAACCTCGTTCCAATAGCTTTGGAGCAGCTTTTCCTTTTCAAAAGCGTGCAAAATAGGATACAGGGTACCCTCGCTCATTTCAAAGGCGTTTTGACTGCGTATTTCAAGCTCACGGATAATACGGTAGCCGTATAAATCACCGTCCTTTAATACGCTTAGAACCAAAAGCGGTGTGCTTCCTTTCAATAATTCTCTGCTGTACTTCATAACGAACCTCCTTATACCTTGTTAAGCAATGTATTATAAATACATTGTATAGCAATGCATACTGTTTGTCAACAGATTTTATAATTTGTTTATAGAACAAAAAATCCTGCACCGAGAAAGTACAGGATTTTTAACTATTTAGATTGGGTTTCGCAGTAAAGGCAGCGGTAGGTGCCTTTACTGTCGGTGAGTTTGAAGATATGCTCAATAGGTTCATTATTACAAATACACCGTGGATTCGGGCATTTTATAACGTTAACAAGGCTGTCGGGCAGTGAAAGCTTTTTCTTTTCAATGCGTTCACTATTTTTGATAACATTAACAGTAGCGTCCGGGGCAATATAGCCGATAACATCCATATCAAGCTCAATCAAATCATTGATTTTGATAATATCCTTTGCCTGATTTTTCTTTGATTTGGCGTTGGTAATAATAGCCACCTGACATTTAAGTGAGGATAAATTCAGTGCCTCGTAAACTTTCATACCACGTCCGGCAGGGATATGGTCTATTACATATCCGTTTTCAATGGAGTCAATATTCATTCATTCTCACCCCATTTCATCAAGGTCATAATAAGCGCCATACGAATATACTTACCGTTGAGTGCCTGTACAAAATACTTGGCTCTCGGGTCGTCGTCAACCTCTGTTGCAATTTCATTAACACGAGGCAGAGGATGCATAATCGTAAGGTCGGATTTCGCATTTTCAAGTTTATTCAAATCAAGGATAAAGGCGTCCTTGTGCTTTAAATACTCATCCTCAGAGAAGAAACGCTCACGCTGTATTCTCGTCATATAGAGAATATCAAGCTGAGGCATAACTGCCTCCATTTTCTCCACTTCGGCAAATTTTATATTGCCGGGGAGAAGAACGTCGGTTTTGATATAATCCGGAATGGCAAGCTCTTTCGGGGAAATAAGCACAAATTTAACATTCTTGTACCGGCTCATAGCTTTTATAAGAGAATGTACAGTTCTTCCGAATTTAAGGTCTCCGCAAAGTCCTATAGTAAGGTTATCAAAGGTGCCTTTTTCCCTGTATATAGTAAGCAGATCTGTAAGAGTTTGGGTAGGATGAGCGTGACCTCCGTCGCCGGCATTGATTATTGGAACGCCGGATTTTTGCGCAGCAACTCTCGGTGCGCCCTCAAGAGGGTGGCGCATTGCGATAATGTCGGCGTAGCAGGAAACCATACGGATAGTATCGGACACACTTTCACCCTTGGCGGCAGAAGACGATGCCGCCTCGCTGAAACCTAAAACATTACCGCCCAATTCGTACATAGCCGCCTCAAATGACAGACGTGTTCTTGTACTGGGTTCAAAGAACAAAGTGGCAAGTTTTTTGCCGTCGCAGATATGTGAATATTTTGATTTATTGTTGATTATATCCATTGCAAGAGCAATCATTTCGTCAATTTCCTGCAAAGATAAATCTGTTGTATCAAGCAAATGACGCATTTCGGTTTCCTTTCTTACTCTTTTGCACCGTTAACTTCAAGATACTTCTTTATACGTTCAACATTTTCACGGTTGCTGTCGTCCTCTTCAAGATATTCAATGATATCATAAACGTCAACAACAGAATACACGGAAAAGCCAAATTCATCGCCTACCTCGGCAATTGCAGATTTTTCAGTCTGACCCTTTTCCTTACGGTCAACCATAACGAATGCGGCGGTTACCTTTGCACCGTCAATTTTTGAAAGGATTGACATACTTTCTCTAAGGGCGGTACCGGCTGTAACAACGTCCTCTACAATAACGATTTCCTCGCCCTGCTTTGGCGTATAACCTACAAAAACGCCTCCTTCGCCGTGGTCCTTTTCCTCTTTTCTGTTAAAGAAAAACGGAACGTCAAGACCGTGATTTGCAAGTGCCACAGCAGCTGACACGGAAATAGGAATACCCTTATAGGCAGGGCCGTAAAGCACGGATCTTTTTTCGCCGATTTTATCAAGGTATGCCTTGGCGTAAAACTCGCCTAATTTTTGAATTTGAACGCCTGTTTTAATATCGCCGGCGTTGATGAAATATGGAATTTTTCTGCCGCTTTTAGCAGTAAAATCTCCGA
>CAYXLH010000069.1:0-5299 GCA_964465835.1 uncultured Bacteroides sp. | reverse complement strand
AAAAATTTTATAAATTCTCTTTTATATGCTTCCATAATCTTCTCCTTATTCTACAAATTCAGCAACACATCGTCTGTATGCGGCTACCGGGTCGTCTGCGGCGGTAATCGGTCTGCCTACAACTATATAATCCGAGCCGATTTCCTTTGCTTTAGCCGGAGTTGTAACACGCACCTGGTCGCCTACCTCTCCGTCAGCAAAGCGCACACCTGGAGTTACTGTCATAAATTCAGCACCGCAGGCATCCTTAACCATACCTGCCTCAAGAGGTGAGCAAACAACACCGTCAAGTCCTGCTTCTTTTGCATTTGAAGCGTATTTTACGATGGTATCATTAATTGAAGCGTTAATTAACAGTTCGTTCTGCATTCTCTCCTGACTTGTGGAGGTAAGCTGAGTTACCGCAATAAGAAGTGGTCTTGTGCCGTCCGGACGTGTAAGACCCTCAACAGCCGCTTTCATCATATCTATTGTGCCTGCTGCGTGAAGATTTGTCATATCAACGTCAAGGCGTGAAAGAACCGCCATAGACTTTTTAACCGTATTCGGAATATCGTGAAGTTTTAAATCAAGAAAAATTTTGTGACCTCTTTTTTTAATCTCTCTGACAATAGAGGGACCCTCGGCATAAAAAAGCTCCATACCGATTTTGACAAAAGGCTTTTCCTCAGTGAACTTGTCAAGAAAGGCAAATGTCTTTTCCGCACTGTCAAAATCACAGGCAATAATTACGTCTTTTCCCATTAATCAATCACTCCTATAATATCACTTAATTTATCAATACCAAGATTTTCACATTCCCTTGGTAAAGTTTCAATAATATCCTTGCAGGCGTAAGGGTTTACAAGATTTGCGGCGCCTACCTGCACCGCTGTGGCACCTGCCATCATCATTTCTATAACATCCTTTGCAGTAGATACACCGCCGCATCCCATAACAGGAATACCGCAGGCTTTTGACACCTGGTAAACCATTCTTACTGCAACAGGAAATACTGCGTTTCCGCTGAATCCGCCCATTTTATTGGCAATAACAGGCTGTCTGCGTTTAATATCAATACGCATACCCAGCATTGTATTAATAAGGCAGATACCGTCAGCACCAGCCTCCTCGCACGCTTTTGCTATGGACACAATGTCGGTAACATTGGGACTGAGCTTAATAAACACAGGCTTTGCTGTAACTGCTTTTACAGCTTTTGTAACCTCTGCCGCACATTCAGGAGATGTGCCGAAGCTCATTCCGCCGCCGTGTACATTGGGACAGGAAACATTAACCTCAAGTATACCCACCTGATCCTGCTTGTCAAGAAGTTCACAGGTATATGCGTAGTCCTCAACGCTGAAGCCGGACACATTTGCGATAACCTTTTTATTAAAAATCTTCTTCATTTGAGGCAGTTCATGCTCAATAACGTGATGAACACCGGGATTTTGCAGTCCTACGGCATTTATCATACCTGCTTCGCACTCGGCAATTCTCGGTGTAGGATTGCCGAAACGTGCGTCCTTTGTTGTGCCCTTGAATGAAAATGAGCCTAAAATATTAATATCGTAAAATTCGCTGAATTCCTGACCGTAGCCAAATGTACCGGAGGCAGGAACCACGGGATTATCCATTTCCATTCCTGCAAGATTTACACGCAAATCTACCATATAATCTCCTCCTTTACAAGCACAGGACCATCCTTACATATACGCTTACTACCGTATTTTGTTTTACAGGAACAGCCCATACAGGCACCGAAACCGCAACCCATTCTCTCCTCAAAGCTGAACTGACCCGAAACATCGGTAGCGTTGTAAACGGCTTTCAGCATAGGCAGAGGACCGCAGGTGTAAAAATAATCGTAATTATCGGGCAAAGCGTCGGTAACAAAGCCTTTAACGCCGTAGGAACCGTCGGCTGTAGCGACTATAGTATCACAACCGAGAGCCTTAAACTCCTGCTCATAGAACACTTCGTCTTTAGTATTGAAGCCGAGAACTGCCACAGGCTTCTGACCGTCGGCAATAAGCTTCTTAGCAAGATTATACAAAGGCGGAACACCTACACCGCCGCCCAGCAGTAACGGCTTTGATGATTTTGTAATATCGTAGCCGTTGCCCAGACCGGTAAGCACATCAAGCACCTCGCCCTGTTTCATACCGGACATAGTTTTTGTTCCCTCACCCACAACCTTATACAGCAATGTAACAGTACTTTCATCGTAATCGCACACGGATATGGGACGGCGCAGATATTTGCCTGTAACGGCAATGTTTACAAACTGACCGGGAGCAGTAATATACTGTGTATCGCCCTCAAGCACCATTTTATATACATCGGTGGTAAGAGGCTCGTTTGATAAAATTGTAAAATTTCCCTGTTTATACATAATAATTTCCTTTATTCTGCGTCAATGGTGCTTACGCCGAGAGTAATTTCTTCAAGCACATCAAGAAGCACCTTAACGGTATCAAGAGAAGTAAACATTGTAACATTGTTATCAACGGCGGCACGTCTTATTTCCGAGCCGTCTGAATGGGAGTCACCGGCATTGATATCAATAGTATTAATAACATAGGCAATATGACCCTGACGAAGCGCCATAAGAATTTCATCGCTGTCGTCGGCAGTAAGCTTACGGCGTACTCTTGTTCTGATTCCGTTGGCTTTAAGGAATTTAGCAGTACCCTCGGTTGCCTCAATATTAAATCCCAAATCGTAGAAACGCTTAACAAGAGGAAGAGCCTTTGGCTTGTCCTGATCAGCGATTGTAACAAGCACGGTGCCGTAGTTTGCAACATTCATACCCGACGCCTGAATTGCTTTATAAAGCGCTCTTGTAAGTGAATTATCGTAGCCGATAGCCTCACCTGTTGATTTCATTTCAGGTGAAAGATATGTGTCCATACCTTTTAGCTTGCTGAATGAGAAAGCAGGAGCTTTTACATACCAGCGTTTCTTTTCGGCAGGGTAAACTTCGGTAATGCCCTGCTCCTTCAAAGAATGACCGAGTATAACCTGAGTGGCAATATGAGCCATAGGCACTGATGTGGCCTTTGAAAGGAACGGTACTGTACGTGAGGAACGTGGGTTAACCTCAATTACATAAACATCGTCGTTTTCATCGGCGATAAACTGGATATTATAAAGTCCAATTATATTAATCGCCTTGCCAAGTTTTACTGTATAGTCAAGGATTTTATCCTTAACGCTCTGGGGTACGGAGAATGTTGGATATACGGAAATTGAGTCGCCGGAGTGAACGCCTGTACGCTCAACGTGTTCCATAATACCGGGAATAAACACATCGTTTCCGTCGCAGATTGCATCTACTTCAAGTTCCTTGCCGGAAATATATTTATCTACAAGAACCGGCTGTTCTGTATTGATTTCAACGGCGGTCTGGAGATAGTGGCGCAGAGATTCTTCATTGGCAACTATCTGCATAGCACGTCCGCCGAGAACGAAGGACGGTCTTACAAGTACAGGATATCCTATACTTTCAGCGACCTTTACGCCCTCCTCAATATCGGTAACGGCAAGTCCCTTAGGCTGCGGAATGCCAAGTTCAGTCATAACACGCTCAAAGGAATCCCTGTTTTCCGCTCTGTCAATAGCCTGAACATCTGTTCCGATAATCGGAACGCCCAATGCGTCAAGGGGCGGTGCAAGGTTAATTGCCGTCTGTCCGCCGAGGGACACAACAATACCCATAGGATTTTCAAGGGTAATTATATTCATTACATCCTCAACAGTGAGAGGTTCAAAATACAGCTTATCCGAAGTGGTATAGTCTGTTGATACAGTTTCGGGGTTGTTATTTATAATAATAGCCTCATAACCGGCGTCACGAATTGACCAGATTGCGTGAACTGTTGAATAGTCAAATTCAACGCCCTGGCCTATTCTAATAGGACCTGAACCTAAAACGATAATCTTTTTCTTGTCGCTGACGATTGACTCATTCTCTTCCTCGTAAGTTGAGTAGAAGTACGGTACGTAGGAGTCAAACTCGGAAGCACAGGTATCAATCATTTTATAAACCGGGAAAATATTATTTTCTTTTCTGAGATTGAACACCTCCGCCTCGGTCATACGCCATACCATACCGATAAATTTATCAGAAACGCCCATTTTCTTAGCATCTTTAAGCGTTTGAATATCACCGGGATTTGATGCAAGCATCGTTTCAAAATCAACAATGTTCCTGAATTTCTCCAAAAAGAACATATCAATTTTTGTAGCGTTATAAACAAGGTTAAGATCAGCGTTAAGGCGTATAAGCTGAGCTATTGCAAACAGTCTATCATCGGTGCCGTTTCTGATGTAATCAAGAAGTTCATCTTCCGTATATTCATCAAACTTTTTACTGTAAAGATGGCACACGCCTGTTTCAAGGGAGCGAATTGCTTTAAGTAGAGATTCCTCAACTGTTCTACCGATAGCCATAACCTCGCCGGTTGCCTTCATCTGTGTATTAAGCGTATTATTCGCATCGGCGAACTTATCAAACGGAAAGCGTGCAATCTTTGATACAACGTAGTCAAGAGTAGGTTCAAAGGATGCAGGAGTATTTGCAATTTGAATTTCATCAAGGTGCATACCAACTGCAATTTTTGCTGATACTCTTGCGATAGGATAACCTGATGCCTTTGATGCAAGAGCGGAAGAACGCGAAACTCTCGGGTTAACCTCAATAAGGTAATATTGGAATGAAAGAGGGTCAAGAGCAAACTGGACGTTACAGCCACCCTCAATTTTAAGCTCACGGATAATTTTAAGTGCGCTGTCACGGAGCATCTGATACTCTTTATTTGTCAGAGTTTGTGAAGGACATACAACCACTGAATCGCCTGTGTGAACGCCTACCGGGTCAATATTTTCCATATTACAAATGGTGATAGCCGTATCATTGGCGTCACGCATTACTTCATATTCAATTTCTTTATATCCCTTGATGGATTTTTCAACCAATACCTGATGAACAGGTGAAAGAGCGAGGGCGTTTTTGAGCATAATACGGCACTCTTCCTCGTCGTCGGCAAAGCCGCCGCCTGTTCCGCCCAAGGTAAATGCAGGGCGAAGAACCACGGGATAACCGATATCAGCAGCCGCTTTAAGACCCTCTTCAAGGGTGTTGGCAATTTCAGACGGAAGCACTGGCTCGCCCAGGCTTTCGCAAAGCTCTTTAAAGAGCTCTCTGTCCTCGGCTCTTTCAATTGCTTTAAAGTTTGTGCCCAAAATCTCTACGTCGCATTCCTGAAGCACGCCTTTTTTAGCAAGCTGAACGGCAAGGTTAAGCCCTGTCTGA
>CAYXLH010000068.1:0-9980 GCA_964465835.1 uncultured Bacteroides sp. | reverse complement strand
ACATTGAATTTTCGCATACAAAGTATTATGCACAGCGGTTTTAACGCTGTGCATATATTTTACTGTATAGAGTTAAAAAAATCAAGTATTATTTGAGTAAATCCAGCAAAGTTTCATAAACGAAATCCACGGACGCCTGACGCACCTTATTTCTGCCAATGGCACCAAACTGCTTTGTAAATGTTTTTACCTCGCCGTTGATATAAAATCCGAAGCAGACCATTCCCACCGGCTTTTTTGCCGTTCCGCCGCCGGGTCCTGCTACGCCGGTAACTCCTACGCCTATCTGTGAGCCGGCAGTATTTGCAACGCCCTGAGCCATTTCGTAAGCAACTTCCTCCGACACTACGCCGAACGTTAAAATTGTATCTGCTTTTACGCCGAGGTACTTAATTTTTGCTTCGTTTGCATAGGTAACAAAAGAAATATCGAGCACCTGAGAAGCATTTGTAACATCAACAAGAGCGGCGCAGCACATACCGCCTGTACAGGATTCAGCAAAGGATATATGATATTTTTTATCCATTAACAAATCTACTGTTTTTTCCTGTGCGTCCATATTATCACCTGTTTTTTAAAGTAACTGTTGTTTTATCAACCATATGATTTATGACATTATGAACCTTGATTTTAAGCTCACTTGTTTCACACTCAAAACTTTCACCGTTTTTAGGCACTCTTTCAAGCACTGAGCAAACGTAGCCGTTAAAGGTATCATATGTATCACAGGGCATATCTATACCTAATGCTTTTGATACATCATCCAAATCGGTACAGCCGTAAATACACCAACTGTTATCGGTAAGCTTTGAGATATTATCGGGTTTTATTACTTCCTCAGTTTCATACATATCGCCCACAATGGTTTCAAGCAAATCACGCAGTGTAATTATACCTGTAAGCCCACCGTATTCGTCAACAACAACGGCAAAATAACGGCGTAATTTTTTCATCGCTTTAAAAAGCACGTTGGCTTTCATACCCTCAGGCACGAAAAACGGTTTGTCAACTGCATTTGAAAGAATTGACTCTTTTGATTTATCATCAAGTCTAAAATAATCCTTTGTATCAAGCACGCCGACGATATCCTCGTGATTTTCATTATAAATCGGGAAAAATGAATGTCTATTAGAGTCTATCGTTTTCTCCCACTCATCTGCACTGTCGTTTAAATCTATTGAAATTACATCAATTCTATGAGTGCAAATCTGTTCAATAGTAATATCGTCAAACTCAAAAACATTATAAATCATTTCGCTTTCGGAGGTTTTGATAGTTCCCTGCTCATTACCTTGAGCAAGCAGCATACGGATTTCCTCCTCGCTTACTCTGTCATCGCTTTCGTTAGGATCAATGCCGAAAAGGCGAAGAATAAGATTTGTTGATGCGGTGAGAATAAAAACTATTGGCTTAAACACCACCGAAACGCCTGTAAGCAATCCTGACAATCCCAGCGCCATACTCTCTGCTTTTTTTATAGCAAGACGTTTAGGCACGAGTTCGCCAAAAACTATATTAAAATACGCAAGAACTATTGTTATTATAATAATAGTAATATTACTTACCAGCGAACGTGATACAGATGTACCCGTTTTCATTATTGCTTCAACAATGGGTTGGGCAAATTTATCTGCCGCAAAGGCGGAACTGAGAAGTCCTGCCAGAGTTATGGCAACCTGAATTGTGGCAAGAAAACGTGATGGTTCACTGACAAGCTTTGAAAGACGAACCGCACGCTTATCACCTTCAGACGCCATTTTATTAAGTTTTGCATCACTCATTGATATTACTGCAATTTCTGCACTGGCAAAAACTGCGTTTAAAAAAATCAGAACTATTAATAGTATAACTGAACCAATCATAATTAATAAAATTTATCCTTGAATTTACTTAATATTATTTTGAATTTTAGCAGCTGTAAGAGTATTTTTCATAAGCATTGCTATTGTCATAGGACCTACTCCGCCGGGTACGGGTGTGATGAAAGAACATTTGTCCTTAACATTTTCAAAATCCACGTCGCCGCAGAGCTTTCCGTTTTCATCACGGTTCATACCTACGTCAATAACAACTGCGCCCTCTTTAACCATATCTGCAGTAACGAATTTTGCTCTGCCCACTGCCGCCACAAGAATATCTGCTTTTGAAGCAAGGGACGGCAAATCATTCGTTTTTGAATGTGTAATTTGAACGGTAGCATTTTCATGAAGCAAAAGCATAGCCTGGGGCTTACCTACAATATTGCTTCTTCCGATAACCACGGCATTTTTACCACACACATCAACGCCTGTTGAATGGATAAGCTCCATTACTCCGGCAGGTGTACAAGGGAGAAAGTCATAATCTCCAATCATTATTTTACCCACATTTACCGGATGGAATGCATCTACATCTTTAATCGGGTCAATAAGATTTATAACCTCATTATCGTCAAGATGCTTCGGCAAAGGCAGTTGGCATAAAATACCATTGATTTTATCGTCTGCATTTAATTTTCTTACCAAATCATTAAGTTCCTGCTGGGTAATATTTTCATCAAGGGCATATTTTACGCTGTAAAATCCGCACTCCTCGCAGGCTCTTTCCTTATTTCTTACATAGACCTGAGAAGCAGGATCGTTACCTACGATTATAACTGCAAGACCCGGGGTAACGCCTTTGCTTTTCAGTTGCTCGCACTCCTGTCTTACCTGCTCCTTAACAGATTTTGAAACAGCCTTTCCGTCAATTATCTGCATTTTCATTCTCCTTTTTTTCACTGTTCATATTTATTTCTATTGAAGAAAATCCATCCTTATCCTTCAATATTACTTTATCATTTCTCTCCCCGGGTGTGTCAAGTATAAGGGAATTCGGAAGATTTCCTTTTTTATACCTAACCATACAGTATATAAAAAACGCCAATGCAACAACCACTATTATCAGCGACAAAAGCTGACTAACTCTTATAGTTGTATCGCCTATATAAAGAGAATCTGTACGCATGCCCTCAACAACCATACGTTCTGCTCCGTAAAGCACTCCGTAAAGCATAAATATTTCGCCTTTGAATTTTCTGTGTTTTGTGACGATAATATGAAGAATAACAAATGAAAGCAGGCACCATACGCTTTCATATAAAAAAGTGGGATGTACGGCGGTGGCAGGGTCAACGTCAATACCCTTTGCCGCCAAAGTATCCGCAGAAGCCTCTAGAGTGTCGCGGATTTTTGTACTCCACATTCTGAACAAGGCAGTATCGGTATTTGTACCGAAAGCCTCCTGATTAAAGAAGTTGCCCCATCTGCCTATACCCTGTCCAATAAGCAAACCAAGAGCGCCCAAATCAAGCAGGTTTAAGTAGTTGATTTTACCGACTTTACATCCTATAGCTGCGCCGATAAGCGCACCGATAATACCGCCGTAAATTGCAATTCCACCGTTCCAGATAGCCGGAATTTCCGACAGATGAACAGAATAATAATCCCATTCAAAAGCCACATAATACAGCCTTGCGCCGATAATTCCCAGCAGCGTTCCCCAGATAAGCACATCGGTCATACCGTCAAGACTCATTTTCCATTTATACGCCATACGGCCGCCGTAAAGCACGGCAAGAGTAAATCCAACGGCAATAATTATACCATACCAATGCACACTGTAACCGAACACAGTAAAGGCGACAGAGGGCAGATTAAAACTTATGCCCAAGCCGTCAAAAAACACTTTTGTATAATCACTCATTATTTTTTCCATCCTTATTTTTTACTACCGACAGAGCGGAATATTCCTCTTTCATCATACCGTCGAGGCGTTTTTGAATATCATCAACTGTAACTGACTTGTATATATCAAGAGAATCGAACATATTCCAGTCGTTAAAATCACAGGCAATAAGGGAATTTGCGATACTGTCTATATCATTGTACTGCATAATTTCTCTGCCGTACAATGTTCTGCGTGCACATTCAAAATTTTCCTCGTCAATTCCTTCGTTTTTAAGACGTGCAATCTCCTTTTTTATTTCATCAGCAACAGCCTTTGGATTTTTGCTCTCGCCCTCAAACATCACGGCTTCATATCCGTATCCGATAAAATATTCCTTACTGAAAGAAGCGTTGATAAGCCCACTGTCAAGCAGTTTTTTATAAAGAGGCGAGGTATCACCGGCAATGATTTCAAGGAGAATATCTGTATAGATACTGTCCTTTAAGGACTGTATAGGCTTTTCGCAGGCTTCTTTGTAGCCGAAAGCAAATACAGGAACACTCATTGCAAGGTCGTATTCTTCATAGTCCTTAACTATATCTCTCGGCTCGTCATCAAAAGATTTTTCAATGGAAAGAGGCTCAGCCGCAACAAGATACTCGTCACAAACAGATAAAACGTCGTCAACCGTAACATTACCTACAACGGCAAGCGCCATATTATGGAGATTATAGAATGTATTGTAGCAGTCATACAAAAGCTTGTCCGTAATCTTTGCAATAGAATCTACTGTTCCTGCTATATCAATTCTCACAGGATGATTATGATAAAGGCATCTTAACAGATTAAATGTGCTCATCCAGTCGGCTACGTCGTAATACATCGTAATTTCCTGACCTATTATTCCCTGTTCTTTTGCAACAGTTTCGGCAGTAAAATACGGATGCTGTACAAAGTCAAGGAGAATTTTTAAATTCTCTTTAAAATTACCGCTGCACTGAAACAGATAACAGGTTTTATCAAAGGAAGTATAAGCGTTGGCGCTGGCGCCTGTTTTAGCATATCTTGCAAAGGCGTCCAAATCCTCGCTTTCAAACAGTTTATGCTCAAGGAAATGTGCGATACCCTCCGGCACCTGAGTCCAATTATTACTGTCGCTTCTCTTAAATCTTGTATCAATAGAGCCGTATTTTGTTCCGAATATTGCATAAGCCGATGAATAATTTTCCTTCGGCATTACATAGATTTTAAGTCCCGACGGATGCTGTACAACATAGTATTTTTCATTCAATATATCTGATACTATCTCTTTCATCATTCGGCCTCCTTAATACAGGTAAGTTTATAAACGGTGTCAAGAGAAATCAGGTTTGCACAACGCTGAATCTGCTCTTTTGTAACATTATCATTCTTCTCTGCCGATTGTGCCGGTGAAACTGTTTCATCATCGGCAATCTGCATCGAATACCAGCTTAGCAGGCTTAGAGAATCATCCTTCACACCGTTTATCATATCGGTAAGTCCGATTTTTGATGAAGCAAATTCCTCATCAAAATTACCTTTTTTTATTTCTTCAAGCTGATTTAAAATTTCGTTTACAGCCTTGTCCATATTTTCCTCTTCACAGCCGCACTGAATCATAATACAGCTTTTTCTTCTGTTATACTGGGCAGAGCAATAATAGCAAAGAGAAAGCTTTTCACGCACATTAGCAAAAAGCTTTGAGTATGGACCGCCGCCGAACACATCACAAAAAGCTCGCATCGCTTCGGTATTTTTGTCATCGCTTTTCATATTAACTCTAAAGCCAAGCACAAGCTTGCCCTGTTTAACATCAATACGCTCCTCGGCGTTATTTACTTTGAGAGCTTCGGGAATAAATACGGCAGGCTGAGGCTTAACGTAATTACGCTTAACTGACGCAAACTTCTCTTTCAGCATCTGCTCAACATCAGTTGTATCACAGGAACCTACAACGGTAAAACGCACCTTTGACTTTTCAATAAGATTTTTATATGCGTCTTTAAGCTCCGCAGCGGTAATGCAGTTTACATCATCAACTGTTCCGTATTTATTAATTGAAAAAGGTTCGCCCTTAAACATAATCTGCTGGGCACGGTTGAGACTGTAAATGCGTTTTTCGTTTTCTTCACTTTCAATTTTTTCAGCCACAAGACGTTTTTCACGCTGAATATCTATCTGGCAGAAATCACCCTTATCATCAAAATTCGGTTTAAAAATCAAAGAAAACAGAAGTTCGACACATTCAAGGGCAATGCTTTTACCCATAAGGCTGAATCTGTCGTCAAGGCTTGTTATACTAAGAGAAAGCATTTGATTTTCTCCTGTTTTTGAAACACTAGCTCTTAATGATGCGCCGTAAAGGTATGCAAGTCTTTTGTTTAACTCCTCCATTGCCGGATATTCTGCTCCAGTATGAGAAAGCATATTAATTAAAACAGCGTTTATCGACGCAGTTTTACTGTCCGTCAAAGGGCAGAGAAAGGATACCGATATTTCATTGGTTTTAAATCTGTGTGCCGGAACGCTGACAAGTTCAGCTCCGGGGCACAGCTCTTTTTTTATAAAATCGCTCAATTAAAATTCCTCGCAATCACTAATACATTCTTTAAATACCTAATATAACATATTATTGGATTAAATTCCATAAATAATTACAATAAAATGTAAAGCAATGCCAAAATTAACATATTATCTGCATGTTCATTTGACAAAACAAGGATAAGAGCAAGGATAAGAGCAAAGGAATCATCCTCTTTTTCTGGCTTGGAATTAATTTTTTCATTACTGCTTTTCGGCGGTTTTGTATTGGCATTCTGTGAAGGGGGCACAATTACGGGTGAATTATTCTCACCGTTTTCATCAACATAATTTTTTGCACGGCGGTGCATTTCCTGGACACGCATTTTTGCATCGTTAATATCAGAGGAAGAAAACTGAGCCATTAAAACAAGTCCTTTAGATAAGGCAAAACTTCAAAGAGCTTAAGTATTTTTATCGCCTGATCCGCTTTTTCACGAGACTGGGGTGAAAGATGCGGTTTCAATGCCAATATCAAATCAGTGTTTTTTGATGATGCACTGTTCATTTTATCAAAAATATTTTTTGCCTTCATCATCATATTGAAATCAATCTGGCTTAAGCCTAAAGCGTTGGAATTATTTTCGGTATTTGAAGAACCGTGGATATTATTGGGGGAATTATTTTTTTGTTCCTGTGCGGTGTCGCCGCCTAATATCGACGACGCCACACCTTTGAGCATATTAATATCATCATCGGACAGCGATGAAATAATATCATTTATATTATCCATATTTTAACGTCACTTACCTTTCATTAATTTCTCAAGCAGTTGCTTTGCTTCAGGTGTTGAAAGAAGTTTTTGCGCCGCATCTTTGTCTGACAACACCGACTTAAGTTTTTTTGACGCATTTTCAGAAAGATTTTTATTGATAAAATCGTCCACATTTCCGCTTTGCGCAGCCTTTTTCAGCTCGTTAATATCAACATTTGCTTTTTTTGCTGCTCTTTTTAAATATTCATCGTTTATGTTATTTGCCATTGAATAAATCAACTCCTTGTTATATAATAATTATGAAGTCGCAGGAGGTATTATGAATGAGAATAATCGTAACATCCGATTCACACAGAACAAAAAGATTTCTTTATGAAATAATTGAAAATCATCTTGACGACGCCGATTTATTTATTAATCTGGGAGACGGTGAAGACGACGTTGACGACGCTTTGCTGCTTTATCCCCAAATTAAAATTGAGCGTGTTGCAGGAAACTGTGATTTTGGCAGTGTTCTGCCTTTATATAAAACAATTACCTGCAACGGTAAAAAAATATTTTTCACCCACGGGCATATATTCGGAGTAAAGCACGGATATGATGAGATTATTCAAAAGGCGAAAAATGAAGACGCAAATATATGTCTTTTTGGTCATACCCATTTACCATATACCCAATACCTTGACGGTATATATTATATGAATCCAGGCGCTGTAATGTGCTCAAGCTACGGAATAATTGATATAACCGACAAAGGAATTATGGCATATAATACTAAAATATAGAATTTAACAAGGCATAATAAAACAAAGACCGTGAGCGGCTTAATAAGCCGGACATCACGGTCCTTTTTATTTCATCTTTAACGCAGCATAATTTCTTTACACATGCCCACAATATGTTCTATTCTTTCTACCATTTCACTTGGACTTTCTCTCATTTTCTTGCGCACCCAGGCGATTGTAACACCCGAAATACCGTAGCCGAAAAATTCCGCCGTTGATTCAATAGATTTTATATCGGTATTTTCAATTCCTGAAGAATTATTAATATCTTTCATAACCTGTGTTAATTGCTTTATTGCAATGGAGCTGATAAATCTGTTTAAATCGTCTGAATTGATTTTTATAGCATTCTGATAAAACTTCTTATCATTGCTCATAGTGGTAAACAAATCATAAAATTTATCGTACATTGTATCAAGATTTAAACCGTCCATAAAAGGCGAAAGCAATTCATCATATATAATCCAGTCCAAAAGCTCATATCTATCCTGAAAATGATAATAGAATGTCTGACGGTGAATATAGCATTTTTCCGTAATATCTGACACGGTAATCTTATCAAAAGATGTTGTGTTCATAAGTTCTTTCAAAGCCTGTGCAAGTTTTCTCTTTGTAATTAATGAACAGCTTACTTTATCGGTTTTACACATCATCGCGCACCTGATTTCATCAAATTATCACGTCAATAATACCACAAAATTCTTGTCAGTACAAGAGCATTTATAAAGCCCGGCAGCATAACGCTGCCGGGCCTGCACAGTAAAGGGGACAAACTGTGCTCTATATTAAACAAAGACAAAGTGTTTGTCTTTGAAATCAACGGTACATTTTGAATCCGGCTTAACAGTGCCGTCAAGAATCAACTCGGAAAGTTTATCCTCAATCTTTGACTGAATAGCACGTCTTAAAGGACGGGCGCCGTAAACCTTATCAAAGCCTGCGTCGGCAATGGCACCGATTGCATCATCGGTAAATTCAACTTCAATATTCATATCATTAAGACGTTTTTTTAGGGTAAGAAGCATACGTCTTGCAATCTCCTTAATATCGTCCTTTTCAAGCTGGTTAAATACAATTATCTCATCAAGACGGTTGAGGAATTCCGGCTTAAATGTACGTTTAAGATCCGGCATAACAAGTTCTTCAATAGTCTTGTTTGAATCTTCATTTTCGTGACTGAAGCCAAGCGACTGCCTGTTTTCGGTAATTTTTGAGGCACCCACATTGGAAGTCATTATGATAACTGCATTTTTAAATGACACTTTTCTGCCCTGTGAGTCGGTAAGAACGCCGTCCTCCAGAATCTGCAAAAGCATATTGAAAACATCAGGATGCGCCTTTTCAATTTCATCAAAAAGAACTACCGAATAAGGTTTGCGGCGGATTTTTTCAGTTAACTGACCACCCTCGTCAAATCCCACATATCCCGGAGGCGAACCGATAAGCTTTGAAACGGTATGCTTTTCCATATACTCGGACATATCAAGTTTGATGATTGCATTCTCATCGCCGAACATAGTTTCCGCCAACGCCTTGCAAAGCTCGGTCTTGCCTACGCCGGTCGGTCCTAAAAAGATGAATGAACCGATAGGTCTGTTAGGATTTTTCAGTCCTACTCTTCCGCGGCGGATAGCCCTTGAAACAGATGATACTGCCTTATCCTGTCCCACAATTCTCTTGTGGAGAATATCCTCCATATTAAGCAATCTTTCGGATTCCTCTTTTGTAAGCTGACTTACGGGAATACCGGTCCATCCAGAAACAATAGCGGCAATATCCTCAGTTGAAACTGCTTTAACGTCATGGGAGGAGGAGTTTTTCCATTTTTCCTTTTCTCCGTCAAGGAGTTCTTTAAGGCTGTTTTCCTTATCACGGATAGAAGCGGCGGATTCAAAATCCTGTGCCGTAACTGCCGACTGCTTTTCCTGCTCAAGGCGTTTTATCTCCGCCTCCATAGATTTTAGATTATCGGGAATTGTATATGCATTAAGACGAACCTTTGACGCCGCCTCATCTATAAGGTCAATGGCCTTGTCGGGAAGATATCTGTCTGCGATATAGCGCGATGACATTTTAACTGCGCTTTCAATAGCTTCGTCCGTAATCTTTACCTTATGGTGCGCTTCATATTTATCACGCAGTCCCTTTAAAATCTCTATGGACTCTTCCTCGGTAGGCTCTCCCACTGTTAC
>CAYXLH010000067.1:345-10220 GCA_964465835.1 uncultured Bacteroides sp. | reverse complement strand
TCGCTTTATTCATACGTCTGATTTCAGCAATAAAGGCTTTACCTTTATCGGCAACGGACATTGAGGGAGTTGTAATTCCGATAATATCAGCAAGCTTTGCAAGCTGAGGATATGCATATTCGCCGTAGTAATCAAGTACATAAGGCAGAATTACTGCATTAGCAAGACCGTGAGGTGTACCGTAAAGACCGCCGAGATTATGTGCAATAGCATGAACATAACCTACGTAGGCGTGGGTAAACGCACGTCCTGCAAGGAAAGAGCCCTTAAGCATATTTCCTCTTGCTTCAATATCCTTTCCGTTAATATATGCCTTTTCAAGATTAGCATGAATGAGCTTCGTTGCCTCTTCAGCCTCACGCAGAGTTTCCTTAGTGTTACTGCGGCCTATGTAAGCCTCAACAGCATGAGTCATTGCATCCATACCTGTTGTAGAAGTAATGTGTGGCGGCAGACCTACGGTAAGTTCCGGGTCAAGCACAGCATACTTGGGACGAAGACAGGTATCGTTTACAGCATTTTTCTCATGAGTTTCTGGGTCAGTTACAACAGCGGCTACAGTTGTTTCCGAGCCTGTGCCGGCAGTAGTAGGAACTGCGAAGAACGGCGGAAGCTTTTTGAGAACTTTAAGTTGTCCGCGCATTGCTCTAACGGATTGATTTGGCTTAACAACTCTTGCGGCTGCAACCTTTGCACAGTCCATAGATGAACCGCCGCCGAAAGCGATAATACCCTCGCATCCGTTCTGGACATACATATCCTTACAATCCTCAATATTAGGGATCGTGGGATTGGGCTGAACACCGTCATAAACGACGTATTCAACGCCTGCTTCTTCCAGCTTTGCAAACATCGGGTCAAGCAGATGCAAACCCATAAGACCCTTATCCGTTACTACAAGCACTTTGTTTATTCCCTTGTTTTTAATAAACTCGGGCAGTTTGAGAACGGAACCGGCGCCTTCAAGCAATTCTGGAGAAGACCAGTCCATAAAGCACATGGCAACTTTAAAGCATTTTTGGTAAATTCTGTACCAAACTTTTTTTAAAGTCCAGAGCATAACTTTCCTCCTTAATTTATTTTCACTTATATTTTACATAACTTTAGTAAATATTGCAACACAAAACACATAAATAATGATAAAAAAATTAATAATTTATTTATTTTAAAGCAAGATAAAAGACAAAATTTGATAAAAGCATACATTTTCGCAATATTAACATTTTTATATTGTAAATCAGGTGATTTTTTAGTATAATTGATGTAGTATAAAAAACTTAAGGAGTAATTTTATGGCTGACAAAAAATTAATTTTCTGCGGTAACTCCCCTGCTTACCTCAGAGAAGAACTTACCAAGGAAAGCAACGAAACAAACGGTGCAACAGCATTCAGGATTCCATCACTTGTTAACGCAGGCGGAACGCTTGTTGCAGTTGCAGACAAAGCTTCAAGCGGCGCTGACTGGGGATTTATAGAGCTTGCAGTTCGAACCAGCGAAGACGGCGGTAAAACATGGACAAATTTAAAAACTATTGCCACTCCTCCTGCAAGAGAAACCACACCGGGCACCACATCAAGCGCATTTTTCATTGACCCGTGTATGAGTGTTGCATCAAACGGGGATATTGTAATGCTTGTAACATTCTTTCCGGAGAGCAAGGGAATCCACAACAGAAAAATACTTGACAAAAAGAAGATTGCTTATGCAAGCTTTGACGGCAAAAACCGTCAGGTAATCTATGACAGAGACGGCAAATACTATCTCATTCTTGATGACGGCACAGTAATTGACAGTGCAAAGCAAAAAACTCCTTACAAAGTAACTGACTGGAAAGGCTCTCTTGAAAAAGACGGAGAATACGTTGGTAATATTTACCTTAACGGTGAAAAAGGCAAGGCGCAGGACGGAGAAACAACTTTCGGTGCACCGCTGAAAGCACCTAAGAGAAGCTACATATTTGCCCTTAAATCAACCGATAAAGGTGCTACATGGAGCGAACCCGAAAACATTACCGGTGATTTACTTTCACCTATTGACGGAGTATTTCTTGCGGTTGCCCCCGGCTCCGGTCTAACACTTAAAAACGGCAGAATTATTATGCCTGCATACAGTTTTAAAGGCACAGCGGCCATTTATTCCGACGATAACGGTAAAACATGGAACAGGCTTAAACAAGCCCTTTATACCGGCAATATTGACGAATGGTGTGCAATTGAGGGCCCCGATAAAATCTATTCATTCGGCAGAGCAAGAAGATACGGCAAAACACCTGTCAGCGTATCGGATAACGGAATTATCTGGAGCAAATCAAAAGCTGAAAAAGTAAAAGCCCCGAAATGTCAGAAAAGTGCACTCATGTTTGGTGACAAGGTTCTTATTTCTCACCCGTCAGGCAAGAAAAGAGAAAAGGGCGTAATTTCCGTAGGTACTTTTGTATACGACAAAAAACAAAAGGTTAAAGGCATCAAATGGAATAAAGAAGACATTAAAATCAACGACGGATTTTTTGCTTATTCCTGTCTGGCACCTATTGATAACAACACGGTGGGTGTGCTTTACGAGGACGAACCCGGTTCACACATTGTATTTGAAACATTTAAAATTTCATAAGCAAAAGTCCCGAAGCTGCACAGCTTCGGGACTTTTTTTGTTTATACTATTTTCCGAAAAGGATAAGGGCAAGGGCAACGTCGGCAGCAAACATAACAAATGAAATTATGCTTAGTATTACCGACAGTCTGCACTGCTTACTTTGATTTTCGTTTATCTTAACCTTTTTCTGTTTAAGCACAGCAACAACTGAAACGCCCACAGCACCAAATGCAGGACATACACCTAATGTACACACGCCTATTATTGCACTCACTTTTGAAATTTTAAGAAGTCTTTTTAAAACATCGTTATTATTATCCATTTTTACCTCCTGCACACAGGGAAAATTTTGTATTTATTCTATTGATTTTTTTAACGAACACCTCGCCGAATAAAAACAAAAACAATGCTGTTGAAACGCCGAAAGCAAGACTAAACGGAACCCCTGCGCCGTAAATTGCCAGGGCACCGGGCAATGTGATTTCGCCTGCGCTCATTACAAGCACCGATGAGGTGTCAACTATCAAGCCATAAACAGCAAAGGTTAAAATGAATCCCACGGCAGACATTGTATATCTGTTTGTTTTTACAAATTTAAAAATCATTCCCGACAGCAATCCGACCAATCCGAGAGCCACCATTTGAAACGGCGTCCAATAACCCTGTCCGAAAATAAAATTTGAAATAAATGCGGAAAATGCGCCGATTACATATCCCCTTTCGGCACCGAGACATACCGCCGAGACCACAACGACGGCGGCAATGGGTTTAAACTGTGGTATCAGATAGAACACCGCACGTGATACAACGGCAAGGGCGATAAGCGTTGCCACCAGCGTAATTTCCCTTGCGGAGATTTTTTTCACCTCAAATCCAATAAGAAAAGGAACCATTGATAGCACAAGAACTGCGGCGCAGACAATGTAAAAATTTATTTTTTCAGCAGCGAAAAACTGCCATATCAGAACAACGGCAAGGCTTAAAATCAAAACGGCGGCGGTAGTTATCTGAGCAAATTTTTTCATACCAATCCCCCTGCCTGCTTTAAATCATCAACTGACACAATATTTTCAGCTATTGATTTTGTGATTTTTGCAACGGTTGTAGTATAAAAATCAAGATTTGCAAAAAAGCTGCGCCGATTGGCAGTAGTAATAATTCTGCCGTCAGACAAGAATGACACATAATCGGCGTACTCACCTAAAAACTCAATATCGTGGGACACGATAAGTATTGTTTTACCGTCGGTGCATAGCTTTTTAAGTAGAGCAGCAAACTGCTTTTTCAAATGGGCATCAAAGCCTTTAGTAGGCTCGTCAAGGAGAATTATATCCGCATTTTGCTCCAGAACCTTTGCAAGGGCAAGTCGCTGAGCCTGACCGCCGGACAAATCATATGGGTGACGCTCAGCAATATCGCTTATTTCAAGATAATCGGTAATTTTACCGAACTGCACCTCATCACTGCATTTATCCTTAGTAAACAAATCATACACATTCTGGCAGAGCATTGATACTTTTCCGTCGGCTTTTATTTTGCCGCGATAGGGTTTTACAACTCCGGAAATTGCATTAAGCAAAGTTGATTTGCCTGATGAATTAGGACCTGCCACAGCATTAATTGAATTTTTATAAACATTGAGGGAAAGAGAGTTCAGCACGTCCTCCCCTTTTTTATATGCAAATGAAATATTTTTAATTTTAAGGGCGGTATCATTTTTGCTATCAACAGCAGAAAGCGATTTGATATTTAACTTTTTTACTGCGCTGCGGCATTCTTTAATTGTATTCAATCCTTCAAACAAGCGCATTTCCGCAGGAGCAAAATCAATCATATCGCTATTTTGAGATTTAAGGATTCTAATACTTTCAGCAGGATTTTCGCAAAACAAAAGTCGCCCCTGCTGCAGCATCATTATTTTGTCGGCATAATCAAACAGACCCTTTGATGAGTGTTCGGCGATAACAACGGTTGTTGAAAAATCGCTGTTTAGCCTTTTAACCATAGCAATAAATTTATCGGCGGAAACAGGATCAAGTTGAGATACAGGCTCGTCAAGGATAAGAATATCAGGATTCATAATCATAACTGCGGCTAGATTTAATATTTGCTTTTCACCACCGGAAAGTTCGCTGATATTTCTGTCAAGCTTTGATGACAGATTAAAATACGACGCAGTTTCGCTGACTTTAAGTTCAATATCATCACTTTTCATACCCATATTTGACAGGGCGAATGAAAGCTCCGATCTGACTTTATCGGTAACTATATTTTCTTCCACTTTCTGGGGGACAAAACCAGCTTTTGCGCTGATGCTCATACAGCCCGAAATTTCACCTGCCGGGGCAATCTCTTTTTTCATAAGGCGCAAAAGAGTTGATTTTCCTGATGCGGACTCGCCCATAACAAGCACAAAATCGCCCTGCTCAATGTCAAATGTAACATCCATCAAAGCGTAAGAAGTCCCAGTGGGGTATTTGAAGCTTAAATTTTTGCTGCTGACAACCGCCATAACAAATCCTCCCACAAATCAACAATTAACGGAAACAACTGAAAAAGCACAAATGCCGAAAATGCCAAAGGGCTGAAGCTTTCACTGTAAATTTCCGGATCAAATACAAATGTTATTTTGCCGCTAAGCATCTGAACGAATACAAACACTGCAAAAACAGTTAAAATCAAAAGTGCACAAATGTCTCTTACGGTAATTTGAAATCTGTTGTAACGCATTACTTTCGGATTATAACCCCTTGCAAGCATAGAATCGGAAGTAATTATACTGCTTTCAAGACTGTATGACACAAGGGCAGAAAAATTCTCCGCTGAGGATTTAAGCTTATTTTTGAACCCTTTGGGAGAACTGCTGCCGTAAAGGGCAGTTTTTGCATTTTTGATATCGTTATGTTTTTTTATAAACCGGGGCATAAATCCCAGAACCATTGAAAAAATAAGAGCGCATTTCGGAGTAAGCCTCAATATATAAATGATTTTTTCACTGTCCATTATTTCTCCGAAAGCAATAAACCACAGAATAACAGACGACACTACCATACCCTGGTTAAAGCCGTAAAATAACGCTTCAAGAGTGAACTGAGTATCTTTTACGGTAAAGAGCACATCCTCGCCGTAATGGGCAAAAAGCATATTAAACAATGCAGCAAAAATAATCAAAAATAAGCAAAACTTAATTGTTGAAAAAATTTCTTTTCTCTTTAAACGCAGGACATACAAAGCACCGCAGAAAAGAGAAACTCCTGAAAAGAAAGGATTGTTAACAGACATAACAAGTACAAAACAGGCAATAAAAAACACAGTTTGCACTATGGGGTGAAATTTATAAAAACAGTCCATACAATCTCCTTAAAATTCTATCAAAAGCAATCGGCGGCACAAAACCGCCGATATCAATATTCTATACCTAAACGAGCCGAATTGCCTTTATCATAGGGATGCTTTTCTTTTTTCATAAGTGTAATATAATCAGCACGGCTGAAAATACTATCAACCTTTTTGTGACCGGTAATTATATATTCAGCATTTTTACCGAGAAGCTCCAGCGCTCTTTCCTCGCTGATATAATCGGGAATAACATCAAGAAATTCATCAAGAATTATAACGTCCGCTTCAACAGTATTAATAAATTCACAGGCCTTTTCAACACAGGACATATATTCCTCACCCGGGTTGAATTTCACAGAATCCGGGGCGTTAAACACCTTAAAAGGTACGACAGACAGTTCCGATGATTTATTATCTTTAAGAAACTGGACAAGTGCAACGCTCATTCCTGCACCGACTGCACGCATACCGGCACCCACGGCGGCGGTTGTTTTGCCCTTTCCGCAGCCGTAATAAATCTGAATCATCCTATTCTGACATCCTCTTTTGTTTTAAACTGATATCCGTAGTTATCAAGTATATGCATTTTATCAAGAGCAACTGTGGCGCCTTTTGCCACGCAAAGCTGCGGGTCGTCAACAACCTTTACATCAACGCCGAGAGTCTGTGACAATAACGTATCAAAGCCGTAAAGCTGGGCGCTTCCACCTGCAAGCATCACATAAGAAGATGTTATATCCGTAACAAGCTGAGGCGATGTGCGCTCAAAGAGGACCTGCGCTGCGGCGGTAATTTCATTAAGCATCGGTTTAAGGCAGTGGCAGATATCGTTTGACGTTACCTCTGCGGTTTTAGGCATACCGGTAAGAACATCCCTGCCTTTTGCAGTCATTGTAATATCATTATCTCTCGGTACAGCGCAGCCGATTGACTTTTTAATATCCTCAGCAGTGCGAAGTCCGATTTGAATATCATATTTTTCTTTTATAAACCTAATAATTTCTTCGTCAAAAGCATTTCCGGCAATACGCAGAGTTTCCGTCTGGTTCATAGAACCCTGTGAAACAACTGCCATATCCGTTGTTCCGCCTCCGATATCTATAATAAAAACACCGTTAGGATGAGCCGGGTCAACACCTGCGCCGAAGGCAGCGCAAAGCGGTTCTTCAACAAGACAGACTGACCGTGCGCCTGAATTAATCATAACTGATACAAGCATTCTTTTTTCAACATCGGTTGCCATTGCAGGAGTGCTTGCCACAACACGGGGCTTAAATATACTTTTTTTAATTACACGGTTAATAAAATACTTGAGCATTTGCTGAGTCATTGAATAATTGCTGATAACACCGTCACGAAGAGGCTGAAGCACTTCAACGTCCTTAGGCTCCCTGCCCTGGAGATAATACGCTCTCCTGCCGGCATAAAGTATTTTTTCCGTCTGTGTATCATAGGCAACATAGGACGGCTCGTTAAGGACTATACCCTTGCCGGGCACGGAAATAACAAGCGAGCTTGTGCCTAAATCAATTCCTAAATCATATCCGAACAATTAAATCACCATAAATCAAATTAAATTACACTTATTGTACTATATATCCGTGCCGTTTTCAATAAAGAATTTCAATGCACTGTAACGGCGTGATTTTTTATCATTATCAACCATAATTTTTATATTCTGTTCGTTGCCCACAAGAACAAGCAGCTTTTTTGCTCTTGTAAGCGCAGTATAAAATAAATTTCTGTATGCAAGCTTTTTAGGCGTTGCAATAACGGGCATAACCACAGCGTCAAACTCACTGCCCTGACTTTTATGAACTGTCATAGCGTAAGCAAGCTCTATTTCTTTAACATTTTCAACACTGTACATAGCCTCCTTATCATCAAACCTGACATTGATAATGTTATTTGCAGTATCAACTTTTGTAAGAAATCCTATATCACCGTTGAAAACACCTGTACCGTTTTCAGAAGCTTTAAACCATGGAACGTCATAATTATTTTTAATCTGCATAACACGGTCACCCTCACGCAGAATATAGCCATTATAGCGTATTTCACGCTTATCCTTTGACGGAGGGTTAAGCTTTGCCTGAAGCACAGCGTTTAAATTCTGTGTGCCTGTTTCACCCATTCTGCTAGGGCAGAGCACCTGAATATTTTTCATAACGTCAAAGCCATAGGAATTTGGTATTCTGACTGTTACCAGGTCAAGTATTTTTCTTTGAACATTATATTTAACATTTTCTTTAAGTAAAAAGAAATCGGAATCGGAAGAGTTATCAAAAACAGGCATTTCACCCTTTACAACACGATGAGCATTTGTTACTATACGGCTTTGCATAGCCTGTCTAAAAACCTTATCAAGAACTATAACGTCAATAACATTACTCTCAATCAAATCGCGCAGTACGTTGCCTGCGCCAACAGGCGGAAGCTGGTCTTTATCGCCCACCATAATAAGACGGCAATGCAGGGGCAAAGCGTCAAGCAAAGCAGAAAATACAGTAACGTCAACCATAGAAAGCTCATCAACAATTACAGCATCATAATCAAGAGGATTGCGCATATTATGCACAAAAGACGGATATTCTGAATTTTCCTTATACTCAACCTCCAGCAATCTGTGAATTGTAGAAGCTTCAAAGCCGGTAAGCTCCTCCATACGCTGGGCGGCTCTGCCGGTGGGAGCAGTTAAAGCAACTTTTAACTTCCTGTTTTTCATAAGATTGATTATGCCTTTTACGGTGGTGGTTTTGCCTGTTCCCGGTCCTCCGGTAAGGATAAGCAATCCTTTATTTACGGCAATTTCTATTGCACTGCGTTGTTTTTCGTCAAATTCAATATCGTTAGCCTGTTCAAAGGCGTAAATTTCGGATGGGTAAATATCATTCTGACGAGGGGGGTATTTTGTCATCACGTTTATACGGTCTGCAATAGAAGACTCAGCTATATAAATTTCAGGAATAAAAAGAAACTGTCTGCCATCAATCTCCTTTTGAACAAGCATTTTACTGTCAATGGCATTGTCAAGTGCAATATCCACCATATCCTGGGGACATTCAAGCAAATCGCAGGCAGGAGTATAAATTCTGTCCCTTGGTATGCAGGTATGTCCGTTGTTAAGATTATGGCGCACAATATAAACCACACCGGCCTGAGCACGGTAATCAAAAGGCGGTTTTTCAACAAGATTTTCTACGATTTCATCTGCTTTATCAAAAGTAATTCCAATAGAACTGCCTATAAGAGCGTAAGGATTTTCCTTAATTATATCAACGGCGTCGCTTTTAAACATATTATACGCTTTAAGTGCCTCGTTCTGGGTCAGCCCCAAAGAGGTAAGGCTGACAAGAGTTTCACGGGCGGCAAACTGTGTTTTAAAATCGGTGCTTATTTGTTTTGCTTTTGCTCTGCTTATTCCTTTAATTGATGCAAGGCGCTCAGGCTCATTTTCAATAACATCAAAGGCATTTGCGCCAAATACATCTACGATTTTTACAGCTGTGGAAGCTCTCACACCTTTTATGATACCTGAGGAGAGATAGCGCAGAATACCTGACACGTCAGCAGGTAAAGTCTGTTTTACCGTTTCAGCTTTAAATTGTCTGCCAAATAATGGATGCATATCCCACTTGCCGGTAAATTCAACATCAGTACCCACGGCAAGCTCTCCCACTGCGCCTACAACGGTAATTCCCTCTTCGCCTGTATTTATCTCAGCAACGCAGAATCCCGTACTGTCATTATAAAATGAAATATCTTCAACGGTGCCTTTTAAAGTTTCTACAATTTCCTCTTGCATAATCAATACCTGTACAAATTATAAATAACATAATGATTATAACACATTATACATCAAAATAACACCATAAATAACAAAAAAGAGCAAGTCTTGCGACCTGCTCTGATTTGAATAATTAAATTACTCGTTGATAGCTG
>CAYXLH010000067.1:0-335 GCA_964465835.1 uncultured Bacteroides sp. | reverse complement strand
GGAGTGATAAGTTCAACGTTCATCTCTACGTTATCGCCAGGCATGCACATCTCTGTGCCTTCCGGAAGAGTGATAACACCGGTAACATCAGTTGTTCTGAAATAGAACTGAGGACGATAGTTGTTGAAGAAAGGAGTATGACGTCCGCCTTCATCCTTAGTAAGAACATAAACCTGACCTACAAACTTTGTGTGAGGCTTGATTGAACCGGGAGCTGCAAGAACCTGACCTCTTTCGATTTCATCTCTCTGAACACCACGAAGAAGACAACCGATGTTGTCGCCGGCCTCAGCGTAGTCAAGAATCTTTCTGAACATCTCAATACCAGTACATAC
>CAYXLH010000066.1:0-10396 GCA_964465835.1 uncultured Bacteroides sp. | reverse complement strand
ACGGCGCTCTTGTAATTTCATTCTGCATAAAACGTGAAAAATACATATTTTCAACAATCCAGGCAATCTGACCGATTAATCCAAAAAGAATTATTGATATCCATGTATTTGCACCGAGCTTTGAAAACTGTTTTTGAGTATTTTGTTTTTTCATAATGCATCCTTATCTCAAATAGCATCACGTACACTACTGCTTATACTAATATATAATATCAAATTTTATTGTTTTTTTCAATAGTATGTTAAACATTTGATAATAAATTAATATATAAATTTTAACAATTATATTTCAAAAGAAAAAGCACTCTTATGCCGGAGTGCTTTTTTGATATTATAAACTATTAAGAATAAATGGCAATTCATTGAGGTTTTTTATTTCAAAATTCACGCTCACATCACTGGTATTTTCCGTTGCCAATGGGTTATACCAGCAACACTTAATGCCTGCGTTATTTCCGCCGAGCATATCACTTGTAAGTGAATCACCCACAATAATTACTTGGTCCTTTTCACAGGGTTCAATATTTGCAAAAACATAGTCAAAAAACTGCTTTGAAGGTTTTTCATATCCGACTTCATCTGAAATAAAAACGCCGTCAAGAATATCGCAGAGCCCCGATTTTTTTAGCTTTACAATCTGCACATCATAACTGCCGTTGGTTACTGCATACTGCTTATATTTTCCCTTAAAGCTTTGCAGAAGCACATCGGCATTATCAAGAAAGCATACTGTATCGCACAGGTGGTTTTCATATTCCCTACTGAACTCATTTGCATTAATATTCTTGACTCCGATGGTTTTGAAAAATTCAATAAACCTGTGTTCCAAAACCTGCTGCTTGGTAAGCCTGCCCTGTTCCAGCTTCTTCCAATAAGAAGCATTAATATCGGAATAGCATTTTACTTTATCGGCGGTGCATTCGCCTAAATTAAATTTATCAAAACAGCGGCAGATTGAATTATATTCAGCCTTATGAAAATCAAGCAGAGTGCCGTCAATATCCCAAAGTATTGTTTTAATCATATATTACTCCTGATTTAAAAACTCGTTAATTACGCCGGCTACAGCCTTTGGCAAATGAGCTTTTTTAAGCGCCGCAGCAATACTGTGCTCGTCGGTTAAGCCTTTAAAATATTTATATTTCCGGTTGCGCTTATCAGTACTTCCCTGCCATCTGGACATTATACGCACAATTGCATCAAAGGCAGGCTCCTTGTGAGCTCTGCTTACATTAGTTAAAGTCTTTGTATATGTTTCGTTAACATCACAGCCGTCAAAATCAATTACCGCCTGTTTGCCGTCAGAAATTAAATCCTTTATAACAACGTGGTAATTACGTTTTTTTGGGATAACTGAAGTGTCGCCCTCGGCTTTATTAACCGTAAATGTAACCTCATCACCGCTGTATTTTATTTCAAGCTTTGTTTTAACATTATGCTTTGCAAAATCAGTTTTTGAATCATCCTCAATCACTGTAAAGCTGCCGTTGCCGGAAAATGCCCATATCTCAAAGTTTTGAGGATTGTCCGTTTTATTACCCTCATCCGCACTCAATGGAATTATTGCACCCTCTTTGGCAAGAACAGGAATTGTATCAATATCCCTATACAAATCAATCATTTTTTCGCCGTTATATACCTGATTAGTAAAGATATCAACCCATCTGCCCTCGGGAATATAGCATTTCACACTGCCCATACAGATTTCCTTATGCTGAGGACGTGTAATCGGACAGACAATAAGCTCGCTGCCGAACATATACTGATTTTTAACCTTATAGGCATCATCTTTGCCGGGATGCTGATAATACATAGGCTCGCATAAGGCAAGGGACTCATTATGAGTGCGGTAATCCATAGTGAAAATATACGGAATAAGCTTATGTCTGAAACGAAGCCACTCCTTAGCGCACTTGTAAACTTCACTTCTGTACTTCCATGGCTCTTTGCCCAAAATTTCCGTAGCAGTTGAATGAAGCCTCAATATAGGTGAAAAAGTACCGAACTGAATCCAACGCAAATATAAATCATCATCACGGTAGCCGAAATGATGCCCGCCGATATCATGGCTCCACCAGCTGTATGCGGCATTGGCAGCATTGGCAGTAAAGTATGGCTGAAAATCAAGTGTTTTCCAATTAATAAAAGTATCACCGGAAAAGCCGAGGGGATATCTGTGTGAACCAAGACCTGCATATCTTGACAAAATCATAGGCATTCTGCCGTCTTCGGCGTTGTCAAGGGTATGATAATGATTAAGCACGGTAAGGGGGTCAAGACCAGGAACGTCGCTCTTTTTACCCTGCTGCCAGTCAATCCACCAAAAATCCACGCCGTCTTTTTCATATGGTTTATGTAAAATATCAAAGTATGAATTCCAGAAATCGTCACTGCCGCATTTAAATTTCACCGTCTGCTTTGACGCCGGGTCAATTCCGTTTGCCTTCGCCATTTCTTCATACATATCTTCAAAGCAATGCACACCGTCGGCAGGATGAAGATTAAGGGTAACGTGAAGATTATCATCTTTAAGCTTTTTTAAGAATTCACGATAATCCGGGAAAAGCTCGGTATTCCAACTATACCCCGTCCAGCCTTTGTACTTTACGCCAAATTTTTTATCAATATCTCTTACCCAGTGCCAATCCATATCAACCGTAGCAACTGTAATGGGAATATCCTCAGCCTTAAAACGCTTCATCAAATCAAGATATTCCTGCTGAGTATAGGCGTGATAACGGCTCCACCAAACACCTAGAGCATATCGTGGAATAAGGGGAACTGGAGAACTGATTTTATAAAAAGCTTTCAGTGTTTCCCGGTAATCATTACCGTAGGCAAAGGCATAATAATCCATGCCGCCCTCACGGCTTATAAAATGTCCTGTATCGTCGAGCAGAAAATTTTTGCTGTCATCAAGAAGATAGACGCCTTCCTTTGTAAGAATACCGTCGTCAAGACGTCTTGCACCTGACGCCATATCAAGAGTACGACAAGTACCTTTAAAATTATGAGTATGCAAAAATGTTCGGCTTAAACCGCTGCATTTAAAAGTTGCTTTATAAGGCTTGCCTGAGCGTATCTCAAATATAACATCCTCGGTTTCAACAAAAATTTTACCCTTTCGCTCGGTAACATTCATTTTGCCTGCTTCAAAACGACGAAACCATACTGTACGGCTGGCAAGGTCGGTAAATTTGCCAGATTCCACACGTATAAGACAGCTCGTAAGATATGTAATTCTGACATCGCCGACTACTTCAATCTGGGATTTATCAGCCTTGGCGTCGGTTTTTGCAATTAGAGATGGTTTAAGCATAAAATTTCTCCTAATAATATTATTTACGCTCTTTATCACCGTAACATTCACGGTATCTGGCGGCGAAAGACGGTTTCTCTCCTGCTGAATAAAGATGCGAAATATCTGCGAACTGCTGAATACGAAATATTGCGGTGCCCTCACGTCTTTCCTCGGTTATCAGCGTTGTAACCGAGGAGGGCAAAGCCACAAAATTATGCCACAATGGCATAGGCGATACCGAAAGAATACGACTTAGAATAACACATTCCACAGCGAAATGACAAAAAAGCACTATGGTATCGTGATTAGAATTTATTACATCATACGCCCTGCCGTTTTTGCGGTAGCCGTGCTTTTCAAGCAAGGCGTCAACGCCGTTACACACATATTTGTACTCTTTTTTAACATTATAGCTTTTCATTATTTTTGTATCAAGCCACTTTTCGCTGTCGTAAAAATCAGCGTCACAGCACCACTCCTCAGGCAATCTGTCCCAGCAGCCCTGCACCTTTAAGCCTTTTCGGATTTTACCCCGAAATTCCTGCAACCAATCAAGTGTTTCAGCCTGACGGTTTGCCGCTTTTAACGTAGGAGCCGCCGTGTCCTTTGCCCTGCCTAAAGGCGAGCAGTAATAGGCCTTTACGTCAAGTGGCGCAAGGCGTTTTGCCAGCAACTGAGCCTCTCTGAAGCCTTTTTCGGTCAGAGAATCGTGAACATAGTCCGGCTCGCCGTGGCGTACAATAATTATCCTCACATCAATCACCTTTTACCATTTTATCACACCGGCTCATTTTTGTAAATCCAAAAACAAAGCCGACGGGCATAATACCCGCCGGATACAAAATTTTTATTTATAATTTCACGCTGTTCTCTTTTTCAAATTCGTCGCAGGTGGAGGCAAAATAGTCATATTTACTTTCATTTCGGCAGTCTTTAAGGGTATATTTTTCGCTGATAATTTTGCCTAAATACGATGTTACCTTTACCGCACCGTCAAAATTAAGGTGGTTTCCCCTGTCACGAAAATCCTTTTTAACATCTATACCCACGTCGCCGGCAAATTCGTTTAGGTCATAAAATTCCACGCCGTAATCCGAGGCTAATTTTTTAACGGTGTTATGCCGTCTGCCATCCCAGGAATTCAGCGAGGGAAATTCCGTAAGAATTACGGCAATCCCCTTAGATTTACAAAGCTCAATCATTTTATCAAAATATTCACTGTTCTGCTTTGAAATCTTTTCCGTTTCGCCTGTTTCGGTTAGCTTGATTTTACGCTTTACACGGCGCACCTTATTACTGAATTTATAGCCGTGGGTGTTTACCTTATCCGTGGATTTATCGGGTCTGCCAAGGGTTTTCCACCTGTTATGGAACATAAAAATACTGCAATGCTCCTCAATGGCGGTTTTAAAATTATCCTCATCAAAAAAGGCTAAAAGGTCATCAATTTGCTCGCTGTTACGTGAGTCATCTGTATTCAAATTACGCTCTTTAATATCCTCATCATAAAGCATATCCGTTTCTAATATCACAATTTTAGGATTTTGCTTTTTTAGCAGCTCGGTAAGCAGAATATATGATTTTTTTGAGTTTTGACGGGGTGAGCCTATTACGGTGCTGACATAGCCGTATTCCCTGAAAAGCTTTGCAGGAACAAATCCGGAATACAAATCGCTGTTGCCGATACAGGCTACCTGAATGGAATTTTCCGGCTCTGCCATAAAGGAGTATGCCTTTGAATATTTATTTTTAAACGATGAGGCATTTGCCTGAGAAAATACGGTAAAGGAGAGTCCCTCAAGCAAAATTAAAAAGACCAATAAAAAGGACAGCACCTTTAAATAACTAACGTACTTTTTATCAATTTTATTCATAACAAATCACAAAATCCTTTAGAAATTAGCATAAATCAAATCAACAACGCCGTATCCCTCGCCGTAGGCACCGAAAATAATTACGGCAAAAATTGAAGCCATATAAATGACGAATTTCAGTGCAAAGGGAAGAGAGGACACCTCTTTTCGTATATCAACGCCCTTTTCTTTAACGAGTCCCACAACGAAAAGTATTATTACGGACAGGACAATAACAAGATAGTCCGCAAGGGCAAGACCTATTCCGTTTTTATGACCGGGCATAAGCACTGACAAATCAAATCCGGTAAACACGGATTTAATCATACTAAACGCCTGATTTATTGTATCGGCACGGAAAATAAGCATACCTATATTAACAATTACAAATGTTCTTGCAATCTGAAAAATGCGGTAGGGCTTTGATGTGCGGTTGATTTTTAACCCATTGCAAATTTTTGCAAAAAGCGGTTCAAAAAACAGAGCCAGCATCATCAAAACATAGTAATAAAGACCATAGCAAATATATTTCCAGCCGGAGCCGTGCCAGAATCCGTTACCGAACCAAACGAAAAACAAAGCGACCGCCGTTGGCACAAGATTTGCATAATATGCATTAAAGCGCTTTGACGAAAATTTCATAAAATTACGAAAAGGCTTTGAAAGCGAAACAGGGTAAAATATATAATCACGCAGCCATCCGCCCAAAGTAATATGCCATCTCTGCCAGAATTCGTTAATCGTTTTTGCGAAAAACGGCTGATTAAAGTTTGATGGCAAATTTATACCCATCATTTCGCCCATACCGCTGACAACATCCATAACGCCGGAAAATTCGCAGTAAAGCTGGAGAGTATAAAACAGTATTGCAAACAGCACCACTGCTCCGCCAAAATTATCGTTTTCGGAAAAGACGGCATTAACAAATACGGCGGCTCTATCTGCAATAACTATTTTTTTAAACAGTCCCCACACAATTCTCTGCGCACCATAAACCAAATCTGCGGTGCTGAATTTTTTACAGGTATTTATCTGCGTTCCAATCTGGTCATATCTTGCCACAGGGCCTTCAACCACTGTAAGCAAAAAAGACAGATAAAGAAGCACCCTGAAAGGATTTTTGCAGGCGTCATATTTTCCCCTGTAAATATCGGTTAAATAGCTCACCGCCTGAAGAGTGTAAAAGGATATACCCAAGGGCTGAATTATATCAACCTCTTTAAACGACGATGAAAACAGAGCATTTGAAGTGGCAATAAAAAAGTTTGAATATTTACATATCAGAAGCAGTGCAAAGCTCACTGCCACGCCTGCAAAAAGAGCAAGCAATTTATAGTTTTTATTCTTTTGTTTAAGTTTTTTCCTTTCGTCTTTTGAAAGCGATTTTTTCTTAGCCTTAAACCTGTCGTTGAGTGACTGGATAACAATACCCATCATCCAGACAGCAAGAGTTGTGACAATAAGCGGTATAACGTGCTTTTTTGCAGATACAAAGTAGAAAAAGCAGGAGCCGGCAAGAAGAACGCACCATTTTGCCTTTACCGGCACAACAGAGTAAAGAATATAAACAACGCCGAAAAAGGCGATAAAAAATACAAACGATGTATAACTTATCATCTGTTAGTCCTCATCCTCAAGCCTTTCAATCATTTTTTTAATTTCGGCGGGAGTTTCAAAATTCTCGGGTACTATATCCCTTGCTGTAATTTCAACATCAAATTCATCGGAAAGCTCCGCCACAAGAGATATCATAGCAAGTGAGTCAAGTATTTTATCGTCAACAAGTCTTGTTGATTCGTTAACATCTGCACCCGGTTTGATGGCCTTAATAATTTCAATAATTTTTTCCATAATATTTCCTCTTTTCTTTATTATCAACATTGATTTTATATAATTGTTTTTAAATATTTTCGGTCAATCTTGCCGTTTTGGTTATGAGGCATACTCCGCAATTTAATAAGCTTGTTGGGCATAAGGTATGCTGGAAGTTTACTTGAAAGAGCCTTCATAACCTTTTCGTCATCGGTTTTTGTCGCACAGTAAATCAGCACGATTTTATCGTTATCATCATCAAAAACACATGCACATTCCTGCATACCGTCCAGTGAACCTGAGGCAGCTTCAATTTCGCCCAGCTCAATTCTGTAACCCATATGTTTAATCTGATAATCCTTACGGCAAATATAAATCAGTTCGCCGTTGTCATTCTCTTTTACCAAATCCCCTGTTTTATATGTAATTTCGGGATAGGCGGTGTTAAGAGGATTCTGCACAAAAGCGGCGGCAGTTTTTTGAGGATTGTTATAATATCCCGAGGACAAAAAGCCGCCTCTTACATACAGCTCGCCCTCCTCGCCGGGTCTTGCTCTCTCGCCTTTCCGGTTAACCACATCAACACAGCAGTTATCACAATGCCGTCCGATAGGTAATGGCTCGTCGTCGCTGAATTTACGGTTTACAACATAATAAGTGCATATATCGGTAGTTTCCGTAGGGCCGTACAGATTTGCAAATGTCACACCCTCAAGATTATTTATCCAATAATTCAACTGTTTCGTGGGCATTACCTCACCTGCAAAAAGCACCCTTTCAAGATACCTTGGCTTTGCTATATCAAAGAGCCTGAAATTTGACACTATTGATAAAGCCGAGGGCACCCAATAAATTGTATTGATTTTGTTGTCATTGAGAAAATCAATAAGCTTTATGGGAAATGTAAAATACTGCTTTGGCACAATTACAAGCTGTGCACCGCAACGCAGGGTTGAATACACATCTGTAACAGACATGGAAAAATAAAAAGGCGTTTGATTTGCAAACACGGTATTTTCATTAAAATCAAATGCAGTGCACACCCATTGGCTGTATGTAATTACATTTCTGTGACTGATTACAGCACCCTTCGGCACTCCCGTAGAACCGGATGTATAAAGCACGTACAAGGTATCCGTATCAATCATTTTTTCACGGACTGTGCCGAGCAGTATTTCATCCGGCGGGCATTTAAGTGCATCATCAAGGCTTATTATGATATCGGCGTCAAGAGACCTTGAGGCTTCAAGGTACTTTTCCTCGGTAATAACGGCGCAGGGATGCAGTGTGGAAAAGATTTTATTTATTCTTTCACAAGGCATTTCACTGTCAATAATAACGTAGAAATTACCGCTGTAAACAACGCCAAGCATTGCCGAAATTACTTTCGGACTTTTGTCAAGATACACGGCGACAGGCGAATTACGTTTATTTACCAAACGGCTTATATACGTGCCTATGCTCTGCGCCTGACAAAGCAGTTCTTTATAACTAACGGCAGTATTTTCATCCTTAAAAGCGATTTTATCGGGAAATTTTTCAGTGTCGCTTTCAAGAAATTCTAAAACATTTTTCAATAAATCAACTCCTTATTTTCACAAGTTATATACCATTTTGGTATATAACTCAATATACCAATTTGGTATTGGATATAATTATCACGATGGCGATGATTATGTATAAAAGAATACGCGAGCTGCGTGAAGACAATGATTACAAGCAAACCGACCTTGCAAAATATTTGAACTGCACACAGGTAAGCTACTCACGGTACGAAAACGGACAGCGAGAGGTACCCATTGAAACACTGATAAAGCTATCTGATTTTTACAACGTGAGCATTGACTATATTCTTGAAAAAAGCGATAATCCCAAAAGAAATTAACTGTTTTAATCTGTGATATCACACATATTACAGTTATAATATAATACCTCTGTGTTTAATTGTCAACACTATTTTATTTTTTTTGATAAATCTTAACATATTGTTATAATTTACTTATTTTTTCTTTATAATCACTTTGATTATTTATAGCTTTTATGTGACATATAAATAATGCATACGGTGATGATTCACCGTTATTTACAAAAAATCTTTACTGCAGAAAAAATGAGCGATATATAAAACATCGCTCATTTTAATTATATAGACAATTATTTACTCACCAATTATAATAGCCCTCTCTTACAGAGTATGATGGTTCAACCTTGCCGTTTTTGTCGTATGTTATTGAATTCAGATTTTGATACTTATTGCCGTTATTATCCTCAAAACAGCCGCTGTCACAATCATACTCATAGTCTGCTTTTATAAGCAATCCCGTGTCGATATCTATTAAGCAATCCCAACCGTCAACGGTACCGATTTTTATGCCGTTTTTATCATAAATATCATAATTTGAGTTGTAGTCATAAATGCTGCAGGGTTGCTTTATATAAGTATTTCCCTGTGCGTCAAAGAACTTAATAGTTTCTCCTCGAACATATCTATTTCCTTTTAAATCATAGTGATAATAATTTCCATCAGCATTAGCGTCTTTTAATAATTGATAATAAGTGCTGTTGATTCTGAACCGGTATTTATCCAAAAGCTTTCCGCTTTTGTCATACAAGGCATTGCCTATTTGGCGGTATTTATTACCCTTTCTATCCTTATATATTTGAAAATACGACTCATCGTCAAATGATTTTTCTTCCATTTTCTTGAATTCTTTCCGAGTTAATGGAATTATTATTTTACACGATGGGTCTGCAATCATTAAACCTGTTTCTTCGTTAATATAGCACTCTCCTAAATAGTATTCCTTTGAACCGTCAACAGACTTAACCTTAACATTGCAATATTCAAAATCAAAATGATAATCCGTAACTTCCTCAATTTTATATTTATTTCCTCTCTCATCATAGTAAACAACATCGTACGGATCGCTGTATTCATTACCTTTAACATCATAGAAAATATTATCGGATTTATATGCGTTTATACCAAACACACCGACGGCAATCAGAGAAGCCGTTATAAGACACAACACGGGAACTTTAATGATTTTCTTTTTTAACGAAAACAGATAGGCGCCTAAAAGAGGAACACCGATAAGACATAATGCAGAAAACAGGATATTGATAATCCAAACAATAGGAAAAAGAAGTACATATTCTGATTCAAATATATAAGTGAAACCTTCAATGCTCATATGATCATAAGGGTTAAACAAATACAAATCATAACGCGGTCCTTCAAATGCTGTTATTCCAAATATAATTATTACATTCAGTGCAAAAGATACAGTCAAAAGCTTTTTAGAAAGCTTTTTGTTGTCTTTATCCCATATTTTAGGTATTGAAATTCCACCAGCAAAGAACAGAATAACAGGTGCACTGAAAACATAAAATTGTTTATAATCATAAACTATTTCATAATAATTTACGT
>CAYXLH010000065.1:0-10446 GCA_964465835.1 uncultured Bacteroides sp. | reverse complement strand
ATACTTAACAAAATCCACAGACAACGCCCATGCCGCCGCCATATTTACATAATACAAATCACTGTTTACCGAAGTAATTAGTTCAAGGGATTTATCAATATATTTATCTGTAAAATAGTAATCCATCAGCATAATTATTGCAAAACGTGTTTCGTATTCACTTTTACCAAAATACGAAACTATAAAATCAAACATTTCATCACGATATTTATCAGCGAATTTGAAAGAAGAACAACAGCAGTCGCATACCGCCCAATTATCAATAAGAGGAATAAATTGTTTAAGATCCTGAATATGCTCTTGTGCGGAACATTTTTTCATTCCTATTGTAAATCCTTTAACCATTTTTTCTTCATAATATTCGCAAAGGTTTTCAGCATCGGATTTGAAAGCTTCCTTTGCAATTTTTCTAAGCACAGGAATTCTGACCCCGATTAAGCTGTTTTTATCTAATGTGGGACAAAGCTTTGAGTGGAAATCCCTGTATTTTAAGTCCTGATTTTCAAAAAGTTCTTCTCTTAAATTCATAATATCACCAAAGATATGATACTATATCAAAAATAATCTGTCAACAAATCCAAATCATCCTGTAAAAGCAAAACTTCGTTTTCGTGAATATCACAGTCAACTTTAAGCACATCAATTAAATTAGGATTATAGACATAAAGTTTACCATTTGAAATTTTTTCAATATTCTTCTCACCGCCCAGAGAATTAACAAGTTTTTTAACATTTCCCGGCAAAAATCTTTTGTCGCTTAAATTAAACTTTGACATAATTATTGTAAACACAAAATAAGTCAGAACTGCAATTACAATTCCTGTGATAATAAAATAAAGCCAATTATTGCCGTATTTTATAAGCTCTGGAATAGAACCTTGGCGTAAAAAACCGATGCGAATATCAAGCAAAGCCGACATAAAATAAGAAATCCAGATTAAACCAAGATAACCTATATATAAAATAGGATTAAATAGTAAAAGATATATAGAAAGTAATTTTATTTCACCGGTTAATAATGCGGTGAAGCAAAGCACGGCTACAGCAGCGTTTCTTTCGCTGTCAAGTTTTTTAAATAGTGAAAAGAAAACTCCTAATGATACAAAAATATTTACAAAATATTTTCCACTCATAAGTTTGCTGATAATTTCACCGGGATTATTTATTGTATGAGCAAAAATATCCTTTACACCGCTTAAAATATTTTTATCAACAAAAACAACAGTACCGTAATTTTTGTAATAAAAGAATTTTTCAAAATTATCGGTAAAAAGAAGTGTATATGCGTTATTTATCACACCGAAGAGACTCCGTTTATTCTGAACAGCATTGCAAAAAAGTTTTAGCAAATCATATAAGTAAGGATAAACAGTTCCTATTAAAACACCGAATACGACAGATATTGCTAGGAGAATATAAAAACCGTAAATTATCTCAATATTTTTATATATTATGCTGAAAAAATAACTAATCAGTATTGCGGAAATAATGCTAAGATACTCGCCACAAAGGGCAAATATTATCATCGAGCTAAGAGAAACACTGAAAGATATTATGATAGTTTTTTTTGTGTTTTTTGTGTATGCATAACCGATAAAACCCGAAATAATCACGCAGAAAAGCAGTGAAAATCCGGAGTAAAAGTAATTATAAAGTGTATCCCCTTCCTATATAGGAAAAAGCAAAATTAAATTTTCCACCAAAATAAACGACGCTAAAAATATCAGAGGCAAAGCAGTGCTCTGCGATATTTTGTTAAAATTATCTACTATTTTTTTCATAACAGTAGTTTTGACAGATAAAATAAATTATATACAAAAATGGTAAAACAGCAAAAGCCGTTTTACCATTTTCTGTTACTGTAATCGGGACAATCAGATTTTTTTAACTTTGCTCTTACTTCAACGTAGCATCCGCATTTAAGACACATTCCAGATATCAGGTTATCACATTGGCTACAGTATGACAGCCGTTTTCTGTAAATATTGTCACTGACAGTCAAATTTTTATCTATTGAAGAAATATATTTTTGTATTTCTTCGTACGTAACATCTTCCCCTGCCTGAAGAAGCAAACATTTTTTACAATTACTGCTCATTTATTACAAATTTTACAACAGAGCAAGGCGGAATATTTACTGTAAATCCGTCAGCCAACTTTCTAAAATCAGTAAATTCCTCTGTTCTTACATTTTCAGGAGAGTCAAAATCATTTTTAGTATGACATTCACCGCTGATTATCTCTGCACGAAGAGTGTTAACTTTAGTATCGGCAACCTGACACTTAACTTTTGCAGATTTAGTTGATGAAGTGTTTGTAATAGTTGAATAAATTACGCCGTTTTCATCAACAGATGCAGATTCAACAAGCTGAGGAAATGATTTGTTATCATTTTTGGAATCGATATTTGAGGTTGTGATATATGAACCTAAAAGGGTGTTATTCTGGTGCTCTTTATACATTTTGAAAACGTAATATGTAGGTGTTTTAATCATCTTTTCGCCGTCCGTAAGCAAAACAGCCTGAAGCACATTGACTGTTTGAGCTATATTTGCCATCATAATTCTGTCGGCGTGCTTATTAAAAATATTAAGTGTAAGACCTGCGACTATTGCATCACGCATTGTATTTTGCTGATACAAAAATCCCGGATTAGTGCCCGGTTCAACATCATACCATGTTCCCCATTCGTCAATAATAAGCTTAACCCATTTCTGAGGATTAACACTGTCCATCATTGCAAGGTGATTCGTAACAAGTTCTTCCATTCTGTATGCCTTAAAAATCGTCGAATTGTATTCATTTGTATCAAACTGGGTGGCAGAACCTTTATGATCCCAATTTCCTGTGGGAGTTGTATAGTAATGAAGCGCAATGCAGTCGGCGTGATGCTTAACTTTATCCATTACCTCTTTAGTCCAGTGATAGTTATCGGAATTAGGGCCGCAGGCAACGCGAAGAATATGTTTATCTTTATCATAGTCTCGGCAGTATGTATTATAACGCTTAAACAGGCATCCGTAATACTCCGGGTCCATATTTCCACCGCAGCCCCAGGATTCGTTGCCTACCCCAAGATATTTAAGATTCCACGGTTTTTCACTTCCGTTGTCTTTTCTGAGCTGCGCCATAGGTGAAACGCCATCAAATGTCATATATTCAACCCATTCATTCAGCTCCTCTACTGTACCTGAGCCAACATTTCCGTTAACGTAGGTATCACAGCCAAGCTGTCTGCAAAGCTCAAAATATTCGTGAGTTCCGAAAGAATTATCCTCAACAACACCACCCCAATGGGTGTTAATCATTTTTTTCCTGTTCTCCTTTTTCCCAATACCATCTTTCCAGTGGTACTCATCAGCAAAACAACCTCCCGGCCAGCGGAGAACTGGAATACCCATTTCTTTAAGAGCCTCGACAGCATCACAGCGCATACCGTTGACATTGGGAATAGATGAGTCTTCACCTACATAAAGACCCTCATATACACACCTTCCCAGATGCTCGCTGAAATGACCGTAAATATCTTTGTTGATTTTGGCAATTTTTTGGTTAGGATTAATTAAATACTTCTCCATAGCAAAAACCTCACAATAAAAATTATTATTAATCTATCATATATAAAATCTAATGTCAATTCAATTTGACACATAAGTATAATTTTGTTAATATATTTTAAATTAATTACGGAGATGATTTTTTGAATAAGGATAAATGTTCAGAAATAATCAATAAGCTGAACACTGACGGAATGATTTTGTGTAATGAAGCAAATATGCATTATGTTTGCTCTTTTTCGCCGAGTGAAGGTATGATTCTGATATTAAAAGACGGCACAGCATATCATATTGTTGATTCACGATATACCGAAACTGCCAAAAACTATGCAATAGCGACAGAACTTATTGTCGTTGAAATATCAAAAGGATTTCTTGATGAGCTTAAAAATCTTATTGATAAGCACAACATTAAATCACTTGTTTTTGAGGATAAAACAATATCTTATTCAAGATATACCCAGCTTAGAGATAAACTGCCTGGCATTGAATTTGTTGAATTAGGCGACAGATTAATGAGAGTAAGAAATAGGAAAGATGCTGACGAAATTGTATTTATGAAAAAAGCAAATGCTATTGCAGAAAAAGCTTTTACTGAGCTTCTTAATCATATTGAAGCAGGAAAAAGCGAAAAAGAGCTTGCTGCGTATTTTGATTATCTCATGTCAAAATACGGTTCTGACGGTCTATCCTTTGACACTATACTTTTAACAGGCGCCCATACGTCAATGCCCCACGGTGTACCCTCTGATAAGAAAATTGAAAGCGGCGATTTTGTACTGTTTGATTTTGGCGCAACATATAAAGGTTATCATTCGGATATGACAAGAACTGTTGCCGTAAAATCTGCAAGCGATGAAATGAAGGAAGCTTATGAGCTTGTAAGAAAAGCGCAGAAAGCAGGCATAACCGCCCTTGATGACGGTGTAAAATGCGCCGATGTCTATAAAGCTGCCTACGATGTTCTTGAAGAAAAACATATGGGAAAATATTTCCGCCACAGTCTGGGTCACGGAGTGGGTCTTGAAATACACGAGGGATTTAACGCCTCGCCGAACAGTAAAGATACCTACGAAACAGGCAATGTAACATCAATTGAACCGGGAATTTATATTCCCGACAAATTCGGAATAAGAATAGAAGATGTTCTCTATCTGTCACCTCACGGCAGAGAAAACCTCAGCAATATTACAAAAGAATTAATCATACTGTAGCAAAAGCAGGGTTTACAAGGCACTCTCTTAATCAAGGATGCCTTGTAAGCCTAATATTTTGGCAATGATGAGATAAGATTTATTTGTGTACTTTCAATTCTCACTTTGCGAGAGTGACTTTTATGGCATAATAGGTTATGCTGAAATTGAGCTGATGATGATTGGAAAATGGAAAGCTTAAAACTTGTAATTGATAGTAACGGCAAGGAAACGGAATACAAAATCTTTAAATGATAATGTTGAAATAGGGCGCCCTCAATAAATAGGGTGCCCTAAAAGTTCTGATATTACAATTATTTAATAGACATGACAGCCTGATATGCAGATTCGGTGGCATTGGCAATTCTGCCTACCTTTGAACTGTCGCCGATATTCAAAACCTTATAATCAGTACTGTTTTTAAGCTCTTCATAAAGTGCAGTATTACTTCTGCTGCCGAGTGAAAGAACAACATAATCCGTATTTATGCTGATTTTTGAGTGCTTAGCGGTATTTTCCAAAACGATTTTATCCGGATGAATTTCAAGCAGTTTATGAGACGGCAAAAACTCTGTACCAGCCTTAGCAAGCTCAGGCATAATATCGTCAACCTGCTGGAACCAGGCACCGGGTGCAATACTGTCCGCCATTTCAACTATTGTAACCTTATTACCCTGTGAGCAAAGAAGCTGAGATGTTTCAAGACCGGTCATACCGGAGCCGATAACAGCAACATTCTTGTTTTCAAGTACCACATTACCGTTAAGTATATCGGTAACCGTATAGACATTGTCGCCTGTAAAAAATTTAGGGTGAACCGAGTCGGCTCCTGTTGCGTTGATTACAAATTCAGGCTTATAACTGTCAATTATTTTCTTATCAGCATTTACAGAGTACTTAATTTCTGCACCGGCATTAACTGCATTTATGTAAAGATCGTCAGCGCACCATTTGATTTTTTCTTTTTTAGGCGGTTTATATGCAAGATTAATCTGTCCGCCGTATTCGCTTTCCTTTTCAAGGACAGTTACATCAAAATCACGTTTAGCAAGAAGTTCTGCGGCAGTAAGACCTGCCACGCCTGCACCTATTATAACAACTTTTCTTCTATTGCCATCCTTGTTCAATGTAACCTTTTCCCTACCGATAAAAGGATTAACACTGCAATGGCCGTGGGTGTATTCATACGCGCCGTGCATCATACTTTCAAAGCAGTACAGACAGCAAACGCATCTTTTTACTGTATCTTCATTTCCCTCCTGCGCTTTTTTAACCCAGTAAGGATCGGCAATCAGCGGTCTGCCGAGAGAAACAAAGTCCTGTACTCCGTCTTCAAGTTGCTTTTCCGCTTGCTCTGGTGAACGTATAAGGTTAGCGGCAATAACAGGAATATCAACAGCTTCTTTTACTTCCTGAGCGAGATATTTACGCCAGCCGGGAGTAAATGTTGTAGGCTCAAGCCAGTAATTAAATGTGTCATAAGCGGCAGATGATACGTCAATGGCGTCAATACCCTTATCGCTCAATATTTTTGCCATTTTTACCCCTTCGGTAAGGTCATAGCCCTTGCCTTTTTTGCCGATTCTCTCGTACATTTCATCAACTGAAAGACGTACTACAATGGGAAAATCCTTACCGCAGGCTGAACGAATGCCGTCAATAATTTCTATAAGAAATCTCATTCTGTTTTCAAGACTGCCGCCGTATTCATCCATACGATGATTAGTATTAGGCGATAAAAACTGCTGTATAAGATAACCGTGCGCCGCATGAAGCTCAACACCGTCGCAACCGGCTTTTTTTACTCTTACTGCGGCGTCAACAAACTGCGACACAAGTTTTTTAATACCGCATTTAGTAAGCCCTCTGTTTACACTGTCGGACATTTTTGATCTTTCACACTTACTGGGCGCAACAACACGAGGAACAATATGGTGATCCTGCAAAACCTTTCCCGGAGGAATGATTGCGCCGGTAAGTAATTTTGCATAAGCGTTACCCATTATTTTTTCGCATCCGACGGAAAGCGGAACAGTACCAATCATAAGTCCCAGATTCTGCCTGCCGGGATGATGCAGTTCTACCATAATTTTCGTACCATAGGAATGGATTTTATCAACCATTTTTCTAAGCGGCTCAATCTGATAGTCATGGCTCAGAGCCATCTGGCCAAAAGAAGATGCGCCGGTAATATCGTTTACTCTTGTAATTTCGGTAAAAATTAAGCCAACTCCGCCCCTAGCGCGTTCAACATAATAGTTCATCATTGTTTCAGTAACTTTTCCGTCAAACTGACCAAATCCCATACACATAGGAGCCATAACAACTCTGTTTTTAATTTCAACATTACCTATTTTCATAGGTGAAAACAGCATATCGTATTTCATAAATCTTACCCCGATAAAATTAATAGTGGTTTGTTTTTGTAAATAATAAGAGCAAACCGAAGTTTGCCCTTATAAAATTAACTATTATCCTTCTAAACTGCCATTATTGTACTTAGGATTGTTTTTACGGCTTTGCTCCTTAATTAAATCCTGGCGTTTGCACCAGCTATGATACCAAGCGTAAATTATATATACAAACAAAAGAACAGCTGCGATGGCTATAACAGCGCTTAAAACATTCTTAACAGTCCTAACCTTTGGCAAAATGGTAGAATAAAATCCAATATTAACTGCCACAGGACTGGTTTCTTTATTCTTATCATAATATGAAGCAGGATAATAAAATCCGTCCTTAAGTTCAGTCTTACTGCCGTCCTTATTAACTACATAATACTTAAACGCTGCCATAGGCTCGTCTTTCTCGGAATTGTAATCTTTGTTTACCTCTCTCGTGAAAGTCATATATTCGCCGTCAATGGTTTCGGTAGAAGTAATTTCCTTGTCCATCAAAATATTCACTACTTTGTTAGGAATTTCGCTAGAATCTTCATTACTAATAATAATTAAACCGGCAACTAATCCCATAATAAATGCAGTAATGATAAAAACGGCAATAGTTGTTTTATAAAATTTTAAATCTTTTGCATCTTCTGATTTTTTATTCATAATTATAATCACCTAATATAAACAACAAAAGTTATTTATTCTTCTTTTTGTTTTTCTTTTCTTCTCTCGCCTGAAGTTTTTTCTTCGCCTCAGCTACAATCTGCGCCTGTTCTTCGGCTGCTTTCTTTTCAGATTCTTGGCGTGCTTTTTCTTTTTTAATAGCTTCCTGACGCTCTTTTTCATCCTTTGCAGCCTTACGGGCAAGGCGTTCTTCCTCAAGCGTCTTATCACTTTTGGCAGGAGCTCTTGCAACAAGCGTATTAAATACTGTTGCAACAACAAGAAGTGCAATGGCAACAAAAATTCCCCAGGAAACAGATGCACTTGCATTATATATAGGTATGTCACCGAAATTAAATCCGAGTGTGTCTGCACAGGCAGAACCGCTCAAAGTAATCATAACTGCACTTACAACCGCACATATAATACTGATTATATCAAATACAACCATTGCTTTGGTTTTTGGCTTTTTGAAAGTAAAAAGTATAAGGAAAAATGCAACAACAATAAATAATGCGCTGAGAAGCATAAACAATACAGAAAGCATTGCATATGTAAGCGGACCGCTGTACCCCTCATAAGCCATATTTGTAAAATAAAGACCAGGGTCGGAAAAGAAACTTCCAAAAACGTCAATCAAAGATTTACCGTCAGTAAAAATCCCTATTATATCAAGCCCCACGCTTTGAGCATCACTCTTAATAATGCCCCAGGGGAGAATAAAGCCAACAGCAGGCAAAAATGATAAAACAATTCTTGCTATTCTAAGCTTTGTACCCCATATTGAGTATGCAAATAAGTTTAATGTTCTGTAAAAAGACTGAAAAGATTTTTCCGCCTTAATGTTATCTTCCTCAAGGCGAGCTTCCCAGTTGAAGTTAGGAATACTTACTCCGCATCCCTTGCATTCAGCCTTAACATCGTACCAACGCAGTTTTCTACCGCAGTTAGGACAGGTATTTGCCATTAACGACACCCTTTCGCTAATTATTACATCAACTTATTTTATCTTTTTTTTGGCTGAATGTCAACCATAATATAAACTATTCTTTGTAAATTAGTCTTCTTCGGTGAAAAAATTAACATAATATTGTACAGACATCATTTTTTCGTTTGATTTTGCAATTTATTATATGGTTAAACATGGTAATGAAGTTTTTTATAAAAATGGTTGTTTTAAGGTTGATTTAAGTTAAATGATATGATAAAATAACTACGTTAACTATTTGTGTAATTTTACACGGAAATGAGGGAATATATTTGGCAGAATCAGTAATTAAGGATGAAATTACCGCCCAGGAAATGGAAGAGCTTGACAAACTAGCTTATACAAAAAAGCGATATCTTCGGCCAAAGGAAATAGCAGCGTATGTGTTAGTTAACTTTGGTCAGAAAAATCTGAGCCAGTTTGTTGATGCTTTTAAAGAATTCTTTATGATTCAGTTTCTTAAACTGAATACCACCGCTTATGCGAACATTAACTTATTTGCTTCAATTTATGATGCGGTTGACGATACTATTTCAGGACTTATCATAGACAGAACCCGTACACGATGGGGTCGTATAAGACCTTTCTTTATTATTCCGCTTCCGTTATGGGTTCTTGGCGGATATATGATGTTTACAGCTCCCGATATAGGTCCAAATCAAAAAATCGCGTGGGCTGCTATTGCAATAATTATTTATGGTTTAGGTATGTCATACTTCGGTGCATGGGGTCTTATGATTTACAATATCACGCCAAATACCGACGAGAGAGATAATCTTATCACAATAACCAAATTTTTTGAACTTTTTGGTACTTGGCTCCCTTCACTTGTGCCTATACTTGTAACCTTGCTTCCTAAAATTAATAGCAAGATTACGATGAAAGGCGTTTATAGCGGTTTTGCCTACTTTATGCTTATTCTTGCTGCTTCGTTTGCAGTTTTCGGCTTCTTTAATATGAGAGAAAGAATTCCGCTTATGAGCCGTCAGGAGATGAAAGAGACATCTGTTTTGGAATCGATTAAAAACATTATTACTAACAGACCTCTTATAGCAGTTATTCTTGCGAACTTCTTCAACTCATTTAAATCGGTAGGCGGATCTTCAGAATCCTACTTTTGGCTTAACAATACCGGTTCTCTTATGAATCAGACAATCTGTGGATTATTTACAGGTATTCCTAACTACATAATGGTTCCCCTTGCCGCTAAAATGGTTAAAAAATGGGGTGCAAGAACAACATCTATTGTTGCCGGATTATTTGGATTTTTTGCATACTTCCTGTTATATCTCATCGGTTATCATCCTTTCGGACAAACTTTTGAAGACCACAAGATTTTAAATTTAGCATTCGTAATTTTCGGATTAACAATATGCGGACTTCCAAATAAGATCCTTAATGTAAGCGGACAGATTGTTACTGCTGAAGCTCTTGACTATATGGAATGGAAGCACGGTCTCCGTAACGAAGCTCTTGTAACTACTGTACAGGGCTATTTTGGTAAACTTGCTACTTCTGTTACCGGCTGGCTTTCTGGTATGGTACTTACATGGATTAACTACGTACCACTTACTGACTCTTTAGGAAACGCTATTCCTCAGACCGACCCGGATATGCTTAACGGTATATGGACAGTATTCTGTATCCTCCCTGCT
>CAYXLH010000064.1:0-10681 GCA_964465835.1 uncultured Bacteroides sp. | reverse complement strand
ACAATTACTAAAATTTATAATTATGTCTTAATTTATATGAAAACCGCCCGACCATAAGCCGAGCGGTTTTCAAGTAAAAATTATAGGATGGAATATTATTTATGCCTGTGCTGCTTCGTCTTCTGCAGGCTTCTTTTCTTTCATAAGTACGAACTTTTCCATCGGGAAGAGAACTACCATCTGAACGAAACCAGCAGCCATAGAAGCAATAAGACGGGCAACTGACTCATTAGTAATTATCTTTAAGAGCCAGTTTGAAGGTTCAACTTTAAGAAGTGCACCTACGATTGCGCCCTGCATCCATGTTGAGAAGAGGATAAGTGCAAGAAGCAATACGATGTAGATAACAAAGTTATACCAAGCCGAATCAGACTTGAATGTTGTCTTTTTGTTCTGATAGAAACCATAAATATTAGCAATCAGGTTTGAAAGAAGGAAAGGAAGTACGTAACCCCATGTTACTACGCCGTCAATAACGTACTTTTTAGCTTCTTCTGAACCGGCAGTAAACATTGTAGGTGTGAAGATACCCTGCAGAAATTCAGGAAGCAGTGTGTGAATCTGGTCGCACACCAAAGGAAGCAACGCTGCAAGTGCTAACTGAATGATTGTTACAAGTCCCGATACAACGAGGAACTTAACAAGCTGCCAAAGGGTTTTGATAAAAGAGCCTTTTTCCTCTGCGGCATTATCAATTCCGCCGAGGCTGATTTTTTTCTTGTCTGCCATAAATTTACTCCTTATGTAAAAATTAATTTGTCGAAACTATTATATCAGTTATAAAAGCTTATTGCAACAACTATTTTTTATAAAAACAGAGGCCCAATAGCTGCTGTACCCGAAACTGCGTGGATAATTGCAATAACAGCCCAGACGATAAGAGCGATAATTCCCGCAATAATTGCCAGAACAAGCACTACAAGAAGAATAAGTATCAGCAGTACAAGGGGACCTTTTTTGCTCTGTTTAACAGGGTCATTAAAGGGCTTTTCCTCTTGATTCGGCGCAGGATTGCTTTCATCATAAATTGGATAAATCGGCAGCGTTGCCTGGGCATCGCAGTATCCGGGATTCCATAAAAGAGGTTCAACCAAAGCCCTTACAGTAGTTGCACCTTTAAGGAATTTACCCAGTTTAAGATGTATTGTATCAAGGAAAGAATCAATCACATTAAGCAGTCCGCAGGTGAGTTTATACTCTCTTGTTTCAGGTCCGTAAGGCGAATCACCGCAATAAAGATTCTGCACAAGTTCAAGAATAAAATCAACCACTCTGTTATCTGCAATATCAGCGATATCGGCTTTTTTAAGTCCACATTCCTTTTTGCACAGGCGCCATACCTTTTTAAAAGTAAGCTTATTGAGCCATTTACCGATAGGTTTGATAACCGGTGCAAGTTTTTTAACCTTTTCACCGGGAATTGAAAATGCAGGCGTCATTTCGGCAAGCCGGTCAATATCGTTGCCCATTGCCCAAATCACTTCGCCTATCATACCAAAGAAGAAGCCTTTCATATATTCATCAAAAGGTTTACCGCCGGTATCAAGTCCGGGTACATCTTTGATGGTTACCGTTTCAACATCAATCTTTGCATTTTTCGGATCAAAGGTTACATTGCGCATTACAGGAGGACATCCCACCATAGCGCCGCAGGCAATGTCATAAAATCTGTTGCCTTTTTTAGATGTTATATAGCTGATGTCGTGGATATGGGTATGACCGGTAAGCATACAGTGAAGTCCTGCGTCGGCAAAAATTTCCCTTGTGGTTTCGTGATTTCTCTGCATATCTCCCTTTCCGATTATTGCATAGAAAGGTGACGGCGCAATCATAGGATGATGGGTCATTGCGATAACGTACTGATCGTTATCCTGAGCGTCCTTCAGCTGCTCCATAATCCAATTCATACAATCATCAGAAAATCCTGAGCCGCGCTCGCCCTCCGGTTTATAGTTAGTGTCATCATTTAGTGCAAAAAGACGATATCCGGGTGCAAGCTGAACAACATAGCTCATTGATTCCTCGTGGGTGGAAATAGCCTCACTGGGCCCGAACTCGTAATACATTTTCCACAAATCGTGCCTGTCGCCTACTGCAGGAACTTTAATTGTTTTGTCACCGTCATAGCCGTCTGTAACACCGCCGTCTCTGAAGTCGTGGGTAGCGGTAATCACATAAACTCTCTTGCCGCGTTTTTTTAAATCACGGAGCATTTCAATCATTTCTTTATGAGAATCAATTTCGCCGTCCTTTGTGGTATCGCCTGCAAGAACAACAATATCCGTTGACGTATCTTCGCAGAGCATATCAAAGCCTGCCTTAATAACAAGGTCGCTGTCTTTTATAATCTTCTGACTTTTTGATTCAGCTTTTTCGTAAGCCTCGCCCTGGGTACCGATTTTCCTTGAACAATAGTGAGTATCGGTTATAAATTGAATTTTAAGCGGTTCATTGCCGCTGCCGTAAATTCTGTCAGCCATATCTTTTTCCTCTCATATTTTATCAATTTTAAGCACGCCTGACTTAATGTCCCCGCAGAAAGTAAATTCCATTGCGCCTTTAACGCGCTGAAAGTATCCAACTTCTCTGCCGTCAATAGTTGCTTTATATTCATTTTTATCGTCAAGGGTAACGATAAATGTGTATTTATCACAGCTGCCGAAATATTTAAAGGAAATTTCTGCGCTGTCATTTGTACATTTCTGATAATCAGTCCACAGATCAAGACCGCTTGTAACAGTACTGGGCTTATAATAAGCATTTGCCCAGATACAAATTGGAGCAGAAAGTCCGCCGAAGTTATGGAACCAGCCGCCTCGCCGTGTTTTAATACCGAAACACTCGTAGGTGTTATACGTGAAATCCGTTTCCTCTTTCCACATTTCAAGGGCACGGTTTGCAATTTCAAAAGCAAAATCGCCGTCACCGTTGTCAAGCATTGTTTTCCATACAAACCACTGATGGCTCATCCAGACATTTCCATTCCAGTAGCCGTCGTCAAAGTAGTATGAGGCAGACATATCAACTGCGCTGACTCCTGCCGCCGACCACATCTCATCAGGATTTTTAATATGAGAAATCAGTCTTTCACGTCTTTCTCCGTCAACTGCACCGGCAATCAGCGGATATACGCCGTCAAAGCCTTTGTCCCAGTTTTCACCATCGGCAGTTTTCATAATATACGGATTATTTTTATCCCTGTCGTACATTGTATAGCCGAAATATCCCGACTCATCATCCCATGCAAGGTCATTGAGCGCCTTTGACGATACCTTAATATCCTCGTCATAAACGGTAATGTCATCGTTTTTTCCAAGATATGAGGCTACCATTTTTAAAATTTTGCCGGCCCTGATTATCTGAGAAGTTGAAAGACAAGGGCAGGAATATTCCTGAGCCTTATTTGCCATCATTTCAACCTGCGCAGGATAATCGTCCATACCCGAACAGGAATACCAGTAATCATAAGTCGTCAGCAATCCGTTGCCGAATTTTGCACAAGTGGAACCGTGGGTTCTACCACGGAGAAATTCGTAATAAAGCTTAGCCTTTTCATACATAAAATCAAGGCTGTGCTTATCCTCGGTGCGTTTAAGAAGTTCAAGATACTCTACAAATTGAGTAGGCACAAGTGAACCATGAAGCAAAAAGCAAAAATCCTTGTTGCTGTCGTCACATAAATACATATCAAGAGCGTAACGACACAAATCCGGTGAAAATTCAAGCAGACCCATACCGATAAATCCGCTGTCCCAGGTGTAAAAGCTGTCCCAGCGCTTACCGGGAGTATGGTGAATTACATTCTCGCCGTGACGATAAACAGGATATACCGTATTGGTAAGCAAAGTTGATTTAAGTATATTTGTTGAAAGGGTATATTTTTTGCCCTGCTCATTAAATTCCTGAGTTTTTGCAGATAATTTTGCATTATTATAAATATTTTCATACTCTGCATCCGTAAGGGGCTGAAAATCTCCCTTTGAAAGAACAACATATTCCGTATGTGATGTATGAGGCTCAATAAATATTGACTTAATCAGCGTATTGTGGAAAAATCCTTCGTCGCTGTTTTTTCTCTTAAAGGAGCCTGAAAAAGTTTCTTTAAGGTCGTCATATGTGTGATCGCCGTTTGACAGTCTGTTAATGAGTGCGTCCTCAAGGCTTCCGCTGTCAAGAGTTCTCTCACGGGTGTTTTTGCTGTGAGTGAGAATACTGAATGAACATTCTTCGTAAGGGTATGTAAGAGTTGTTTTATGGCCGCATCCCAAATCCTTTGTATCAATCTGCGGTACAAATGAATAGGGCTTTTTATCCGCCTTTATTTCTTCTCCCTGTTCAACAGCAGCTATAAAATCGAATTCAACACCTGCTTTGCCAAGGCTTATAAATTCTGGATTTTCATAAAAATCAAAGTAAGCAACAGTTAAATCATCGCTGTGGGGAAATATTGTTTCAACACCGTTAATTGAAAACACGGCGTCGCCGTCGGTAACCGTTCTGTATCTTACTGCCATTTTGGGATTATCAAATCCACTACCTGAAAGTTTATAGGAAACCTTGTCCCCTTTTTCACATCCGAAAGGTTTTATATTAAGGAAATGAACATGATAGTTTTCGCATCTGTCACCCAAACCGCTGCCCATATAAAAATCACCGTCGCGGAACATTCCTTTAAACATTCCGTCGGGGTTTTCCTCATCCCACGGTCTTGGCTTTGCATATTCATATTCAGTATAATCATTTGCATTCACAACAGTACATTTTTCGGGCTTTTCAAGGGATATGAAATTTGCAAAAGGAAATTCCAATGCGCCGAATACGTTTAGAATACAGTTTTGTGACAAATCGGTATTATTCACAAATTCACAGCGCATAAGATACGCTTCATCATTTATTTTAGAGTAGGACACATCGGCATACACCATATCCTTCCACATAAGCTCATAGCGGTATGAATAAAAGCTGTAATCGGGACTGCAGGACCAGAGATGATATGCTGACGGCACCGTAACATTAGGCACGGGAACAGAACTATTCCACAAAGTGGGATGCACCGTAAAATCAAATCTTGCACCTTCATCAGCAAGACTTTGAATAATACGGCTGATACCCATATATTTTTTTGAATAAGGTCCCCAGAGAGGCATTTTTATATTATCTGACATACACCGTCTCCTAAAAAAATGTTTTTTTACATTATCCGCTATAAATATTATTTTGTCAATAAAAATATTAAAATAATATATGTTAACAGAGCAATGCTCATTGACAAATCAAAAATAATAAAGTAATATTAAAATATATATACTTAACAGCAAACACATAAAAGGAGAACTATAGAATGAATATAGACGCAAATGTGCAAAAAATAATATATACATTAATACGAAAATGGAAATTGATAGTTGCCGTTACACTTGTGGGAATTATAGTGGCATACATATTAACTGCTAATTTTACTACCCTGACATACACTTCTTCAGTAGAATTCCTCGCCTATGCCGTTGATACAAGCGACGAGCTCAACACAGATTCCTCAGCATCAGGTAATTCAAGCGAATATGTCCGCAGTTCAAACACATCAAAGATGAACTACGCAATGAGAATGCTTGACACATATATTGAAATAATGGAAACTAACGGCTTTCGCTCACGTGTTGTCAGCGATATGAATGAAAGACTCAATTCCGATTATTCGCTGGGCAGTATAGGCAATTCAATGGTAATAGAGCCGGTAGAAAATACTGCGATGTTTAAAATTACAGTTACTACTACCGACGCAAACCTTTCTTATGAAATTGCTCATCAGCTTGAAACCACAGTGCCTGAAATGATGAAAGAAAAAAACAGCGGACTTGTTCAGGCTTCTGTTGAGGACAAACCTATCAAGGCAATTTCGGCAGGAAGTTTGGGATATACTAAAAAATGCGCCATCGGTGCTATTGCAGGCTTTGTTCTTGCGGCGGCTTATGTGCTGCTGAGAAGTTTCCTTGACGTGCGTGTTAAGAGCAGTGATGAACTTGTTGACAGATATGGTATTCCTGTATTAGGCACTGTACCGACATTTGAAATTAAACCCGGTGACAAGAAAGGAGCTGACAAATAATGGCATCAAAGAAAAAAGCAAACGCAACTTTCAACACTTCAAGGCAGTTGTTAAAGAATATAAATATGGACTCCACCCTTAAATTCAGGGTTGAAGAATCATACAAAAGCATAAGAGCAAACATTATGTTTTCCATTATGAAAAAAGGATGCAAAACAATAGTTGTATCCTCGGCAGTTCCCAATGAGGGCAAAACAACAACCACCGTAAACTTAGCAATATCCTTTGCCCAGGCAGAACAAAAAGTTTTGCTTATAGACGGCGATTTAAGAAAGCCTAAAATTCACAATTATTTTTCCATACCGAACGCACCGGGATTAACAAACTATCTCGGCGATAAAGTTTCGTCATCAAATGCAAAAAAAGTAAGTCTGCTTAACGTAATACACGCAACAGAATACAAAAATTTATTTATGCTCAGTGCAGGAACTATCCCCCCAAATCCGGCTGAACTTCTGGGCAGTGAGCCAATGGCAGAATTTATAAAAGAAATTGGCAATGATTTTGACTACATAATAATAGACACACCACCTATTAATGTTGTATCGGATGCACTGCCTTTAATCAGAGAAGCAGATGGAGCGGTACTTGTTGTAAGGTCCAATAAAACAACTCATCCCGAAATCCAAAAGGCAATAGCTTCTCTTGAATTTATTGACGCTAAAATTCTCGGTTTTATAGTTAACTCTGTTGACAGCGATTCCAAGGGAAAATATGGCTATTCCGGCGGTTACAGATATGACAATCGTTACAGCAGTTATGGTCCGTACGGTGGATATGACAGATACGACAGAGACCGTTATCCACGTGACGGCAGAGATATGGGTAGGTAATTATAATGTTTATTGAAAATCTGGTGGAAATGCACTGTCACATACTTCCCGGCATTGACGACGGCTCGCACGATATTGAAACAAGTCTTAAAATGATTGCAAAGCTTCAGCAGCAGGGATGCAATACAATAGTGCTTACGCCCCATTATTATACCGACGAGATTTCGCTGACAGATTTTCTTAGAAGAAGAGAAAGGTCATATTCCGCTCTTGTTAACGCTCTTCCTCCGGGAAGTCCACGTCTTATACCTGCGGCGGAGGTTTATATCAGCAAATATCTGTTTAACAACGACGATCTATCCGAGCTGAAAATAGGCAATTCGGATTACGCACTTATTGAGCATCCCTTTTCTTCCTCTTTTTCACAGGCAAGCTATGACAGGCTTTCAAGTCTTCGGTATGATTACGGTGTAAAACCGATTTTAGCCCATATTGAAAGATACAGAGCACTTATGGTCGACACCTACCGTCTTGAGCAGTTTATTGAAATGGGCTGTCTTGCTCAGGTTAATATCAGCTCTTTTGCCGACTCTCCGAGGCAAATAAAGAAAAAGCTAATCAAACTTATGAATACCGGGCATATACATCTGGTAGGCTCCGACTGCCACAATCTTGACAGCCGTCCACCGGAATATGCCGCAGGCATGCGGACTATTTATGATAAATGCGGTCAGGAAGCCATTGAAACCCTAATTCACAACGCAAATCAGTTGACGAAATAAAATTTTACTAAAACAATGCACAATAAATCAACAACCCTCCGAAAATTCGGAGGGTTGTTTTTGTATCAGATATTATATTTTTTTCTTGGGGTATAAGAGGTATGCAGGTCGTGGTGGGCTTTGGGTCCGCCGAAGCCGTCATACCATTCGCTGTAAAGAGTTTTAACAACAGGTGACTCATGGGACATACGAAGTTCCATTGACTTATCCTGGTCATAAAGTGCCTTTGCACGCAGAGCCTTTAAATCAACGGTATCACGGATATACTGTGGTTGAATAGGCTGTCCGCCGCCGTTAACGCATCCGCCGGGACATCCCATAATTTCAATGAATCCCCAGCCTTTCGGATTGCCTGCCTTTAACTGGTCCATAACAACTTTAGCTGCTGCGGCACCGGAAGCAACGGCAAGCTTCAATTCTTTTCCGTCGAGTTCAACGCTTGCTTCTTTAAGGCCTTTTGTACCTCTGACTGCTTCAAATTCAAGGGGCTGTTCTGCGCCGTTAATCCATGCATTAGCAGTTCTTACAGCGGCTTCCATAACACCGCCGGTTGCGCCGAAAATTACTGCAGCGCCTGTATCTTCACCGAGAGGGTTATCAAATTCTTCATCAGGCAGAGCAGCAAAATTAATACCCATTCTGTTAAACATTCTGCTGATTTCTCTTGTGGTTAATGCGATATCAACATCCGGAACACCGGCCGCTGACTGGTCATCACGTCCGATTTCAAACTTCTTAGCAGTACACGGCATTACAGACACGCATACAATATTTTTTGGGTCAATGCCCATTTTTTGTGCATAATAGGTTTTGATTACTGCTCCCGTCATTTGCTGCGGTGATTTACAAGATGAAAGATGTTTGAGCATATCTGGATAATAGAATTCACAGAATTTAACCCATCCTGGTGAACAGGAGGTAATCATCGGCAGAGTTCCTCCGTTTTTAATACGCTCAACAAGTTCATTTGCTTCCTCAACAATAGTAAGGTCTGCACCGAAATCTGTATCAAATACTTTATCAAATCCAAGTCTGCGCAGAGCTGCAACCATTTTACCCTCAACATTAGTGCCGATTGGCATACCGAAACATTCGCCTATTGTTGCACGGATTGAAGGTGCAGTTTGCACAACAACATACTTTTCAGGGTCTGCAAGAGCTGCCCACACCTTATATGTATCATCCTTTTCCGTAAGAGCGCCTGTGGGGCATACGGTGGTACACTGTCCGCAGGAGATACAAGGAGTTTCATTAAGAGGAAGATTAAAGGGCTGACCTATTGATGTATCCATACCACGGTCATTAGCGCCGATAACACTCACAAACTGCTGTTTGCAGACTGCTACACAGCGGCGACAAAGAATACATTTATTGTTATCTCTCACAAGATGAGGAGTGCTTGTATCCTTTTCATAATGAGGATTCTCGCCTTCAAATCTTGAATGGTCAACGCCGTAATCAAAACAAAGCTTCTGTAGTTCACAATTAGTTGAGCGAACGCAGGACAAACAGTTTTTATCGTGAACAGACAAAATAAGTTCAAGCGTTGTTCTTCTGTACTGCTGAATTTTCTCTGTATTTGTAAGCACCTCCATACCCTCAGATACAGGATATACACAGGAGGTAACTATTTTAAATCCACGTCCCTCATTTGCCTCAACAATGCATATACGGCAGGCGCCGATTTCATTTATGTCTTTCATAAAACATAAGGTAGGAATTTCAATACCTGTATGCCTGGCGGCGTCAAGAATAGTTGAGCCTTTAGGTGCACGAACGGGAACACCGTTGATTTTTAAATTAACCATATCCATTTTTACGCCCTCCTTACTGTTTGCTGATTGCCTTCAGACGGCAATTAGCGATACAAGCACCGCATTTAATACATTTATCGTGATTAATTTCATAAGAGGAAAGCTTATGATTAGGAGCGATATAATCTGTTGCAACAACAGCACCAGCAGGGCAGTTTCTTGCACACATACCGCAGCCTATACATTTATCCTTATCAATTACGTAGGTCAGCAAATCTTTACATACGCCTGCCGGGCACTTCTTATTCTGTACGTGAGCAATATACTCGTCGCGGAAGAATTTAAGAGTTGCAAGAACAGGGTTAGGTGCAGTCTGACCGAGACCGCACTGAGCATTTGCCTTAATGTAATAGCAAAGCTCCTCAAGCTTATCAATATCCTCCATTGTACCTTTTCCGGAGGTGATTTTTTCAAGAATTTCAAGCAAACGCTTAGTACCTACACGGCATGGGGTACATTTACCGCATGACTCGTCAACGGTAAATTCAAGGAAGAATTTTGCAATGTCAACCATACAGGTGTCTTCGTCCATAACGATAAGACCGCCTGAACCCATCATACATCCAATGGCAGTAAGATTATCATAATCAATTTCGGTATCAATAAGTGATGCAGGAATACATCCGCCTGAGGGACCGCCTGTCTGAGCCGCCTTAAATCTCTTGCCGCCGGGGATTCCGCCGCCGATATCTTCAATAATATGGCGCAGAGTTGTACCCATAGGAACCTCAACAAGTCCGGTATGCTTAATATTACCGCCCAGTGCGAATACCTTTGTTCCCTTTGATTTTTCCGTACCGATTGATGAGAACCACTCGGCGCCGTTAAGAATAATCTGGGGTACATTTGCAAAGGTTTCAACATTATTTTCAACTGTTGGAGAATTATATAAACCTTTTACTGCAGGATAAGGCGGACGAGGATGAGGCTCACCTCTGTTACCCTCAATAGATGTCATAAGGGCAGTTTCCTCGCCGCAGACAAATGCGCCTGCTCCAAGACGAATTTCAATATCAAAATCAAATCCGGAATTAAATATATTTTTACCTAAAAGTCCGTATTCACGAGCCTGGTTAATTGCAATCTGCAAACGGCTTACAGCTATTGGATATTCCGCGCGAACATAAACAAAGCCTTTTGTAGCACCGATTGCATAGCCTGCAATAGCCATAGCCTCAATAACGCAATGCGGGTCGCCCTCAAGAA
>CAYXLH010000063.1:0-10812 GCA_964465835.1 uncultured Bacteroides sp. | reverse complement strand
CCATTAGCTCAGATGGCAGAGCACTTGACTTTTAATCAAGGTGTCCGGGGTTCGACTCCCCGATGGGTCACCAAAATAAAAAGAGCAGATTTTATCTGCTCTTTTTATTTTTATTATAAGCCGGGGAGTCGAACCAAGAGCTCCGAGGGTTGTTCACAAGCCTCGGGAAAAAGGTGCAGTGCACCTTTTGATAGCGATTGACGGTATTTGATATTAGAATGCACGAAAAAGTAAGAATACAGAAATAAAAGCCTGCGATTATAAACGCAGGCTTTCTCATAATAAATTCCTATTAGTCGTCTTCGCCGCCGATTGGGTCAATATGACCAGGGGTGTTTCCGCTTGTTGTGATTACATCTGTTGTTGTAAACTCTTCAACTTTGCTCTCAGGCTTGCTGTAATATGCTTTCATTTTTTCAACTCCTTTGCAGTATAATTATTTCTATTACATAATAATTTATTTTTTCGATTTAGTCAAGTGAATTCTTATAATTTCTGTTTTTGATAAAATCCTATTGACAAGATAGGAAAAAGAGTATATATTATATGCAAAATCCTATATTAAAAATAGGAAATAGAAGGAAGGCTTATTTTTATGAATATATATGCAGATAATGCTGCAACAACAAAATTGAGCGATACTGCATTAAATGCAATGCTTCCGCTGATGAAGGAAGATTACGGAAATCCCTCATCACTTCATCACATTGGACAGCGTGCGAAGGAATATATAGAAAATGCACGAATGATAATTGCACAGTGTCTCAATGCTTTGCCAAGCGAAATATATTTTACTTCCGGTGGAAGCGAAGCTGACAATCAGGCAATTCTGTCAGCGGCGAAATACGGTGAGCGTAAGGGTAAAAAACACATAATATCCTCAAAATTTGAACATCACGCTGTTTTGCACACTCTTGATAAGCTGAAAAACGAGGGATTTGATATTACTCTTGTTGATGTTTACAGTGATGGCATTGTCCATCCCGAGGATATAGAAAATGCTATACGTGAGGACACCTGTCTTGTTACAATTATGACCGCTAATAATGAAGTGGGTACTGTTCAGCCGATTGAGAAAATAGGTGAAATATGTCGTAAGAGGGGCGTGCTTTTTCATACTGATGCAGTTCAGGCAGTGGGTCATATTTCAGTTGATGTTAAAGAAATGAACATTGATATGCTCTCTCTTTCAGCTCATAAATTCCACGGACCTAAAGGCGCAGGAGCTCTTTATGTTCGTAAAGGCGTTGTTCTTGACAGCCTTATTAATGGCGGCGCACAGGAGAGAGGGAAGCGCGCAGGTACTGAATATACTTACGGAATTGTTGGTCTTGCCGCGGCGCTTAAAGAAGCTGTTGATAATCTTGATGAAAACGCCGAAAAAATATCTGCCGTAAGAAACAGAATTATTGACGGTGTGAGGGATATTGAGAGATGCCACATTAACGGCAGTTTTGAACATCATCTTCCCGGTACTGTTAATATGTGTTTTGAGGGAATAGAGGGCGAAAGCCTTATATTACTGCTTGACCAAAGTGGTATATGCTCCTCGTCAGGTTCTGCCTGTACCAGCGGTTCTCTTGACCCGTCTCACGTTCTGCTGGCAATGGGCGTACCTATTGAAAATGCCCACGGTTCTCTGCGCCTTTCTTTCAGCGAATACAACACAGTTGAAGAAGCAGATTTTATTGTAGAAAAAATTATTGAAACTGTTGATTACCTGCGTTCAATTTCTCCTGTTTGGGAGCAGATTAAGAAGCAGGATACTTTATAAAAGGAGATAAAATTATGGCTCTTTATTCAAAAAAAGTTATGGACCACTTTACAAATCCGCGAAATGTTGGTAAAATTGAAAATGCAGACGGCGTAGGCGAGGTCGGCAACGCCAGATGCGGTGATATAATGAAAATATATCTTAAAATAAATAACGGTATTATCACCGACGTAAAATTCAATACCTTCGGCTGTGCCAGTGCCATTGCTTCAAGTTCTATGGCTACCGAAATGATCAAGGGTAAACCTGTTGAGGAAGCTGTTAAACTTTCAAATCAGGCAGTAATTGAAGCACTGGACGGTTTACCGCCGATAAAGGCGCATTGCTCCGTGTTGGCACAGGAGGCAGTTAAAGCCGCTATCAAGGATTATTACGATAAATACGTTATTCAATACGATAAAGAAAAATTTATAGAAACCCATAACTGTGAAAGTTGTACGAAATAAATACTTTTATGGGCGTTCAAGAGGAGATTTATATGCTAAGAGATATTCAGCAGCAGATAATTGAATTAAAAAGAGAAAAGGATATTTGTATTCTGGCACATTGTTATCAGTCACCTGAAATACTTGAGGTTGCGGATTTTGTAGGCGACAGCTTTGCCCTTTCCGTTTCAGCGTCAAAGGTGCCAAATAAAACCGTAATTATGTGCGGTGTGCGTTTTATGGCGGAGACTGTAAAGATTCTTTCACCGGATAAAAAAGTTATTCTTTCAAGCTCTGATGCAGGCTGTCCTATGGCGGAAATGATGGATAAAGATTATATTTCCCAGGTAAAAGAGCAGTATCCCGATTATAAGGTTGTGGCATATATAAACACCACCACTGATTTAAAAACTGTTTGCGATGTGTGCGTTACTTCATCGTCTGCCCTTAAAATCTGTTCAAAGCTTGATACTGATAAAATTTTATTTATTCCCGACCGTAATTTGGGCACCTGGATTGCAAAACAGCTTCCTGAAAAAGAGTTTAAACTCCTTTCCGGCTGCTGTCCAACACACGCTGCAATGAACGTAAAAGACGTTGAAAAGGCAAAAGCCGCACATCCCGATGCTTTGTTTCTTGTTCATCCTGAGTGTACTCCTGATGTGACCGAGCTTGCCGATTATGTCGGTTCTACAACAGGCATTATGGACTTTGCCGAAAAGAGCGACTGCAAAGAATTTATTATCGGTACTGAAAACAGTATCGTTACTCATCTTCAGATTAAATGCCCCGATAAATCTTTTTATCCTCTTTCAAAGGACTGTATCTGTCATAATATGAAAGCCACTACGATTGTTGATGTTCTCAACTGCTGTAAGGGTGTCGGAGGCGATGAGATTGTTCTTGATGAAGAAACCCGCCTCAGCGCAAAAAAATGTATTGATGAAATGATACGATTAGGATAATATATATGGGAAAAGCACTTATTGCAATGAGCGGAGGCGTTGATTCCGGCGTCGCCGCTTTTCTGATTAAAAATGCAGGTTACGACTGTATGGGCGTAACAATGAAACTTTACGATAATGAGGATATCGGCATTAGCGGTGATAAAACCTGCTGTTCTCTTGATGATATAGAGGACGCTCGCAATATTGCCATAAAATTAGGAATACCTTATTATGTCTTTAATTTCAAAGATGATTTTGAAGAAAAGGTTATTAAAAATTTTATTGATACTTACGAAAAAGGCGGTACGCCTAATCCCTGTATTGAATGTAACAGATATCTTAAATTTGAAAAACTTATGCAGAAAATGTATGAGCTGAAATATGATTATGTTGTAACAGGTCATTATGCCGATATTGAGTATAAAGACGGCAGATATTATCTGAAAAGGGGAGCAGATAAATCAAAGGATCAAAGCTATGTTTTGTATTCTCTTACTCAGGAACAGCTTGCTCATACTCTCTTTCCGGTTGGCAGATATGATAAAAATGAAATACGCAAAATTGCCGAAGAGCAGGGCTTTTATAATGCACATAAACCTGATTCGCAGGACATCTGCTTTGTACCTGACGGAGATTATGCCTCATTTATTGAGCGCCATACAGGCAATATTTACCCAAAGGGAGATTTTGTAGATACACAGGGCAATGTTTTGGGCACTCATAACGGGATTATACGTTATACAATAGGTCAGCGCAAAGGTCTGGGAATTGCCGTAGGAAAGCCTGTTTACGTCTGCAAAAAAGATATTGAAAACAATAAAGTTGTTTTAGGCGATGAAGAAAATTTGATGACTGACACCGTGTATGCAGACAATTTTAACTGGATATATAAAAAAATAAAAACAGGTCTTGATTGTACGGCGAAAACACGTTATAATATGGTTGACAGGAAGTGCAGGGCAGAAATTTGCCCCGATGGCAGAGTTAAGATTGTGTTTAATTCTCCTGTTAGAGCTGTTACCTCAGGCCAGGCTGTTGTGTTGTACGACGGCGACTATGTAGTAGGCGGTGGCACTATAATATGATTTGCGTCTAACATTTGTAACAGAATGTTAACAAACAAATCAAAAAATGTTTAATCAATTTTTATGTTGTTAATTTTATTAACAAGAATTATTAATTATAATGGAGTATTGTAGGTAGTGTACTGATGAACTATTCATAGTATTTTATCCTACTGGTGGAAGACGGCATAGGTCTCCCCAACCAACGGAGTCGGTTTCTCTTTTCATTGTTTCTCCTCTATGGTGATTCTCCCAATCACCACACCGGCTGTCTTTAAAAAGGCTCCAATCCACCAACCTCCTCTAAATTTGTTAAACGCAGCAATTTCAATTGCTGCGTTTAATTTTTTGAATTTTTTACTCTTATTTATTATCTATGTAAAAGTTTAGCTACCGTTATGAAATTTTTTGCAATTTTACTATTTATTTTGTAATAATTATCTGTTATAATAAATTCTATATGCTGTGTGAATTAATAAAAAGTGACAAAGGAGTGAAGAAGATGAAAAAGTTTGTTAAAATAATTTCAGCCGTGCTTGCAGTCTGTTTTTTGTTTTCCGGCTGCAGTTTCAGACTCGCTTCTTCAGTAGACGACCTTGTGTCGCCTGTATCTCCATTCGGTGAAAATGCTGATATCCAAAACGCAATGGATTCATATTTTAAACACGGCTATTCTCTTAAAATTCCCTCCGGCGGCTCGTATATCACATCATATACTTTTTTTGATATTGATTCCGATAATAATGATGAGGCGGTTGCTTTTTATGAACCTTCGGATAATTTAGGAACAATCTATATGGCGATTCTCTGCAAAACCGACGGCAAGTGGAATGTGTCGCAGACAATTAAGGGCAGCGGTAAGGATGTTTATTCCCTTAATTTTTGTGATATCAATAATGACTCAAAAAATGAAGTGCTTGTATGCTGGGACGTTATCAGCAATTCGTCAAACCATGTACTTTCAATTTACAAATATAAAAGCAGTAAAAATGAAATTCAGCTTAGTCAGATAGAGGACGACAGAACTATCAATAATTATATATGTGTTGATATGAATAATGATAAATATGACGAACTGCTTGTTTTTGAATTAAATAATGGTACAAATACCAGCGCAAGGGCAAAGCTTTATTCACTTAAAAACAATAAATTTACTTCCCTAGGAGAAACGAAGCTTGATGCCCACGTTTCAACATATACAAATCTTCTTACAGAAAATGCCGACGGTGAGGTCAGAGTATATGCCGACGCAGTAGGTTCCGACGGTTCAACAATGCTGACAGAGGTTATTTTCCTTTCAAAAATGTATAATTCTCTTGCGTCACCTTTTTACAGCTATTCAACTGGTCTGACAAAGGGTACGTCAAGAAATGCTATGATAACAAGCCGTGATGTTGATAGCGACGGTATTATTGAATTTCCTGTTGATACAACAATAAAAAAGCTGCCGAAAGAAGTTAAGGCTTTTGACTGGCGTTATTATGATAAGAAAAATTCAATCTCAATGCATAAGATTAATTCTGTTGCGGTTGAAAGAGATAAATATATACTGCTTATTCCAAATGAATATTTTGATGATATAAGCGTTGAATATAACAGTGATAAGCATATTCTTACCTTAAAGGATAAAAAAGCAAAATCCGATATCTTAAGTATTATGCCTGTGCTTAAAGCTGTTTACAGTGCAGATAAGTACAAGGGATATACAAAGGTGCTGGAGGATTCAGGATATTGCTATCTTGCAAAAACCGCTGGCAGTGACAAAATAAAAATTACTGCCGATGAACTGAAAAAATTGATTATCAGATACTAAATTTCCACAGCAAAGGCTTATTTTTACAGGAGGAGTTTTATGAAAAAGGTACTTGTGGCGGAGGATGAGGAATCAATCCGCGAATTCATTGTCATTAATTTAACCCGAAGCGGTTACGCCGTGGAACAGGCGTCAAACGGCATCGAAGCCCTTGAACTGTTCCATATGGACGAGCAGAGCTTTGATGTGGCAGTGCTTGATATTATGATGCCGGAGCTTGACGGACTTGCCGTTTGTAAAGAACTGAGAAAAGCGTCGTCTGATTTGGGCATTATTATGCTGTCTGCTAAAACACAGGAAATGGACAAGGTAACAGGACTTTTGTTCGGCGCTGACGATTATGTTACAAAACCCTTTTCTCCAAGTGAACTTATGGCACGTGTTGACGCAGTTTATCGCCGTGTTGAAATGACAAGAGGTTTCAGAAAAAATGATACAACAGGTGACAGTATTGTCCTTGACGAATTTGAACTTAATCTGCGCAATCGTACCCTTGCAAAGAACGGCTCTATGATTGAACTTACTCAGGTTGAATTTCAGATTATAGAATACTTTTTCAAAAACCCAAATGCTGCTCTTTCAAGAACTGATATTTTGAAGCAGGTATGGGGCGAAAATTATTTCGGCGATGAAAAAATTGTTGACGTAAATATACGCCGTCTCAGAATGAAAATTGAGGATAATCCGTCAAGTCCCACGAGGCTTGTAACTATCTGGGGCCTTGGTTATAAATGGATAACTGACGCTCAGTAAATTTTTAGGTAATGTTGGTAAAGTGTGATGGAAAAAGTTTTGCTTAAAAAACTTAAAGGCAGAAAAATTGAGGGGATTACCCGCAGATGGCTGATAAATATTATCGGCATTATCGTTGTGATTTTTATTATTGCTTTCATCGTATGTTCCGTCACAATCAAGGATTACTATTATTCTTCCGTTGAAAACATTGTTTCCTCCGGCGCGTCTCCTTCCGCCGTCAGTTATTTTACAAACAATGCCGAAAACGGAACATCTATTGAAGCTTCTGCTGCTGATTTTGTGGAGTCGTATTCGTATAAGGATAAAACTACTTTATGGATTTTGGATAACGACGGCAATATAATTCTTTCCTCCAGCGGTTTTGCCATCAAAAAGCAGAATATGCCGGATTTTGAGCAGGCGGTAAAGGACTCCTCGGGAGTCGGAAAATATATAGGCAAAATTGAAACAGGCGAAAAGGTGATGTCTCTTACGAGAGTTATCAATGATAATAACGGTACTGAAATAGGTGCAATACGTGTTATGACCGCAATTGACCAGGTGGATGATCAGATTAATACAATGTGTTTTATTATCGGACTTGCATTCATTTTAGTTCTTGCAATTATTATCTTTTCAAATTTGTTTTTCATCCGTTCAATTATTATACCTGTCCAGGAGGTTAACGAGGCTACAAAGCTTATTGCACAGGGGAATCTTGAAGTCAGAATTGAAAAGAAATATAACGACGAAATAGGCGACCTTTCGGATAGTATTAATACTATGGCTACGGAAATTGCTGCCGCCGATAAAATGAAAAACGACTTCATATCAACCATTTCACATGAGCTTAGAACGCCCCTTACATCAATTAAGGGCTGGGGAGAAACTTTAACCCTCGGTAATCAGGATAATGTTGATGAACTTACACGAAAGGGTCTGCAGGTTATTGTAAATGAGGCAGGCAGGCTTGAGGGTTTTGTTGAAGAATTGCTTGATTTCTCAAGGCTTCAAAGCGGCAGAATGAATCTTCGTCTTGCTAAAACTGATATACTTGCCGAGCTTGAGGAAACTCTCTTTACATTTAGAGAAAGAGCAATACGTGAGGGATACGAGGTGCGTTACAGTATCCCCGAAGTTCCGTCTGTTGCAAATGCTGACGCTAACCGTCTTAAACAGGTGTTTATGAACATCCTTGATAACGCACTTAAATATTCACGTCCCGGCAGTAAAATTTTTGTCAAGGCTGAATTTATAAATAAGGACGGCAAGGATTTTATACAAATTGCTGTGGCAGACCAGGGATGTGGCATATCCGCCGAGGATTTACCCCATGTTAAAGAAAAATTCTACAAGGCAAATATGTCCGTGCGCGGTTCAGGTATCGGGCTTGCCGTTACAAACGAGATTGTAAATCTTCACGGCGGTTCCCTTGATATAGACAGCGTTGAGGGTAAGGGTACTCTTGTTACAATACAATTACCTATTGAAGAGAAAGGTAACGAAAATAATGAGTAAGAAAACACATAAAACATCAGTGGGCGGTCAGGCGCTTATTGAAGGCGTAATGATGCAGGGTCCCAAAGGTATGGCTACTGCCGTAAGAAAACCGGACGGCGACATACTTACCGAATATCATCAGACCACAAGACTGCGTGATAAAAACAAATTTTTTTCAATTCCTGTAATAAGAGGAATTGTGGCATTTATTGAATCTCTTGTAACCGGCTACAAAACTCTTATGTATTCTGCCGAAGTTTCCGGTATGGAGGATTTGGAAGATGTTGAAATGACAAAGTTTGAAAAATGGTTGACAGATAAATTAGGCGATAAGTTTATGAATATTCTTATGGGTATTGCCACTGTACTTGGAATTGCTCTTGCGGCTGTGATTTTCCTCTGGATTCCTATATTTGTGTTTAACCGCATTAATGCCTGGACAGACGGCGCAATTACTCCCTGGCAGGGCACTATTGAAGGCTTACTTAAAATTCTGATTTTTGTAGTTTATATGCTTTGCGTGTCACAGATGAAGGATATTAAACGCCTATTCAAATATCACGGTGCAGAGCATAAATCCATTGCCTGTTATGAGTCGGGAATGGAGCTTACCGTTGAAAATGTAAAAAAATGTACACGTTTTCATCCCAGATGCGGTACATCATTTATTTTCGTAATGCTTATTCTGAGCATTGTTATCGTAACTTTACTGTCCCTTTTTATCCCCGACGAGTTAAAAAAGAATACTATTCTATGGCTTATTATTAAGCTTCCACTTATTCCGATTATTATGGGTGTTGGCTATGAGTTTATCCGCTATGCCGGACGTCACGATAATCTGTTTGTAAAAATACTTTCCGCACCGGGACTTTGGATGCAGAGAATAACAACAAAAGAGCCTGACGATGATATTATTGAGGTGGGAATAGCCTCCTTGCAGGCTGTAATTACGGATAATCCTGAGGATGACGAAATTAAGTAGGTGACTCTTTGAATTTAAAAGAAGCATATAATTACGGCGTGTATTTTTTGTCGGCAAACGGCGTTGACGAGGCGGATTTTAAATCACTTTGCCTTGCGTGCAGTCTTGACGGTATCAAAAACAGTCAGTTTGAATTTCATCTTGATGATGAAATTATAATGAAACGCTTTGCCGATATGCTTTGGCGCGTTAAATCCGGCGAGCCTTTGCAATACGTTATCGGTAAATGGGATTTTTATGAAAGTGAATTTTATGTGGGCGAGGGTGTTTTGATTCCCCGTCCCGAAACAGAAGAACTAACCGAATTAGCAGTAAAAACCGCAGAAAAATATGTTTCTCCTGTTGTAATAGATTTGTGTAGCGGCAGCGGGTGCATAGGCATTTCCATTGCTTTAAAAAATCCCAATGCACAGGTTTACTGTGTTGAAAAAAGTGATAAAGCCCTTGTTTATCTTGTTAAAAATAAAGAAAATCTGCGTGTCGATAATGTGAAAATTGTTAAAGGCGATATATCGGACAATATTGATGTCCCAAATGCTGATATTATTGTATCAAATCCTCCGTATATAAAATCAGATGATATAAAATCTCTTCAAAAAGAAGTCCTTTTTGAACCTGTTATGGCACTTGACGGCGGTAGCGACGGACTGGATTTTTACCGTGTTATCAATGATAAGTGGGCGAATAAATTAAAAGAAAATGGTACCTTGCTCCTTGAAATAGGCGAGGAGCAGGGAAAGGACGTTAAAGATGTTTTAACCGGTTTCACTCACCGCCGGGTTATTAAGGATATGTACGGCAACGACAGAATTGTTTGTGCAGAAAAATAATTAACAATTAATACCTTGACTAACAGTTACAAATAGTGTTATTTTTATGTAGGTGGTATAATGTTTTCAATTCTATCTCTCATCAGGGCAGGAGAAATCCAGCTCGTTATAATTTATGTTCTTTCCAGGTGCTTTGTCGTGTTTGTTTGTATGCCTGTGCACGAGCTTTCGCATGCACTAATTGCTTATAAATTAGGCGATAATACAGCAAAAAATCAAGGCAGGCTTACCTTTAATCCTATAAAGCATCTTAATCCTATCGGAACGCTGATGATTTTCCTTTTCGGTATCGGTTATGCTCAGGCGGTGCCTGTTAATCCTAATAATTTTAAAAATCCTAAGAAGGGTATGGCGCTTACAGCAATAGCAGGGCCTGTATCAAATCTCATTATGGGATTTATTTCCGTTTTTCTCTACTGCTCCCTTTATAATCTTTTTCCTGACGGCAGCAGTATGGGATATTATGTTCTTGGTTTCTTTTATTATGCGGCAGTTGTAAATGTATCGCTGGCGGCTTTTAACATTCTTCCTGTTCCGCCACTTGACGGTTCAAAGGTGCTTGCGGCAGTTCTGCCTGATAAAGCGTATTACAAATATATGCAGTATGAAAGATATATAATGATAGCGCTTATAGTGCTTCTTTTTACAGGCGTGTTTGACAGACCTGTTTCATATCTTACCAATTTGCTTATGAAGTTGATTTCTTTTATTCCTGCGCTGATTTTTCACATAGGGTAACGGT
>CAYXLH010000062.1:230-10925 GCA_964465835.1 uncultured Bacteroides sp. | reverse complement strand
AGCTTTACTCCGTGATGTGCCAGTATGGGAACTAAACCTTTTGTGTGTCCCGGAACATCCGTCATTTTTGCGGCAACAGTTTTTTTGCCACTTATTTTATCAATTTCGTCAACTATTGTTAAACCGAAATCAAAGGTATCTTTATCAAAAAGCTCTGAATGTGTTGTAAATGGAAGAGCGTGGGAAACAATATTGCCGTTTTTGATTGCGTTTACTAATTTTTCTTTATTTTCATTAGTTGAATATTTTAAAGCTTCTTTGAGAATCCACGAGCCTGTTGTCCAAATGAAATTCTTTTCGCCGTTTTTGTTGACCTTTTCAGCCAAATTTATTGCAGACGGTATAAATTCATTTATATATTTCTGCCTTATGGTTTCTGCATAGTCAGTAAAGCCTAAATCAAGGTGTGTTTTTGATACAACAAATACTTTTTTCATTTTTCTTCCTCCGCTATTCCGAATAATATAAAATTAAGGAATTTTTTGAGCATCATCTCATGACTTTCAATTTTGCTGCTATATGGTGTGTTTTGTAAGACATTGGAACTGTAATAATTATTAAACATATCCTGTAACACCGTGTAATATTCAAGTGCCTCCTGTTTTGAAACGCCCTTTCTTAGTTTCAGACTGTCAATTGCTTGTGAATAAATATTTCTGTTAAAACTATCAAATCGTCTTTTTATCGGTTTGACTTTATTGAGAAAATCATCATCATTGCTTAATATTATTTCAAATATCAAATGGCAGTAATAGGGATTATCAACAAAAAAACGGTTGCGTTCACTCATATATAATTGAAAATCAGATTCATATTTTTTGCATCCCATATGTGCAATATATTCGTTAACCGCTTTTTTAAGACAGTGAAGATAAAGGTCATCTTTATTCTTAAAGTTGTGATAAATCAAGCCTTTTGAAATATTGTATTTCTGGCAGATTTGATTAACGCTTGCACCGTCGTAACCGAATGAGCCAAATTCTTCCATGGCGGCATTTAGTATTTTTTCTGTTGTAATTTTTGTTTTCAGTACTTTTTTCATAAAAATTCCATTAATATTTATTTATTATTGACAAGGTGGTCAATAATATGTATAATTACTTTTAGACTGTCAGGTCAATAACAGTATATATTGAAAAACCGGCCGTGTCAACCATAAAGTATTAATGGAGGGAAAATTTGGATTTATGAAAGGTAAATTGAAAGACAAAACATTTAAAGAAGTACTGGCGTTTTCATTAATTCCTTTTGGAACAAGTACCATTTATGCTATAATGGGAACGGCGCTTAATCTGTATTTTACAGATGTCCTTGGATTATCACTTGCAATGACAAGTATCATTTTGTCTGCAACAAGAATCTGGGATGCAGTGAACGACCCGCTTATGGGAATGATTGTTGATAAAACTCATACAAAAATGGGTAAGTGCAGACCGTACATATTATGGATGACGCTTCCTGTTATTCTTGCAACGGCACTCCTTTTTGCACCTGTTAATTTTGGTCAGAAAGGCAATTTTATTTATGCCATAATTGCGTATCTTATTTTTTATACTGCATATACGGCTCTTGATATTCCTTTCCAGGGTCTTGCTCCTCTCGTTTTCCCAGAGGACAAAAAGCGAGTTAAGGCACTGTCATTCAGTAACATAGTAGGTTCTCTCGGTTCTGTTCTGCCGTCAATTCTTTTCTTTACTATTGCTGGCCTGTGGGGAAGAGAAAATCAGAGTATGGGTTATTTCAGTTCAGCCCTTATTTTTGCAATAATCGGCGGTATTCCTATGTTTTTCGCCGCTTTTGGTATTAAAGAAAAGGTATATATTCCTCCTAAAAAAGAAAAATATATTGACGGATTAAAAATTGTTTTTAAAGATAGAAAGTTTGTATGTCTTGTTGTAGCTTTTTTCTTCTCAGCACTTGTAAATATGGGCGCAATGTTTTTACCTTATTTCGCAAAGTGGAATTGTGCAGGTGTTATTCCGATAGACGAATTATGTGCTTGGATTAAAAACACAATAGGTATTAATGTTCAGCTTACAAGCGAGGGCCTTCTTACTCCGCTCCTTCAGGTAGGCAGCGGTATTTCATATATGCTCTCTATGGCTCTTGTTCCTGTTTTTCTTAAAAAGATGGACAAGAAAACATTGCTTATCGGAACATCCGTATTTGGAATTATAGCAGATATTTTGTGCTTTGTTATCGGGGTATGGATTATTCCATATAATACTGTTGCAGGTGCCATTACATATACAATTTTAAGATTCTTTACTAACTTCCCGGTTGGTATTATGACTGTTTTGTTTGCCGCAATGTTCTCTGATGTTATTGATGATATTGAATTAAGAACAGGTAGAAGACTTGAGGGAACAGTTTTCTCATTCAGAAGTTTTCTTAACAAATTAGCCGTTGCTGCAGGTAATGTTCTTATGCTTTCCATCGTTGATAGCTTTGGTTATAATGCAGATGTAATGTCAAAAATTACAAACAACCTTACCAAGCCTTTAATTCAAAGCACTACACAGGATACAATCGTTGGCGGCATTAACTATACCACACTGTTAAACGTAATATTCTTTATGCTTACTGCTTTCGGTGCAGTCGGATTAATTTTGCAGGTTATACCTATGCTTTTCTATAAATTTGATGAAAAGGCACAGGAAGAGAAACTTAGAGTTTTCCGTGAAGAAAAGAAAAAGAATGAAGGTCCCGACGTGACTGCCGAAGCTTAACAGAATATATCATTACGAAGGTTTAACCCGAAGGATGAAATTTTTTATTCAAGCGTCTGCTTTGAGTTTGATGAAGTTAAATGACAATTAAAATTATAAACTGTATTTTTTGTAAAAAAATAAGTCCTGCATTAAGCAGGGCTTATTTAATATGTTATATTATTTCCAGGTTTGAATAATTTCGGGATGTGCAAATATCTCATCAAGCTTCTGAATAAACGGAACAACATCTCCGTAGTCAAGAGCTTTATGGTCTATAGCAATGGTAATAGGCATTATTTTTCCAATTTCAATAGATTCTTTTCCATCGGCGTCGGTAATAACTGTCGGTCTCTTTTGTACAGCACCGATTGCAAAAGCTGTAACCTGTGGCGGAATAATCTCAAGAAGTGTACATACACCTCTGTAATCTCTGTAAATGGAGCCGAGATTTGAAATGGTTGTTGTACCTTGTTCAATATCGTGCTTTGTAAGTCTGTCTGTAACAGGAATAGAGTAGTAATCCTTTTTAGCCTTGCCTGTAAGTGTTTTAACCTTATGCTTACCTGTTTTTGAGCCGACAAGACGGTTAATAGTCTGTTTAATTTTACCTTGTTTAAGACCGGTAAGCGTATTATCAAGAGATACCTCAAACATAACCTCAGTTAAGTTTGTATTTTTCGCTCTCCTGACAGTATCGTTAATAGCCTCAGTCATTTCAGTAAGGGTTTTGCTGCCCATATCGTGCATATTAACTGTCATCATTTCACCATTGGGTAAAATCATAGGCATAGATACGTCAACATGGTCATATGTTTTAAGACAGCCTCTTACAAGCTTTCTGTTAAAATCAAGATGGGCATTAAGCTTAGGAGCTACTTTGAATCCCTCGCAGATTACTTTAATCATAACTGTATTGATGGTGATTTTTTTGGACTTGTCGGTAACACCTTCATTGAGCTTTTTGCATTCGTTCATAAATGCAGTAACTTCCGGTTCATAAGTAAGACAAGCGTGGGGAATACTCTCCCAGCTTTCAGCGGTCATATTGGAAACAATTTTTCTTGCAATTCCGAAATGTTCTTCTTTTATTAATGCCATATTATTCTCCTTAAATATAATTTAATAGATATATTATACCATAACTATCCAATAATTTCAATAATTACTGACGCTTTAAAAAGTTAAATATATGTAAAATAGTTTAGACCTTATTGGGTGTTATTCTTGATTTAACATTTTGAATATCGCCTTTAATTTTTTCTTTTACAACTTCTTTAAAGTTTATTAAGTCTTCCTTAGAAAACGGCTCCTCGTTAAATCTCTTTTTATATTCAAGAATAAGATATGGACGGAATTTAGGATGTGCAATCTGTATCAGCGCTTTTGCTCTTTCTTTAAGAGTTTTACCCTTTAACTGAGCAATACCGTATTCGGTTACAACATAGTTTACGTCGTTTCTCGGTGTAGTGACAGCGCTGCCCTCTGTTATAAGCGGAACAATTCTGCTGAGCGTACCTTTTCTTGCGGTGGAAGGCATGGCAATAATTGAACGTCCGCCTTTGCTCATTGTTGCGCCTCTTACAAAGTCAACCTGGCCGCCTACTGCAGAAAATTGACTTAATCCTATAGTGTCGGAAACAACCTGACCAAGCAAATCAATTTGCAAACAGGAATTAATTGATACCATATTATCATTTTTGGCAATTTCCATAGGATTGTTTACGTAGTCAATTGGGTGAAGCTCAACGGCCGGATTGTTGTTAATGTAAGCGTTAAGCTTGTTCGATCCGAATGCGGCGCCTAGAACGGTACGTCCGTTGTTAATTGTCTTTAAGCGGTTGTTGATAACTCCTGCCTCCAGCAAATCAACTACTCCGTCACCTACAAGTTCACTGTGAAGCCCTAAGTCCTTTTTATCAAATAACTGTGCGCATACAGCATTCGGAATACCGCCTATGCCTAATTGAAGACAGTCGCCATTATGTATAAGTTGTGCACAGTTCTTTCCGATTTCCATTTCTGTTTCAGAAATATTGGTAGTTTTAACCTCAGGTAAAGCATCATTTATTTCAACAAAGCAGGTGAAATCTCTTACATGTTTAATTGCATTTCCGAATGTACGGGGCATATTTTTGTTAACTTGTGCTATTACAACTTCACAGTAGTCTGTCGTTCCTTTTGTATAGTCAACCGTTGTACCAAAAGAAACATATCCGTGTTCGTCCGGAGGGGATACCATAACTATGCTTACACGTGGGCATATATAATTTTTTATTAAGTCTGGTATTTCGTAAAAATGTGAAGTGGTAAATTCGCTTGTACCGTTATCAATCGCCGACCTGTTAGACTGAGAAGCAAATAAACAGTTAAGAGTAAAGTGACCTTTCATTTCAGGACGGCACCACGGTGAATCGCCTAATGTAAGCATACTGATTATTTCTATGTCTTTATAATCTTTGTAATGCTCAACCAAAGCCCGTTCTATGCCGAAAGGCTCTCCTATACCGAAACCGGTAACTACTTTATCACCGCTTTTAATCAGTTTTATTGCGTTATCCGCTGTTGTCAGCTTATTATTATATATTTCCTGCCAGCTCATTATTCCACACCTTATTTATTAATAATTATAATATACCTTATTTCTAAAAGTTAGTCAACAATTATTACTTTTTTGTATAATTATCACAATAATAAAAGGGAAGAACTATTGAATTCTTCCCTTAATTTATTAGTATTCAACTTTAAGATTTTCTTCTGCCTCGGCTACTTTTAACATTATTGCACATTCAATTCTTTTTCTGTGCAGCTCACATCCAAACCCATAAACGCCGGTTACGCTTCCTGTTGTGTGATAAGCATTTGCAGCACATCCGCCGGAACAATAAAGCTTTGCAAAGCAATCCTTACATTCTTTGTGAGAGTAAACATTACACTTTTTAAACTGCTTCAAAATATCGGGATTTGTTACGCCGTCAAAAATATTACCAAGCTTAAATTTATCATCACCAACAAATTGATGACAGGGAAATAGGTCACCGGATGGTGTAACTGCCATATATTCGGTGCCTACTCCGCAACCGCTTATTCTTTTTACAATACAGGGTCCGTGATTTAAGTCAATCATATAGTGATAAAAAGTAAATCCATCACCTTTTCTATATCTCCTGAGCATTTCGTTTGCTAAAATTTCATATTGCTCTTTTAAAACAGGCAAATCGCTTTCTTTCAGTGCATAGTTTTCCTTTGGATTGCAGACAACAGGCTCTACGGAAAGCTCTTTAAATCCCAAATCAGCCATATGAATAAGGTCATTGGAAAAATCGGTATTATAATGAGTGTAAGTACCTCTCATATAATAGTCTTTCTGATTACGTGAGTCGGCGAATTTTTTAAAATTATCAACGATTAAATCGTAACTGCCTTTTCCAAGGGGCGTTTTTCTTAATCTGTCGTGGGTTTCTTTTCTACCATCAAGTGAGAGTACAACATTTCCCATCTCCTTGTTGCAAAACTCCATAACCTCATCATTCAAGAGAATACCGTTAGTAGTAAGAGTAAAGCGAAAATTCTTGTTATGTATCTTTTCCTGCTCTCTGCCGTATTGTACCAGCTTTTTGCAAACCTCCCAGTTAAGCAAAGGTTCGCCGCCGAAGAAATCTACTTCTAGATTTTTTCTTGTGCCGCTGTTTTCAATTAAAAAGTCAAGGGCGCGCTTACCGACTTCATAACTCATTAATCCTTTGTCGGCACCGCCGTATTCACCTTTGCCGGCAAAGCAGTATTCACAGTTGAGATTGCAGCCGTGGGCAACGTGCAGACAAATTGCTTTAATAACGCTCTGCCTGTTCTTAAATTCATCGGCTGCATTTTCAAATTCGTCTTTGCTAAACAGTCTGCCGTCGTCAATAAGCGCCTTAATATCCTCAAAACAAAGGGCAATATCCTCTTTTGTAACATCGTCTCTGTCAGCATATTTATTTAAAATATAATCAGTTATTTCTTCTTGGCTTTTGCTTTCGTATAATGTAATAATATCATAAGCCACGTCATCAACACTGTGAACACATCCGCTGTTTTGGTCAATTATGATATTATATCCGTTCATTTTGTATGCGTGTATCATATTTCTAACCATTTCCTTACATAGAAAAACGGCGGTGCGTGACCGCCGAAAATTCTAATAAAATTTTTTACTTTTTAAGCTGCTCACATTTCTGGTTAGCAACAGAACAGGAAGTCTTGCTAGCTGACTGGCATGAAGTCTGGCACTCTCCGCAGCCGCCCTTCTTAGCAGATTCGCAAAGGTTTCTTGAGCTTAAAGTATTAATTCTTTTCATAAAATAACACCTCTTTCATTAGATTGTATATGTTATAAGAACGTGTATATTATAATTTATAACAGTTTATTTGTCAATATTTTATAGGGAAGTAAACCGCTGTCGGAGATATAATTACTGCTGTTTTTTTGAATTTCACTAATTAATTCGTCTAAAATAATTTCTCCAGGTGCAATTATCGGAATCCCAGGCGGATATGCATAAATATATTCTGCGCATATTTTGTCTTTCGCCTGCTTTAATTCGGTTTCGTCTTTATCTTCGTTATCATAAATCTCTTTAATCTTGCATGGAGGAGTGTATGTAAACTTGCTGTGTGTTTTTTCGCCGTTTATTGAGTCTATTTCGTTAAGTGCATTTTTCAGAATTTCAAAGCCTTCTTTTGTATCTCCACAGGAGGCAATAAGTACAATATAGTTCGACGACGCCATTTCACATTCAATTAAATATTTATCTCTTAAAATATCTGCAAATTCATATCCACTGATATTGTTGTGCGAAATAACTATCCTTGAAAAATCATCATTGTCAATAATTTTAGTATTATTCAATCTTTTAACATAACTTTTTAAATCATTGATTTGAGCAAATAATCTGTCGTATTTATCTTTGCAGTTTTCAAGAAAATCAGCGCATATATCAATGCTGCTCATTAATACATAACTCGGTGAGCTTGTTTCGTAAATATCCATATACTTTTTAACTTTATCAGCGTATTTATCATTATATATATTTACAACAGCGCTTTGTGTAAGGGCAGGGAGTGTTTTATGCAATGAACTAATTACAATATCGCCCTGCTGAAATTTGGGAAATTTATCGTAAAATCCAAAATGTGCTCCGTGTGCGCCGTCAATAATAAGTGGCAGAGAGCATTTTACACGGCTGACAACACCTTCGTAAGTAGGGGATGTTATCACCACTGTCTTGGATTTTGGATATTTTTTTATAGCGTCATCAATTTGACTTTGAGTGACTCTGCCGAAAAATCCGTAATTTTCGTTATATTCGGGTATTAAATAATGAACTTTTAATTTGTTGATATAACAGGCGTTATAAACTGATTTATGGCAGTTCCTTGCTATAATTATCTCATCCTTTTCACAGCAAAGTGCAGAAATTGCGGCAAGTATGCAGGCGGTTGAGCCGTTGACAGAAAGAATGGACTTTTTGCTTTTATAAAGCCTTGCGTATCTGTTTTCAAGTTCAAGCAGTATTCCGTTTGGGTTGTGCAAATTATCAAAACCCGTAATTTCCGTTATATCTATATCTGAGCCTGCAATATTAAATTCAGGATTGCGCTTGTGTCCCGGCATATGAAAGGGATACAAATTGTTGTTTTTTAGCTCATTGATTAATTTCAATTTTTTCTCTCCTAATATTTGTAATCATAAGCATTATGTAGCCTGAAAAAATTGGCATAGTTTCTATAAGTCCTGTTTCTTTAAAAATAAATAGACATATTAAATCAATAATAAGTATTGCTCCTGTAGCATAGGTAAATATTTTAAACATAATTGATTTCTTAAAATTTATTAGAAACAGCAGAAATACTGTAATCCCTGAAACTGCGGAAAATACAAGAGAACCTGTGCAGTGCATAAAATAGCTTAATTTATCATCATAAACAAAATCAAAACATAATGTCATTATCATACCAGCTCCGGATAAGCAGAGCAGGGGAATATATATTTTTGTTCTAGTAAATTTTCTGTAAGCAATAGCCAAAGCAAATGACAGCGATAAATATGTAAGTATTCCCCAGATTACAAACAAGCTGTGATGTTCAAGCCCTATTTTTGATAATGCACCGCTGTTTTTAACCGGATTACCAAAATGCATATACCAAATTGTATATACCGTAGTTATTAAGCATAAAACAGGGGATATATAAGGTAAATATTTTTTCATTTCATCACCGAATTAATTATAACAGAAAGCATGCTCGTGTTCAATCAGAAATGTATATTATTATCCGTACTGCTGATAATATAATACGGAGGTGAAGATTATGACAGATAAAGAACTGTTGTATCTTGAAGATGCACTTGAACACGAACAGTACTTTCAAACAAAATTTAATGAAACAGCTTCAAAAATCAAAGACGGCGAATTAAAAAATTCTGTTGAGGATATCAAAAATAAGCATCAGCAGATTTACCAAAACCTGTTTACTTTGCTTAAATAAGAAAGGAAAATTATGGACGATAAATGTTTAATGGAGGATCTCCTCCTTCTTGAAAAAGGCGTGTGTGACCTCTATTTGCACGGCTCAATAGAATCATCAACACAAAACATCAATCAGGCGTTCAGAACTGCGCTGAATGATTCTCTTAATGCCCAAAGCACAATTTACAATAAGATGTCTGCTAAAGGCTGGTATCAAACTCAAAATGTTGAACAAACAAAAATTGATACTGTAAAACAAAAATTTATGCAGCCGCAAAACTAACAAAAACCTGCTCCGTGCGAGCAGGCTTTTGATTTAATTATGTTTTAGCTCTTTATCCATACTTTTTATAAATATCACATTCTGTCCAATTGCTATCAGACCTGCAATAATAATCATGTTTAGCTTCAGAAACGCAATTCTGACATAATTTACAGTAATACTTGTCAGTTCCTAAAAAGCCGCCATCCTGCCATTCATAATGCGGACATTCCATATTCATACCTCCCCATAAAAAATTATAAAAATCTACATTAAATATTTCGTTTCAATAGGTTTCGTATTGAATAGAAGATACCTTTTTGTAGTTCTTACTTTGTTTTCTAAACCTTTTGTTAATTTGCATTTAAAAAATGCAAGATACGCAGTTGTATAATAAATAATAAAATTATGTAATTAAATATCATCCAGTCCAGCATTTGCTGCATCTAATACACTCTGATCATTAGGATAAACATCATATTTGCTAATAGGATTATATATAGGTTTTTGAGGTGTCTTAATTTGCTGTATCATTGGTTCGGATACAATATTACCATAATTGTACATAGCTATTACCTTATTGTGATTTTTTACGCTTAAATACCAGCTATAAATAGGTACATACATTAAAAGTGCATATATAAATGCATCTTTTGGTTTTAAGTCAATATCATAAACCTCTTTTGCAACGACAACAAGCCTTTGATAATAAATAACCACAAAAACAAATCCTGCAATTGTTGCGCTTAAATAGTACAGTAATAAAAACAAAATAAACGGAATATTTTTATCAACTGATTTGTGCATTTGATTAATTTCAATCGTTTCGACTTCCTTCATTTGCCTATACCAATAATAAACTCCATATCCGCCTGCGGTTACAATGGAAAGTAACATAACTACCCACCACTTTTCTTCCCTGAACATATATTGAGAAAACAAAGAATTGCCTGCATCAATAACATTTGAAACTGCATCACTTACAGAGTTTTGTTTTTTGTTTTCGTTTATACCTGTTATACTTGTTCCACAATTTGAACAATAATCATCGTTAACATTAATTTCAGCTCCGCAGCTCAAGCAATATTTTTGATTATTCATATTAATCAGTCCTTTTATTAAATCAATTATTTAGTTGCTTTTAATGATTTTTTTCACCGTTATATTTATATGGGTAATTTTGCATTCTTGCTTATTCTTAATGCTGGTCTAAACC
>CAYXLH010000062.1:0-220 GCA_964465835.1 uncultured Bacteroides sp. | reverse complement strand
TCGAGGACGCGTTCTCTATAGAAAAAGCAAGCTTTTTTATAAATCGTATAGGATTTTATATATTTTTCATTTATATGATCTATATAGCCTTCGCCACTGTTAGATATTTGATAATAGTTAACTCCCCACTCTTCACTATTGTCTTTAATGGTTCTTAAACAGTACTCACAATTTTCAATATTGTTTAAGTGGTCGTAAGCATCCCATTGAGCATAAAATG
>CAYXLH010000061.1:0-11212 GCA_964465835.1 uncultured Bacteroides sp. | reverse complement strand
GGCTGCGTATGCAGCTCCGAGAAGAGCAGAATCATTGCCCATCTTTGAACGGGTAATATTAACATTCTTAAAATTATCCATAAGCCTGTTATATATTTTTCTGTCAATCAAATCAATGATATATTTCTCGTTCATAATTCCGCCTCCGATTACAATAAGAGGGGGATTGAACGTGTAAATAACATTTATAAGACCGATTATTATTTCGTCTATCCATTTATCAATTTCAGAACGTATTTCCGGCTTTTCAAAATTGCTTTTTTCAAAAATTTGAATTGCATCAAGCGGAGTATCGGAAACTTTGTTTACCGCTTCAACAAGGGCCTTAGCCGAAGCATAACATTCGTAGCAGCCCTCACCGCCGCAGGTACATTGTTTTCCACCTGCGTGAGTGATTATATGACCTAGTTCGCCGGCAGATGACGCAGCACCTTTATAAAGCTTATTATTAAGGTAAATTGCGCCGCCGATGCCTGTACCGTATGTAAGGCAAATAAAATCGCTGTATCCCTTTGCAGCGCCGAAATGTGCCTCCCCCAAAGCGGCTGAATTAACATCGTTTTCAACAAATGTGGGTATTCCTGTTTTATTCTCTATCATCTTTTTGACCATCATACCGGTGTAATAGGGAATATTTCCGGTTGAATAAACAACAATGCCGTTTTCACTGTCAACCTGACCGGCAGTAGATACTGCAATTCTGTCAATATTTTCGTAAGTTTCAATTATAGAAATTACTTTTTCAATAAGCTTTTGACCGCCTTGCTGAGCTTCAGTAGGGAATTTATGCTTTTCTACAATTTCAAAATTTTCGTTAACTATACCGTATTTAACAAAAGTTCCGCCAATGTCAAATGCAAGTATTCTCATTATTTTTCCTCCAATGCTTTAACAAAACGCTTTGTAATATCCATAGGACGTGTAATTGCTGTACCGATTACTGCGCTGAATGCTCCGCACTCATAAACTTTTTTAAGCTCATCAGGCGACCATATTCCACCTTCGGCGATTATCGGCGCATTAAGTTCTGTGCTGTACTTGCTTATTAATTCACAATCCGGCAAAGTGCGTCCTTTAGTATACGGAGTATAACCGCTCATTGTTGTACCGATAAGATCACATCCAAGTTCTTCTGCTTTTTTGCCTTCTTCAAAACAGGAAGTATCAGCCATAAATAATTGGTCAGGATATTTTTTCCTGATTTCGGTAAAAAATTCTTCAAAAATGATTCCGCCCGGACGGGTGCGCTTAGTAGCGTCTACTGCAATAATTTCGCATCCTATTTCAACAAGAGCGTCAACTTCTTTTATAGTTGGTGTAATATAAACATCGCTGTCAGGATATTCTTCCTTTATAATACCAATTACAGGTAAGTCAACCTTTTCCTTTATGGCTTTAATGTCAACTACAGTATTTGCTCTGATTCCAACGGCGCCGCCCAAATAAGCAGCCCATGCCATTTTTGACATAATGTATGAATCATAAAGAGGTTCTGTGCTCAAAGCCTGGCAGGAAACAATGAGTCCGCCTTTAATTTGCTTTAGTATTTCTAAATTTGTCATAATATCACCCAAAACGATTATAACAATTATACACTGAAAATTCAATAAATTTATTGAAAAAACAATATTTATATGATAATATTGTTTATATGATAATATTATTTGAGGTGTTTTTTATGTATAATTTAGAAAAATTCCGTGGTGTTTTTGTTGCACTTAATACAATTTATGATGAAAATGATAACATTAACATTGACGCAATGAAAAAACTTGTTGAAATTTATAAAAGCAAAGGCGTTAAAGGCGTTTATCTCTGTGGTTCCACAGGTGAAGGCTTTTTGATGTCAACAAAGGAACGTATTGAACTTACAGAGGCTATATGCAAAACTGCCGGCGACAATTTTACGGTAATAGTTCACGTTGGATGCGCTTCAACAAAAGAGAGCGTTTTGCTTGCTCAGTGTGCTGAAAAATCAGGAGCCGACGCAGTATCGGCAGTTCCCAGTGTTTATTATCATCTGCCTGCAAAAAGTGTTGAGCTTCATTGGAACACAATTATTGATTCAACTAATCTACCTTTCATTATTTACAATATACCACAGTTAACTAGCTTTAATCTGCCCCATGATCTATTTAAGAAAATGGCTGAAAATCCAAAGGTAATCGGTATTAAAAATTCAGCAGAGCCTGTATTTGAAATGGAGCGCTACAGAACTATTGCCGGTGACGATTTTATCATATTTAACGGCTCGGACGAGCAGTTCTTAGGCGGTAGACTTATGGGCGCAGATGCCGGAATCGGCGGAACTTACGGCACAATGCCGGAGCTTTTTGTTACTCTTGATAAACTGATTAATCAAAATAGAATTGAAGAGGCAAAAGAATTGCAGTTTAAAATTAATGATGTAATTTTTGATTTGCTTAGTTTTGATTCGCTTTACGGTGCTGCAAAGCAGGTAATTTCCGTAAGATTTGACATTGACTGCGGCCAGCCGAGAAAACCGTTTCTGCCTGTTGAAAAGAACGAAGAAATTATAAAATTGGTCGATAAAATTGAAAGATATATCACTGAAACGGAGAATATATTATGAATGATGAATTTAAAGAGGAAAATCTTGACAGCCCGCTAATTGTACATAAAAAATCTGACGCATCCTACCAGGATACAGCTTCTGAAACAACTATGAACGAAACCCACAGCGACGATGACGAACCTACTCTTGAGCGCCACAGATTCAAAAAGAAAGATAAGAAAAAGGGCAAAGGCTTGGCAATAATTATATTTGTCATTATAATTGCCGCTGTTTTTGCAGGACTCTATCTGACAGGTAATATAACCTTTGATAACGATAAAACCACAACCAACATTTCTACCACAAAGCAACCTGAAACAACTGTTAATCTCTCAGAAGAATATAAAGATACTATTGTTGTAAAAGGCACTGATATCTATATAGACGCTCAAAAAGTTAACGGTATTGAAGGCCTTCAGGAAGCGTTGAAATACGAGGACAAAAGCACAACCCGTTATACTATTATTGACGAAAACGCTGATTCTGATTTTCTTAATCTCGAGGTTTTGTCAATTCTTCAGGATTTGGGATTTTATGACGAAAACACAACTATCAAGCACGTTGATTCCACAGGATTAGAAGATAATACGCTGACTTCCACTTCTACAACTGCTCAATCAACATCAGCCCCAAAAACCACAACGAAACCGTCTTCATCAATCAATGCAAATGAATAACGATTTTATTAATGTTTTAAATCTTGATGCAAAATTAAAAGATGAATTAATTTGTCTTTTTGATAATCAAAGGGACAGGATTGAATTTCTTGCTCAGAAGTGCAAAGACAAATCATTTTCCATTCTTCGTAAAGAAAATGATTTAATGCGTCTGGCAGTATGCACTGAGTATCTTAAATACACTTATGATTTCTATAAAGAAAAGGGTATAAGTGATGAAATTTTTAAAAATACTGTCAGCGATATAAACATTTGGTGCAAGAACAATTCAAATATTGGTCTTAAAAATTACAACTGGATAAAAAATCATCTTAAAGGTGAGCTTTTCCGCCTGGGCAGGCTTCAGTTTCAGATATGCAGAAACTTTAATAATTTGTCACTGAATTACAAAAAGCTTCCATTTAACCACCCGGATAATGTTATTTACATACATATACCCCAGGGTGAGAAGCTTTTGATTGATGACTGCAAAGAATCATTAAAATTCGCCATTAATTTCTTTGATGAATACTTCACTGATTTTGAATACCGTTACTTTTTCTGTGAAAGCTGGCTATTGTACCAGGATAATATTAAGTTTATGAAAGAAGACAGCAATATTATAAAATTTGCATCTCTTTTTAACATTGTTTATTCTGTGAAAGAGGATTCACAGGCTATTGAAAGAATTTTCGGTAAAAAACAGCTTCGCAAATCGTCCTATCCCGAAAATACCTCTCTGCAAAGACAGGCAAAGCAGTTTATGCTCGGCGGCGGTAAAATGGGTATAGGCATAGCAATCATAGATAAAAACTCACTTTTACACTAAAAAACATCAGGGTACCCTGCAAAGCAAAGGAGTGCCCTGATGTATACTTAATTATTTGACAGTATAGTTTTAGCTATACTGTTTTTTCTTTTATTTTTTCATCAAATCTGAAATGGTGATACCGTCAAAATAGTCAGTTATAAGCTGATTCAATTTATCCCACATAGGTCGTGTTCTGCAGTCTTCTGAGCGTTCACAAGCAGAAGCATTACATTCAAGGCAGGACACGGGTGCCAAATCACCTTCGGTCAACCGTAAAATCTCACCGATTGGATAATCTTGCGGCGCTCTTGTTAATCTGTATCCGCCGCCCTTACCGTGAACACCTTCAATAAGGCTATTTTTTGCAAGAACCGGCAGTATTTTTTCTAAATATTTTAATGATATTTTTTGACGTTCAGCAATTTCCTTCATAGGAATGTATTCATCATCTGAACGTTCAGCAAGATCTATCATAACACGAAGAGCGTATCTTCCTCTTGTTGAAACCATCATTGTTTTTTTACCTCATTTATCAGCATTATACTGCATAATTGGCAGGTTATCAATACGATTATTTTATTATCTGTCGTCATTTACTGCATTAAAACCGCCTTTAAGGTCATCTATAATATCATCAATATGTTCAATTCCGATAGAAAGGCGAATTGTGTTGGGCTTAATACCTTGATCAATAAGCTCTTCCTCGCTTAGCTGACTATGGGTGGTGGTTGCCGGATGGATAACAAGACTTTTGGCATCAGCAACATTAGCAAGCAGGGAGAAGATTTTCAGGTTATCAATGAATTTATGAGCCTCTGCTATACCACCTTTAATTTCAAAGGTAAATATAGAGCCGCCGCCATTAGGAAAATACTTTTCATATAGCTCATGATCGGGATGATCGGACAGGGAGGGATGATTGACTTTTTCAACCTGCGGATGATTTTTTAAGAATTCAATAACCTTTTTTGTGTTCTCTGCGTGACGTTCCAAACGAAGAGAAAGAGTTTCAATACCCTGCAAGAGAAGAAATGCCGCAAATGGCGAAATAGTAGCTCCCGTATCACGAAGCAAAATGGCTCGAATATAGGTAACAAACGCCGCAGATCCTGCTGCCTTTACAAAGGACACACCGTGATAGCTTGGATTAGGTTCAGCGATGGCCGGATATTTTCCGCTGGCGGACCAATCAAAATTGCCCGAATCAACGATAATACCTCCAAGCGTTGTTCCATGACCACCAAGAAATTTAGTTGCTGAATGCACCACAATATCAGCACCATGTTCAATAGGACGAATAAGATAGGGAGTTCCAAAGGTGTTATCCACAACTAGCGGTAAGCCATACTTATGTGAAAGAGAAGCTAACGAATCAATGTCGGGGATATCGCTGTTAGGGTTGCCGAGCGTTTCAATATATATTGCTCTTGTATTATTCTGAATAGCCGCCTCAACTTCCTTTAAGTTATGAATATTTACAAAAGATGCCGTAATACCAAAGTTTGGCAGAGTATGTGCCAGCAGATTATAACTGCCGCCGTAGATTGTTTTTTGAACAACAAAATGTCCGCCGTTCTGTCCGAGAGCCTCTAAGGTATATGTAATTGCTGCCGCACCGGAGGCAAGAGCCAACGCTGCGACACCGCCTTCAAGTGCTGCAACTCTCTGTTCAAGAACGTCCTGAGTTGAATTGGTAAGTCTGCCATAGATATTACCTGCATCTGCAAGTCCAAAACGTGCTGCTGCATGAGCTGAATTTTTAAATACATATGAAGTAGTTGCATAAATCGGTACCGCACGTGCATCAGTTGCTGGGTCCGGATTTTCCTGACCTACATGGAGTTGAAGCGTTTCAAATTTATAGTTAGACATAATATTTATTTCCTTTCATAGTTGAATGATTAATGTGTGATTTTAAAAATGCTACATACATCAACACATTCGTCCGAAGCGGAAATTTGCTCTGACAAGCTTTTCAAAATAAGTATTCATAATTGCCCTCTTTCTGCCTACCTAATAGGTTGGTAATTATTATAGCATTATTTACCTACCTTGTCAATCGGTAATTAAAACATTCAAATTTGAAGACCATGATGTTGAAATATATTGATAGAAAAAGAAGCAGGGGGATAACCTGCTTCTTTTTCGATAGGCGCCCTTTGTACGCTTTTACAATTTTTTATATTCTTCTACTGCAAGACGGTCGCACCGTTCATTAAATTTGTGTCCGTCGTGTCCCTTAACCCATATAAAATTAACCGAATGATTATTAAGTAATTCAAGCAATTCCTGCCACAAATCAACATTCAGTGCAGGCTTTTTATCTGACTTTTTCCAGTTGTTCTTTTTCCAGGAGTAAACCCACTTTTTGTTAATTGCATCGCATACGTATTTAGAATCCGTAGTAAGGGTTACCTCACAAGGCTCTTTCAATGCTTTGAGTGCTTGTATTACTGCTGTAAGTTCCATACGATTGTTTGTTGTGTTTTTATCACTCCCGCTTATCTCTTTTTCCTTTGAACCATAAACAAGAACAGCCGCCCAACCGCCTTTACCGGGATTGCCGCTGCATGCACCGTCGGTATAAATTTCAATCTTTTTCATATTCCATCCTTCAAAATTATAGTTGTGTTTTGCATATTTTACCACCCTTTGTGTTAATAATCAATATAGCAGTTACTATACTTGACAATTTCTTGGATATACTTTATTATATATGTTTGAATGAATACGGAAAAATTTAATATTATGGAGGTTACTTTTTTAATGACAACAGAAAATAAGGTGTCTTCACAGGGCGTTTCAAGAAAACGGAATTCTACGAGACGCTATAACCCGCACAAAAAGGCACCGAAGAAATCTTCACATTTCACTAAGAAGACCAAAGAAAATATAAAGATTTCTTTTTTAGGCGGTATGAATGAAATCGGCAAGAATATGACCGTCTATGAATATAATAACGATATGTTTATCGTTGACTGCGGGCTTGCTTTTCCAGATGACCAGTTACCGGGTATTGATATGGTCATTCCGGATTTCACTTATATAAAAAATAATGCACAGAGACTGCGTGGAATTATAATTACTCACGGTCACGAGGATCATATCGGCGGACTTGCTTATCTTCTTAAAGAGGTAAATGTTCCTGTTTACGCAACAAAACTTACTATCGGACTTATTAAAGGCAAGCTCGAGGAGCACAGGATTCTCAAAAATGCAAAGCTTATTGAAGTTAAACCGGGAGATACAATTTCTCTTAACAGCTTCAGAGTTGAGTTGATACATGTTAATCATTCAATCCCGGATGCAGTTGGATTTGCCATCACTTCGCCTGCCGGTACTATCATTCAGACAGGCGATTTTAAGATTGATACAACGCCTGTTGACGGTGATATGATTGATTTGACAAGATTTGCCGAGTACGGCAAAAGAGGCGTTCTGGCCCTGCTTTCCGACTCTACAAATGCAGAGCGTCCCGGAAATACTATGAGTGAAAAAAATGTCGGCGAAAGTTTTGAAAAGCTTTTCCGTCAGGCAAAAAATAAGAGAATAATTGTTGCCACCTTTGCTTCAAATATTCACCGTGTGCAGCAGATTATAGATGTAGCCAAAGACAGAAAGCGAAAGGTTGCAGTTGTCGGCAGAAGTCTTGAAAACCTTGTTCAGGTGGGCAAAGAACTTGGTTATCTGAATATTCCGAAAGATGTTCTTATCAGTATTGACCATATTGGCAGGTATGCAGATAATGACCTTGTAATTATAACCACCGGTTCACAAGGTGAACCTATGTCAGCTCTTACAAAAATTGCATTTGATGAGCACAGAAAAGTTAAAATTACACCAAATGATTATGTTATCATTTCTGCTACACCTATTCCTGGTAATGAAAAAATGGTTGGCAATGTAGTCAACGCACTTATGATGAAAGGCGTTGAGGTTATTTATGAAAATATGTACGAGGTGCACGCCTCCGGCCATGCCTGTCAGGAGGATTTAAAGCTTATGATGGGCATTGTTAAGCCAAGATTTTTCATTCCCGTACATGGCGAACAAAAGCACCTTAGAAAGCATGCAATGCTTGCACAAACTATGGGTATTGACAAAAGCAATATTTTTATCGGTGACATTGGTAATTCAATCAGTGTTTCCCGTGACGGAATAAAGAGACTTAAAGATGTTCCCGCCGGAAATACGTATATTGACAGTATTGCCATCAGCGATGTTGCAAACGTTGTTATTAGTGACAGAAAACGTTTGTCACGTGACGGAATTATCATAGTTGTTGCAACTGTTGATTCACACTCAGGATATATTGTGTCGGGTCCCGATATTGTCAGCAGGGGATTTGTCTTTGTTAAAGACAATGCGGAACTTATGAATGCAGCAAGAGATTTAGCTTGTAGAGTTTTTGACGAGCATTATGATAACCGCCGGCATGACTGGTCTGCGGTTAAGAGCAAACTGCGTGAAGAAATTTCTCATCTTATGTATGAGAAAACAAGACGCAGCCCTATGATTTTACCGATAATTATGGATATGTAGGAGATAAATATGAAAGTAATTCTTAAAGCAGATGTTAAAGCGTTAGGCAAAAAAGGCGACCTTGTGAACGCCAGTGACGGTTATGCAAGGAATTTCCTTTTCCCTAAAGGATTGGCTGTTGAAGCTAATTCAGAAGCGTTAAACGACTATAATAACAAAGAAAAAGCAAAGAAATATCACAAGGCCGAGGAAATCAAAGCAGCTAATGCGGTTGCTCAAAAGCTTGAAGGCAAAACATTTAAATTTACAGCAAAAGCCGGTGCAAACGGAAAAATTTTCGGTTCGATTACCGCAAAGGATGTTGCAGAAAAAATCAACCGTGAATTAGATGTGAATATTGATAAAAGAAAAATCACAATGAGCGATATAAAATCATTCGGAACAGTTCAGGCAGAGGTAAAGGTTTACCAGGGCATTACTGCCGGAATTTTTGTACAGGTTAGCGAAGCGTAGGAGTTTAAGATGGCTGATAATTTAAGTGTTTCACTGCCATATAATCTTGAGGCTGAACAAAGCGTATTAGGCAGTATATTAATTGAGCCTAAATGTATTGAGGATGTGCTGATGCACCTTAAACCGGACAGTTTCTATCTGCCCCAGCATCAGCAGATTTTTGCAGCAATGGTATCAATGTTTACCGGTTCAAACGGTGCTATTGACCCTGTATTGATTGCAGATGTTCTTGCTAAAGACGGAGTGTACGATCTTTCCGGCGGCAAAGAGTATTTGCTTCAGCTGGCTCAAAGCGTTCCGTCAACTGCGAATGTTGAAAGTTATGCAAAAATAGTTAAAGAACAGTATTATCTTCGCACTCTTATTCTGGTTTCTCAGGAAATTATTGAGGATGCGTCCTCTGCCGCAGGAAGCGCTTCATCTATTCTTGATTCAGCTGAACAAAAAATCTATGACATCCGTCAGGGGAAAGAAGTTAACGGACCGTCAAAAATCAGCGATGTTATTGTAAACGGCGTTTATGATAAATTAAATAAATTAACCGGTGAAAACAAAGAAGATTATAAGGGTATACCAACAGGATTCGGACTGCTTGATAAATATATTACTGGTCTTAATAAATCCGACTTTATACTTATCGGCGCACGTCCTGCTATGGGTAAAACGAGTTTTGCCCTTAATCTCGCTCAGAATGTTTCTATGATTGCCAAAAAGAAAACTGTATTCTTTTCTCTTGAAATGACAAAGGAACAGTTAGCTGAAAGACTGCTTGCTTCACAGGCAGGCGTTACGTCCCAGAAATTCAGAACAGGCGAGCTTACAAACGATGAATGGGTAAGAATAGGCAACGCCGCTGGACAGTTTAAGGACGTTGAGCTTTATCTTGACGACACTTCCTCAATCACCGTACCTGAGATTAAATCGAGAGTTCGCCGTCTAAAAAATGTTGATGTAATTATTATTGACTATTTAGGACTTGTTCAGTCTGCTACAAGAAAAGAAAACCGTGTGCAGGAGGTTTCCGAAATTACACGTAATCTTAAAATGATGGCTAAGGATTTGAACATTCCTGTTATTTGCTGTGCCCAGCTTTCAAGAGGAACAGAGGGCAGAGGAAAGTCACATAAACCCCAGCTTTCGGATTTAAGAGAGTCAGGCTCAATCGAGCAGGACGCTGATATTGTTATGTTTTTATACAGAGAAGAATACTACAAAAACGAAGTATCAGAAGAAAAGCAGGATGAAATTGATGATTCTATGACAGAGCTGATTGTTGCAAAGAACCGTCACGGTCAGACCGGTACAATAGAATTATCCTTTGATAAAGAATTTACAAGATTCAGGTCAGTTGATAATGTCAGAAATTATAACTAAAATTAACGACACAGTAAAAAAATACAATATGCTTAATTTCGGAGATTATGTGGTTGCAGGTGTTTCCGGCGGAGCAGATTCAATGCTTTTGCTAAACTACTTAATTTCCGTTAAAGATGAATATAATCTTAAAATTACCGTCGCTAATGTTGAACACGGCATACGCGGCGAAGAATCACTCAGAGATACTGAATTTGTAAAAGAATTTTGCCTAAAAAACGGCATTGATTTCAAATCACTTTCAATAAATGCCGAAAAGGAAGCAAATCAATCAGGAATGTGTGTTGAAGAGTATTCTAGAGAGAAAAGATACGATTTTTTCAAATCCTTCAACGCTGATAAAATTGCCACTGCCCATAATCTTTCTGATAATGTTGAAACTGTATTGTTCAGATTGTCAAGAGGAACGTCTATTAAAGGATGCTGCGGTATTCCCGCCGTAAGAGGAAATATTATTCGTCCTCTTATAAACTGTACAAGCGGCGAAATCCGTAGTTACTGCAAAGAATATAACATACCGTTTGTTGTTGACAGTACAAATTCAGACACAACTTACAGCAGAAACTATATCAGAAATGAAATTGTTCCTAAATTTAAAAAATTGAATCCGTCATTTGAAAATGTGTTCCAAAGATTTATTAACAGTGCAAACGATGATGAAGAATATTTGAACAGTGAAGCGAACAAATGTTTTGATGAATGTTTCAAAAAAGGTACATTACTTATTGATAAATTAAAAAAATACCCTAAAGGTACAGCAAAACGTGCAATAATCAAGTTTGTATCTTTATATGATATAAC
>CAYXLH010000060.1:0-11293 GCA_964465835.1 uncultured Bacteroides sp. | reverse complement strand
GGACATAGATTGTTTTGCTCCTTTTATTTGAATTGTTTCAAAAATAGTCCAAAAAAGAGTACAATAAAAAGCTCTTGCACGAATTTGCAAGAGCTTTTTATTCATTACACAAAATAATCGACTTGTTCTTTTTTCTTTAATTCATCAAGCAATTCATTTAATCTATCTAGTTCGGATTTTTCTTCCAACATTATATCTTCTGAACAATTATGTTGAACATAATATCTATTTAGTGCTTTATTGTACACAGTTTTAAAGAGTTTTTTGGGATTGAATTCTTTTCCGTTTGAAAAAGCACAGATTACATAAGGTGCGAATGAGGAAGCCGCAACTGTTAGATATGACGGATAATCGGTTATTTTTATGTCAACCTTTCCGCCGTTTTGCGTATATTTTACTGCATTATCAAGCACATTTGTGATTGCTTCGGCAGTCCAATTGAAGTCAAGATTAATTTTATATTGCTTATCATTATCAAAAGTAATTGTAATATTCTTTACCTTTGCTTTTGAAAAAATTGCTTTTACGGATTGCAGAACAATGCTGTTTAGTATAACGCTTTCAGTCTTAAGGCTTATTATTCCGCTTTCAAGTCTTGACATTTTAATAAGACTGTCCGTAAGAAATGTCAATTGATTCAATGATTCCTGCAATATGGAAATATACTCGTCACGCTCTTTTTTTGACAGTTCATTATCACTCAGTAATTCAGCAAAGGTTTTGGCGGAGGCAATCGGAGTTTTTATCTGGTGCGATATATCCGAAATCAATGCTTTAATTTGATCTTTCTCGCTTTCAAGCAATTTATTTTGAGAGATCAGAATTTCACGTAATTTTAAAAGCTGATGCTGTAAGCGGGCAGTCAGCGCATCTTCATTTTCAGGAAAAACAACCCGTTCCTGCTGCTCAACCAAAGCCTCTATCAGCAGCGTAATCTGCTCTAACAAATCATCGTGATAGCGGTTATGCAATAAGTCGAGCAAAAACAATAAACCGCATAAAATTGTAAAGGTACTAATGATAAGAAGCATAAGGGCAGAAGAGCTTTCCATAAAAAGCACAGCACCAATTGATACCACCGCTATGACAGTATCTGCAATCAAGATCAGTTTCCTATAGTTTCCTGTGCCCTTTCATCGGGAAATTTGGGCTTGTCACAAGATACCTTTGACCGTCTTGACCAGATTCAGTTTATGGCATATGACGGGAACGATGCTGACGGTTATCAGAGTTCTTTGCAGCAGGCGCAGGAGGGTATTAACGCCTTTTCTGAAAACGGCGCAGATATTTCCAAAATCAATATAGGCATTGCCGCTTATGGACGTCCTGTTAACGGTACTCCATTCTGGGCAACCTGGCGTGATTTAAAGCAGGCTAATTATTGGGACAGCAAATATTATAACGTGCCGGATGCCGGACAAATTTATGACGGTACTTTCTGTGCACCGGCATTGGCAGGCGATAAAACCGCATACGCTTTGCTGAGCGGTTGCGGAGGAGTAATGGTGTTTCGCATCGGATGTGACAAAACAATGGACGGCCCAAACAGCGTTGCTAACGGAATTAAAAATTCGCTTAACAGATATGTAGGATAATGATTAAAAAACAGCCATCGGAAAGGAGCAGCTAAGCTCTTTACCGATGGTTATTTTTTTTGTAAAACAAATAATTAATTGCTTCTGTTTTATTGCATTATTTAATATGTTTTGCTATAATATAACAGAGATTGACAAAAATATAACAAAGTGTCGTAACGTTTTGTACAGAAAGGATAATTTATGAGCAAAAAAGCAAAAATCATTGCTGTAGCAGGTAAGGGCGGAGTGGGTAAAACATCAATTTCCGCCACTGTTGTAAAACTGCTTACCCAGGCATACCCGGATAAAAAAATTCTTGCCATTGACGCAGATCCTGCCGTAGGACTTTCAACTGCGCTGAATGTTGATGTAAAAATGACTATTGACGATATACGCAAGGAGATTGTGCAGACCGTTGAGGACGGACAGACCAAAGCTGCCATTGAGCTTCTCGGCGACGCCAGATATAAAATATTTGACGCATTGGTTGAAACGGAAGGCTTTGCATTTATCGCCGTAGGCAGACCTGAAAGCGCAGGCTGTTACTGCAAAATCAATTCATATCTTAAAGAGGTAATAAGCCTTATATCAAGCGATTTTGACTATGTGGTTATTGACGGCGAAGCAGGTATTGAACAGATTAACCGCCGTGTTATGGAAAAGGTTACTCATCTAATTCTTGTAAGCGACGCCAGCAAAAAAGGCACCCAGGTTATCAATACAATTAAAGGTGTTGCAGACGAGCTTGTTATGTATGATAAAATCGGCGCAGTTATAAACCGCCTGCCCGATGCAAGCGTTATCAAATATATTGATACAAAAGGTATGCCCGTGCTGTCGTATATAGAAAATGACGCAAATCTTGCAGTATATGATATTGAGGGCAAAAGCATACTTGATTTGCCTGATGATTCAAATGTTGTTAAAGGTGTAAAAGAGGCTCTTCAAAAAATTGAAATATTATGAAGGTGAAATAAAATGAAAGATTTAAAATATCTCTATGAATTTGAAAATCTGCTTCAGGAGGCAAATAACAACCTTGTGCAGCAGGCAAAATCCCAGGGCAAAATCGCATTGGGCTACACCTGTTATCATATTCCTGAGGTGCTTTTGAATTGTCCCGGCTGTTTTTCTGTAAGATTAAGAGCGCCCCGTACAGGATCCCTTGATATAGCCACATACTATATGAGCAATTTCCTCTGCGGTTATTCAAAGGCAATTCTTGAAAGGGGAATTGAAGGCGGATATAATTTCCTTAATGCGGTTTTAGCTTCGGAAACATGCAGTGAAATGAATCGTGCTCTGGAGCATTTTGAAATACTAAAGCTTGTGCCTGAGGAGAAGTTCTTTATTACTTTTCTTGACGCGCCGTTTAAAATTGAACAGCATACAATAAAGCATTATGTAAACCAGACAAGACTTAAGATACTTGATAAATTGAGTGAAGTTTACGGCATAGATACCTCTGATGAAGCATTGAGGAAAGCAGTTGAGGAGCATAACGAAGTATGCCGTCTTATGACCGAGATAGGCAATTACCGTAAGGAAGAAAATCCGAGAATTACAGGATATGAGTATCATATACTAAACCTTGTTACATATTGCTGCCCGAAATATCTTATACTTGATAAACTTCGTGAAACGGCCGAGGAACTTAAAACAAGAAAGCCTGATGAAAAGAAAAATTACAGGGCAAAAATTGTTCTTGTCGGCTCCGAAATGGACGACCCGGATTTTACAAAATTAATTGAGGACAGCGGTGCTCTTGTTGTTGCAGATCGTTACTGCTTCGGCGCATTGCCCGGCAGGCAGGAAATTGTACTTAACGATACCGATGATGTTCTTACACAGATTTGTACACATTATATGAAAACTTCTCAGTGCCCCCGCTATATGAGTCAGGAAAAGGTACAGGAACGCCGTGATACTGTTAAAAAACTTGTTGAAGAATATCACGCCGACGGCATTTTATATGAGCAGATTAAGTTCTGTGAATACTGGGGATATGAGCGTGCTTTGGCGTCTCATATTATGAATGATGAATACGGTATTCCATCGGCTTCTGTTGACAGGCAGTATACCGCATCGTCGTCAGGTCAGTTAAGAACGCGCGTTCAGGCTTTTGTTGAAAGCCTTGAAATTAAGAAAATTGCAAAGCAAAGGGAGGCGATGAAAAATGCTTAAAGAAAAATTAAGTAAGCTTAAAGATATAAATATCGCCGAAGCAGTGAAAAAAACTGCGGTAAAGGTAAAGGATTATACCGTTGATATGTTTGAAAAGCCTGAGGGCTTAGGTGACTTGTACCGTGAGCATACGGCGCTATTAAAACATCGTGAATGGAGAGGGACTAAAGATACTCTCTACGATTATTACCGCTGGCTTGTTACATGGAAAGATATGATTTTAATGGTGGGCAAGGCTCCCGTTTCTACCGTAAAAGGTCTGTGGAGATACCGCTGGATGGCGTCTTATCTTTCAGCACCGGCTTTTGTTGACCGGCACGTTGCAGGATTGAGAGGACCCCAGCTTCGTATGGCTCATTTGCATTACAATATGATAGTTAAGCATACAACAAAGCTTATCAGTATTTCATTTCGTGCTGATGAAAAAATCAATCCCGGTAATAAGCTTTCAAAAAAGATTGTTCTTATGGACGAGATTGTGCCTAACGAAGTCTTTTTAGGATTTCCCAATCTCATCCCCATGCCGCTGCAGACGCTGCCTATTTTTCTTACATCAATGGTAGACCAGCAGATTACGCCGCCTTATCTTGAATCTGTTGAGGCATATGGTGTTCCTGCCGACGTGTGTCCGCTTCCCAGTGCGGAAGCAGGAGTTGCAGTTGATGATGATTATCCTAAAATGGGATGCTGTTTGATTTCAACGAATATGCCATGCGACGGCTCAATTATGAATACTACATTTCTTGAAAGACGGCTTAATTTACCGTCACACTATTTCGGAGTTCCCCTTCGTTACAACGGAGAGGATGTTCAGGAATATGCAGTTGATGAAATTAAATCTCTTATTAAGTTTATAGAAGACCAGACAGGCGAAAAGTTTGATTGGGACGCTTATTTCTCAAGAATGAAGCAGTATAATAAACAGCTTGATTATGAGCTTCAGAAATGGGATGTAAACAAAACTCCTTATCCCCAGATGACAGGTGCATGCTTTTGGCTTTACAGAATTTTTTATTTCAATCTTTCAGGTGGTTCAAATGAAAAATTCCTTAAAGTTGATGAAAAAGTCAACAAAATTATGATGAAGGCGTATGAGAATAAAACACCTGTATCAAAGGCGATGCGTCACAGAGCGGTTGTGTGGTCATGTCCTGCAAATTACTATACCAGCTTTGCAAACTGGCTTGAAAATTGCTGGGGTATTAATGTTGTAATGGATATGGAAACAATGATTTCATATCTTGAAATTGATACCGAAGACAAAGAGCAGTCGCTCAAAGATTTGGCAAAAACATATCAGCGTTCAATTATGCGTAAGCATACGAAGGGTGGTTACAGAAATGTTGTTGACGAGCTTTGGCGTATTGTTGAGGAATATAACGCAGATACAGTTATAATGTACGACCAGATTTCCTGCAAAGGTATGGACGGACTTAACGGCGTTTTTGATGACCAGGCGAGAGAGCGCAATGTTAACTTCATCTGGGTTAAGCAGGATCTTATGGATCCGCGTACAATTTCACGCCGTGATATGCGTGAGCAGGTTAACAAATATATGACCACCGTGCTTCAGGAGGAGCCTGTTGACGCTACTCTGCTTGATTTTGAAGACGATTTGGCATGGTAATACAGAATAAGGAGAAAAATAAATGAAATATTTCGGCGGATGCGATGTAGGTTCAACCTACACAAAATGCGTAATACTTGATGAAAACGGAAAAATGGTTGCCAATGTAACTAACAGAAGTAAAATAAACCCTGTTCAGTCAGCTGAAATTGCTATGGCTGATGCAGTTAATCAGGTGGATGGACTTAACAGTGCAAAGAATTTGGAATATCTTATCGGTACAGGTTATGGCAGAAATAAGGTGCCTTTTGCCGACGAAAATATATCTGAAATTAGCTGCCACGCTATGGGTGTTCACGTTACAAATCCTGCGGTAAAAGCTATTATAGATATCGGCGGTCAGGACGTTAAAGGTATTTCAATTGATACTGACGGTACTGTTAAAAACTTTGCTATGAATGATAAATGCGCCGCAGGTACAGGCAGATTTTACGAGGCTATGGCGAATGCTTTTGAAATGTCACTGCCCGAGTTTTCAAAACTTTCACTAAATGCAAAAAATACAATTCCTATTACCGCCCAGTGTACGGTTTTTGCTGAGTCAGAGGTAATTTCACTTGTAGGCGAGGGTAAGCCTATGGATGAAATTGCTGCAGGTATTCAGCTTGCTGTTGCAAAAAGATGTTTTGTAATGGCTAAAAAAGCAGGCGCCACCGACAGTATAACCCTGACCGGCGGATGTGCAAAAAATGACGGACTTAAAAAAGCTATAGAAAAAGTGCTTAAAATTAAGGTAGTTGAGCTTGATATCGACCCGCAGCTTATGGGCGCTTTGGGTGCAGCTGAATATGCAAGACAAAAGGGACTTGCAAAATCCTATTAAGGAGGGGATAACAATGAAGTTTTTTAAAGTTATCGCCAAAATATTTGCTGCGGTTGTAGCTTTGTTCGGTTTAACTTTTACAGTTTATTGGTTCAATCTTGATATGAAACTTGTAAACAAGATATATTTTTTACTGCAAAAGCATTATGATTCTATGAAAAGAGATAAAAAACTGTAATGAATTTTTTTGATTCTTTGATAAAAGAGGTTAGGGATAAAATTAATTTTGACAGAGTAAAAAAATACCCTTATAATCCCAATAATGCGTGGGAGGACTGCGGTGCAAATCAGCTTGTCCTCCAGCGCGACAGCGCTTATGAGCTTAATGGAATCGGCTTCGATTTGGTTACTTCTGCCGATATAGGCGTAAATGAAGTGCTTCTTTTAGGTGAGGATTTGAATGAAATAAGCTCCTCAGGCAGCTTTGCCAGAATTTCAATACTGGCCATAGACGATGTTGATGATGAGCAGGAAGCATATAATCTTATTAAAAAAATTGAGTATGTAAAATATCACTATTTTCCAAAGGGATATATGATGCGCACCTCTTCAAGCAGTTTTAAAGAGGTTGTGCGTCTGTCAAAGCAGGAAATTAAAAATTCTATATCCTTTGAGAATGTGGGTAATCTGCTTATCGGCAAATATCTTGATAATAAATCTGTTAAAAGTGCAAAAATAATTTATGTAACTGATAAAAATTTTGATTTTGCTTCTCTAAAAAAAATTGCAGACAAAAATAACGAGGTGCTTAAAACGTTAAACCACGTTATGAACAGCGTTAATTTTGACTGTTCCTCCTGTCATTTAAAGCCCATATGCGATGAGGTTGAGGGAATGAAGGAACTTCATTTTAAAAAATCAGGAATGTAAAGCTGCTGGCAATATTCTTTCTCTCTTAATAATTAATGTATTAAGAGAGATTTTTTGTTAATAAGATATTGTAGAATATTTTACAATTATATGATATAATTATTTTATAAGTATTAAAACCGGTTTAACCAATTTAGAGAGGGTGTTGATTATGAGAAATCATCAGGTTACGGTACCGCATAAGCTTCTTAATACAGACGGTTCGTTAAAGGAACCGGGATGGAGCAAAAGCCTTGTTCAGACATATGACAGACGTGATATCAAAAAACGCAAAACACGTATTAAAGAGTGGGATTATTATTACATAATGTCAAATTCCAATAATTTTGCACTGTGCCTTACTGTGTCGGATTTGGGATATATTGCGCTGCATAGTATTAATTTTATCAGCTTTGCTGAGCCTTTTGAAAAAACGCAGACGGTTATTCTGCCGTTTCCAATGGGCAAAACAGGTATGCCATCAACTTCTGCCGAGGGCGATGTTAAGTTTAAAAATAAAAAGCTCGCAATAGAATTTCTCCATAAAGGCGAAAGCAGGGTTATTCGTATGCAGTCACCCGATTTTGACGGCAAAAAGGGAATACGCTGTAATGTGGTTCTGACTGATGAACCTCAGGATTCCATGGTAATCGCAACCCCTTGGGCAGAGGACAAAAAAGCCTTTTATTATAATCAGAAAATCAACTGTATGCGTGCTTCCGGCAAGATTGAATATGACGGCATGGTTTATGAACTTGACCCGTCTGTTGATTTTGCAGGACTTGACTGGGGCAGAGGGGTCTGGACCTATGATAATACATGGTTTTGGGGTTCAGGTTCTGGCCTTGCTGACGGTCATACCTTCGGGTTTAATATAGGTTACGGCTTCGGCGATACTTCCGCCGCCAGTGAAAATATGATTTTTTACGACGGAGTTGCCCATAAAATTGATGACGTAACATTTAACATCAGTGATAATTTTGTTGACCCATGGACTTTTACCTCTTCCGACGGCAGGTTTGAGATGGACTTTCAGCCGATTATTGACAGAAACGCACTGATAGATTTAAAGGCTATTCTTACCGACCAGCACCAGGTTTTCGGAAGAATGACCGGCACCGCAGTGCTTGACGACGGCACAAAGGTAGAGATTAAGGACTTCCTCTGCTTTGCGGAAAAGGTGCACAATAAATATTAATAACAGGATGTTATAATGCTAAAAAAAGATACACTTGTAAAAAAAATTGAAGAGCAGTTAGACTTTGATTTTAATATAAATATCGGTTATATTGACACTCTTGAGGATTTTCAAAACATAATTCTGGAACCATATAATCGGGGCAGGAGAGTTTTTTATCGAGGTGAGCGCAAAAACAGCATTACTCGTCCGCTTATACCGTCAATTTACAGAAATAAAAATTTTCTGCTGTCAAAAAATGAAAATGCCACACTGATTAACTGTGATTATCTGTATAAATTTTATAAGCAAGTGCCGGAATATTTTGATTTGAGCCAAAGAATTTTCGGTAAAATCACAACAGATAATATGTATCAGTTTATTGCGTTTTCACAGCATTATTACGGCATAAGTCCGCTGATAGATTTTACAAAAAGTCCTTATGTTGCGTTGTCATTCGCTCTTAAAGACCGCAGTGAGTATAAAGAGGATATACTGATTTATACCCTTGAAATAATTGATGATGTGGATTATACACAGGATTATGATACCGCCAATGGCTGGATAAAAGATTATAATGTTCTTGTTCTCCGTGATATTACACAGCACGATTTTGAACATCCTTATGAAACTATTGAGAATTTTAAGAAATATTCAAAATTTGTAAAGGGTCAGAATTTTATAAACAGAAGCGCTCCGAAAGCAAAACTGATTGATGTGCCTACAAATGATTTAATGCGTTATCAGCAAGGGGTATTCCTTTTGCTTGATGATTTTAATTTGTACAGTAAATCCTATTTTACAAAACGTATCCGCGATGATTTTGCTATTAAAAAATGGCTCGTCAGCAGGGAATTGTGCCCCGTTCTGCTTGAAAGACTTCACAATGACAGACCCTATTACGCCTACAAAAATATCACTAATTTATCCCAGGCGGTTAATGAAATAAAAACAAAAAATATGTTGTAAAATTATATATACAAATATTTTCTTTTATGATATATTTATATCATAGGAGAGAAACAAAAGACGTTTTTGTCACGTCTTATGCCGAAAATGGCAGAAAGGAAAGAATATGAAATGTCCTAATTGTAATAATGAACTTTTTCAGGAAACAAAGGTATGCCCTTTTTGTTCAACTGTAATTGAACAGACACCAAATGACAGCACAATGCCGTTAAATCAGCAGGAAGCTAACGATTATCAGCCACCGGTAAATCCTGAACCGCAGGAAACCTATTATCAGCCCCCTGTTAATAATCAGCCAACTGATTCCTACTATCAGCCTCCTGTAAATAATAATCAGCAGCAGGGTCAGTATTATCAGCCGCAGGGAAATCCACAGAATAACTTTCAGGGCAATTATTATCAATCGCCTGTTAATCCTGCTGACCCATATGCTCAGCAATATCAGCAGCCTGACCCTATCGCAGAGGCAAATGCAAACAGTGCAAAAACACTTGGTATAGTGTCAATAGTTTTTGCATTTCTTATTCCGATTGTGTCCTGGATTTGTGGTGGTATAGGCTTGAATAAAGCAAAAAAGGTTCTTTATATTAATCCGTACAATGAAAATGCCAAAAAAGCAAAAACACTTTGTACCGTAGGAATAGTTTTAGGCATTGTGTTATGGATTATAAATATATTTATAAGTCAATATCTGATGGACGGAATATTTGACAGTTTTATGTACTGATAAATTAATAAAATCAACCGCCGAAGAACGTATAAGTGCTCTTCGGCGGTTACTTTTGTTATCCTAATTTATTGTACCGATTTTAACCTCTCTTGTTGAAAAGAGCCGCAAGGATAAATCAATATTTATATACTTTTAATCCACTGCACCCAAACTCCAAAAACTTCACGTACATAGTAAGTAGGTTCGTAATATTTACTGGTAGGGCTGGATATTGATGATGCGTTTAAACCGTTTTCCTTACAGATTATTCTTGCCCTTTTCTGGTGAAAATTGCTTGTTGATACAGCAACATCTTTTGACAGATTATTGTTTTCAATAATCTTTTTTGAAAAAGCAATATTCTCGCCTGTACTGGTTGATTTATCTTCTATGTAAAGACGTGACGGGTCAATTCCTTCATCCATCATAATGTTATACATACACTGCGCTTCCGATATCTGTTCGTCGCTACCCTGACCGCCGCTTAGTATTGCTGAAGCAGTAGGGTTTTCTTTCAGATATTCCGCTGCCGCCTTTGTGCGCTGGAGCAGCAGTACACCGGGTTTTGTTCCTCTTACTTTACATCCTAAAACAATAACCGTCTGCTGAGTGTCGGAGTCTGTTATTCCTGCGCTTATTATGGAACCAAGCGTGCCGAAAAATAAAGCCGTTCCTGCAATTACAAGGCAAAGCAATGTGATAAGAAGCTTTTTGCCTTTTTGGCTTGAATATATTTTTTTTACGATTACCGTGATTTTCGGTAAAAATACACCGGCAATAATCATCAGCATTGCCACGCCAAATCCAAACAGATTACCTGCGTTAATAATTCTCAGTCTCAGTGGAAATGCAAAAATTGTAAATATTGCAGTGCCGGATATAATAAGTAATATCCTTATTACATATTGAATAATTTTTGATTTATTTGTTTTTATCATACTTATCACTCATTTCTTATATCCAATTTATCATATATATCGGGGGTAGTAAATATATGTAAAAGTAATTTTATTAAATATTTACTATGTATTAATAATTGCAATTTTTAAAAAAAATAATTTACAACAAGATGATTTTATGTTATAATTGTTCCAGTTTTTTTAAAAAATCAGTAAATTGTGAGGTAAATTATATGTCATATGTTGATGAAGTATTGGATTATGTAAACAAAAAAGACCATAATGAGCCTGAATTTCTCCAGGCTGTAAACGAGGTGCTTAACTCTTTGCGTCCTGTTATTGACAAAAATGAGGAAAAGTACAGAAAAATCGCTTTGCTTGAAAGGCTTATCGAGCCTGAAAGAATAGTTCGTTTTCGTGTTCCATGGATTGATGATAATGGCCAGGTTCATGTTAACAGAGGTTACCGTGTTCAGTTT
>CAYXLH010000059.1:0-11574 GCA_964465835.1 uncultured Bacteroides sp. | reverse complement strand
TAATCGGCAAAATACTGGCTGTCCTTCGGCGATTCAATCGGCGTTATCAAGCACGTTATGGATGGTTAAACTGCTTATACAAACGACGGTAAGTTCTATACGATTAAGCCTTTCCCTGCAGTTAAGCTTAAGGGCTTCGGCGGCGGCGACGGCTACGGATCATCATTTTTGTATTCGCTTCTTCAGGGAAAGGATATTATTGACTGCCTTGAATTTGGTTCGGCTTCTGCATCAATTCTTATTTCTGCTCATTCCTGTTCTGATGCAATGCCTTCTGCAAAGCAGGTAGAGGATTTTATAAAAAAGAGCAAGGAAGAATACGGCGAAATGGTTGCCAGAGCATAAATATACAAATTGTTAATGATGGATAAACATTGAGTTGAATCATTGACTTTTCGGGAAAAATATGCTATTATTACTTACAGTATAAGGGAGTAATTCCACGTATTATTACATAGCGTGTACTAAATCAACAAGCATGCCTTTTAAGGCTGGTTTAGTTTTAAAGAATGAGACTTGTACATAGTGTTAAAACTATGTGCAGGTCTTTTTTTATAAAAAATCAGTAAAGGAGTCTTTTTCATGAAAGAATACTTAAACGGTGCCGCTCAGGTTATGGAGGAGAATAAAACCTCCCGTGACGGATTGAGCGCCGCCGAAGCCGCAGTAAGGCTTGAGCACAATGGAAAAAACAAGCTTGCCGAAGGTAAAAAGGAAAGTATATTTCACAAATTCCTGATGCAACTTTCAGATCCGATGATAATCATTCTTGTTGTCGCCGCTGTAATAAGTGCCGTAACTGCCGCAGTGGGCGGCGAGGGTGAAGGCTACGCAGACGTTGTTATAATTATGATAGTTGTTATCATCAACGCTGTGCTGGGTGTTTATCAGGAATCAAAGGCGGAAAAAGCCATTGAGGCGCTTCAGGAAATAGCCGCCGCCACGTCAAAGGTTATTCGTGACGGTAAAATTATTGATGTGCGCTCGGAAGATTTGGTTGTTGGAGATATTGTAGTACTTGAAGCAGGCGACGCAGTTCCGGCAGACTGTCGTATCATTGAAAATGCTTCTCTTAAAATTGAGGAGGCGGCTCTTACCGGTGAGTCTGTTCCTGTTACCAAAACCGATGAAATTATTGACCCTCTCGGTTCTGACGATGTTCCCTTAGGCGACAGAAAAAATATGTGCTATATGGGTTCCAATGTCGTTTATGGCAGAGGCAAAGCTGTTGTTGTTGCCGTAGGTATGGATACTGAAATGGGTAAAATTGCCGACGCTCTTACACAGGCAAAGGACAACGAAACACCGCTTCAGAAAAAGCTTAATCAGCTTTCAAAAATTCTTTCATTTATTGTTATCGGTATATGTGTATTCATTTTTGCATTTGATATTATTAGAAGCTTAGTTGTAGGCGATACAATCACATTTGCAAAAACTATGGATTTCTTTATGGTTGCTGTTTCTCTCGCAGTTGCAGCAATACCCGAGGGACTTGCCGCCGTTGTTACAATCGTGCTTTCAATCGGCGTTACAAAAATGAGTAAGCGAAATGCGGTTATTCGTCAGCTTACTGCAGTGGAAACCCTTGGATGTACACAGATTATATGCTCTGATAAAACAGGCACTCTGACCCAGAATAAAATGACTGTCGTGGAGTATAAGGGCTATGACGAAAAAATGCTTGCCACCGCAATGGCGCTTTGCTGTGATGCTGAACTGCAGTCTGACGGCCAGGTTAAAGGTGAGCCAACCGAAGCGGCGCTTGTAGCCTATGCCGATAAACTGGGACTGAACAAAAATGATTTGCAGAATAAATTTCCCCGTGTAGGCGAGGCTCCTTTTGATTCAGGCAGAAAGATGATGTCAACCGTTCATAAAACGGAAAACGGCTTTGTTCAATATACAAAGGGCGCTCCCGATATTGTGCTTTCTCTTTGTACAAGCGCATACGTTGACGGCAAAAAAGTGCCTATGACTGATGAAATCAAATTTGCAATTATGCAGTCAAATAAGGAAATGGCGGATAAGGCTCTGCGTGTGCTCTGCGCCGCTATGAGAACTTATAAAAATCAGCCTTCAAACGAGCCTGCTGAGCTTGAACAGGATTTGTGCTATATAGGATTAACCGGCATGATTGATCCTGTACGTCCTGAGGTTGTAGATGCCATTAAAGAGTGCAAGAGCGCAGGCATCCGTCCTATTATGATTACAGGCGACCACAAGGATACTGCTGTTGCTATTGCTAAGGAACTGGGTATTATTAATGACGCTTCCCACGCAATTACAGGCGCAGAACTTAACAAACTTTCCGATGAGGAGCTTGACAGCGTTATAGAAAATTATTCTGTTTACGCTCGTGTTCAGCCCGAACATAAGGTAAGAATAGTAAACGCCTGGAAAAAGAAAGGTAAGATCACCGCTATGACCGGTGACGGTGTTAATGATGCGCCGTCAATCAAAAATGCAGATATCGGTATCGGTATGGGTATTACCGGAACGGACGTTACAAAAAATGTTGCCGATATGGTGCTTGCTGACGATAATTTCGCCACTATCGTTTCCGCCGTTGAAGAAGGCAGACGTATTTATGATAATATACGAAATTCAATTCAGTTTTTGCTGTCCTCAAACCTGTCGGAAGTTGTTTCAATCTTTATTGCGACCGTAATGGGCTTTACCTTGTTTGAGCCTGTTCACCTGCTTTGGATAAATCTTATTACCGACTGTTTTCCTGCTCTTGCTCTTGGCCTTGAAAAGGGCGAAAAGGACATTATGAAACGCCAGCCCCGTGACAGTCACGATGGTATCTTTGCCGGCGGAATGGGATTTGATGTTGCATGGCAGGGCATTATGGTGTCCGTTTTAACGCTTCTCGCTTATGCTTTCGGTACAAATCATCTTGGTGTGACAATGGCTCACGGCAGTGCAGAACTTATCCATCAAAACGGTATGACAATGGCGTTTCTTACCCTGTCTATGGCGGAAATTTTCCATTCATTCAATATGCGTTCACGCAGACAGTCAATATTCAGTATGGGTTCAATAAACTGGTATCTTGTAGGCGCAATGGCACTTTCGCTTGTGCTTTCAACAGTTGTAATCTATATACCGTTTTTGTCAAAAGCCTTTGATTTTGCTCACATTTCCGCATCTGAATATTTCACATCGCTGGGTCTTGCAATCCTTGTAATTCCGATAGTTGAAATTGTAAAAGCAATTCAGCGTGCCGTCGCAAAGAAAAAATAATAAATCATAAATAAACAAAACACCGCTTTGGAATTTCAAATCCCTGAGCGGTGCTTTTCTTTACCATTTTAAATTGTGGAGCTGACCTTTTAAACTAAGCTGGGGATAATCCCATTGGCGCAGTACCTCGTAAACTCCGATAGCCGCCGAGTTTGAAAGATTCAGGGAACGTATAATTCCTCTCATAGGTATTCGGACGCATTTGTCGTGATTTTCTTTTAACAGCTCCTCAGGTAGTCCCTTTGTTTCCTTTCCGAAAACTAAGTAACAGTTGTTGGGATATTCTACATCGGTGTGAGCTTGTTCCGCCTTGGTTGTGAAATAATAAAATTCTCCGCCTTTGTTTTTCTCAAAAAAATTCTCTGTACTGTCGTAATAGCTGATATCCAGCTTGTCCCAGTAATCAAGTCCGGCACGTTTAAGGTGCTTGTCGGTAATGGTAAATCCCATAGGACCTACAAGGTGCAGCCTTGCTCCCGTGGCGGCGCAGGTGCGTGCAATATTGCCTGTATTCTGGGGAATTTCGGGCTCAATCAGCACAATGTTAAGCGAGTGTTCCATTTATGTACACCTCTTTTAATTCAAAATTTTCGTCAACTACGATTAGGTCGGCGCATTTTCCCACGGCGATTGAACCGATTTTATTATCTTCACCGATAACCCTTGCCGGATTGATTGTGCAGGATTTCAGCGCAGTTTTAAAATCTATTCCTATTTTAATCAAGTTTTTAAATTCGTCAAATACATTGGTGATAGATGCGGCAATGGTGCCGTCTTCAAGCTTCGCTACCGTATATCCGTCCTTAACATAAACCTTCTGACCGCCCAATTCAAATTCGCCGGTGCCAAGTCCTGCGCCTCTCATTGAGTCGGATATTACGCATGCTCTGTTTTCACCTAAAATGTCAAAGGCGTTGCGCAAAACCGCAGGGCAGATATGGTTAAGATCACATATCAGTTCGCAGGTTACGCCGTCATTGTCAAGAGTGGTTCCCACAATACCTGCTTCTCTGTGGGTCATAGGGGTCATTGCGTTAAACAAGTGCGTGGCGTGGCTTATTCCTTTGTCAAAGCCATTTTGGCATTCCTGTGCGTCAGCTGCCGAGTGACCTATTGATACGGTGCATTTTTCTTTTGCATGGCTGATAAAATCAGAGCTGTCAAAACTTTCGGGAGCGATGGTGATAATTTTAATTTTGCCGTTGCTTTTTTTGTATAATTCATCAAATTCATCAACGCTTCCGGTTCGTACATAGTCGCCGTTTTGGGCGCCTTTTTTGCTCTGCGCAATATATGGACCCTCAAGGTTAATTCCTGCAAGCTTTGCTCCGGGAGCATTATAATCTGCCGCTGATTTTGCCGCTTCAACAAGTTTGTTCTGGGGCAAAGTCATAGTAGTTCCGCAAAAAGAGGTTATGCCATGCTTTGCAAGATAAAGACTGATTTTATCGTAAGCCTGTGCCGTGCCGTCGCTGAAATCTGCACCTGCACCTCCGTGAATATGTATGTCAATAAATCCGGGCAGAATTATAAGACCGCTCATATCCCTGCCCGGCTCATTAAAATATCCTATTGCCGATATTTTATCGTCGGTAATCTCTATATCACCGAATTCCTTTTCAAATAATTCATTAAAAAAAGTACAGTTTTTTAAAATCATTACTCTTCCCTCAATAAGCAAGCGAAACAAATCCGAATAAATTTTCTATGAACGGATTTTCCGCTATGCTGTGTTAAAATACTCGTTAATCCGAAAGGATTAACTGCGTTTTGTGCCTTGCCTAACAAAAAATCCGTTTTAGGCTTGTTCGGATTTATCTCGCTTGCTTACTTTAAATGCAAGCTCCTCAAGCTGCTCAAAATACTCAAAGGTGCTTATCTGCCTGCGAAGCTCTGCTCCTCCCCGTATACCCTTTGTGTAATATGCGGCGTGGTGTCTTGCCTCGCGCATAGCGGTGTATTCGCCTTTGTACTCAATTATTTTTTCAATATGTTTAAGCATAACCGTCATCTTTTGGGTCAGTGTAGGCTTTGGTAGAACACGGCATTCGTCAAGATATGCGTTGATTTGTGAAAAAATCCATGGATTACCCAATGCACCTCTGCCAATCATAATTGCGTCACAGCCGGTTTTTTCCATCATTAATGCCGCTGACTGTTCGTCCGTAATATCTCCGTTGCCGATTACCGGAATATCCACACATTCCTTTACTTTTCGTATTATGCCGTAATCCACAGTACCGCTGTACATCTGTACCCTTGTTCTTCCGTGTACGGTAATCGCCGCTGCTCCTGCCTTTTGGGCAAGCTGTGCAATTTCACAGGCTGTAATTGTATCGTCATCCCAGCCTTTGCGTATTTTTACCGTTACGGGTATGTCAACTGCATCGCACACTGCCTTTGTAATTTCGTAAGCGAGCTGTGGATTTTTCATAAGACTTGCACCGCCGCCGTTCATTGCGATTTTCGGAGCAGGACAGCCCATATTAATGTCTATAATCTCCGGTTTATAATCAAGGCATTTTACCGCTGCCTGCGCCATAATTTCAGGGTCATCACCGAAAATCTGTGCACCGCAGGGATGTTCGCCGCCCATTGTCAGCAGTTCGGCGCTTTTTTTGTCGCCCATTGTTAGACCTTTTGATGATACCATCTCCGTTACTGTATAAGCCGCTCCGTAGTGAACACAAAGCTCACGGAACGCTCTGTCGGCAATGCCTGCCATAGGCGCAAGAAAGGCAATATGTTTAAATTCTGTGTTTCCTATTTTCATATCGTTACCTCAATAAAATAATATAACACATTATTACCTTTTATATCAACTTAATTTTGAATATTTTTATGTTGGAACACCGTCACATTTGTGATATAATATTACAAATACAATTATGAGGTATTATTATGAAATTACTTGTTCTTGACGGAAACAGTATTGTTAACCGTGCATTTTACGGTATAAAACTGCTTACAACCAAAGACGGATATTATACAAACGCAATTTACGGCTTTCTTAATATTTTGCTTAAACTTCAGGATATGAGTAGTGCCGATGCCGTTGCAGTGGCTTTTGATGTTCATGCTCCCACTTTCAGACATAAAATGTATGACGCATACAAGGCAGGCAGACACGCTATGCCTGATGAGTTAAGACAGCAGATGCCAGTGCTTAAGAATATTCTGCACCTTTTGGGATATAAAACCATTGAATGTGAGGGATGGGAAGCTGACGATATTTTAGGAACGCTTGCCGCAGTGTGTAGAAATAACGGCGATGAGTGTTATATAGCAACAGGGGATAGGGATTCGCTGCAGCTTGCCCACGGCGGTGTTAAAGTGCTTCTGGCACGTACTAAAGGCGGACAGGCGGTAACCGATGTTTATGACGAAAATGTTGTTATGGAGGAGTACGGAGTTACACCTCATCAGCTTATTCAGGTAAAGGCTCTTCAGGGCGACAGCTCTGATAACATTCCCGGCGTGCAGGGCGTTGGACCCAAAACTGCCATTGACCTTATTGCACGTTTTGAAAGCGTTGATAATATTTACAACAATATTGATACCATTGATATAAAACCGGGAGTAAGAGCGAAGCTTCAAAGAGATAAGGATAATGCCTATCTTTCGCTGAAACTGGGAGAAATAAAAACCGATGCGCCAATAGATACAAATATTTCCGATTATACTGTTGGTGAGGGTGAAAAACAGCAGGCTGCCAAGGAATTTAAAAGGCTTGAGCTTTATTCGCTTATGCCGAAATTTAATCTTGATGTAAACGCTGCCGTTCAGATGCAGGAGAATACAAAGAGCCGTGAAATATCACGCCTTACCTGTGTTGATGCCGATTGGCTTTTAGAGAAAATTAACGGCGAAAATGAGGTTTATGTTTACCCGTCGGTTATTGATAATGATATTACCGATTTGTATTTTTCTTTCGGCGACGAGATTATTGTTATGCCCTGCGAAACGCCGGAATACAAATATTTTATACGAAACTTTTTTGCCAATGACAGGGTAAAAAAATACTCTTACAATACAAAATATCTTCACCGTCTGGCAGAAAAAATGGATATTGACTGCAAAAATGTCTGCGGTGATTTAATCCTCAGCGCATATTTGCTTAAACCATCTGACAGCAATTATGCCGTTGACCATCTTTGCCTTGAATACGGAGTTGTAATTCCCGAATATAAAAATGCTCTTGGCTCCGGTGATGGAAACGTAGTAAGCGCCGCCGTGCTTGCACCGTTGTTTGAAAAAACAAACGCACTGCTTGAGGAGGCTAATCAGACTAAGCTACTTAACGAAATTGAACTGCCTCTAGCAAGAGTTCTTGCAAGAATGGAAATCAGGGGCTTCAGTGCAGACAAGCAGGGAATAGAGCAGTTTGGCAAAAAGCTCGCCCTACGTATTGATGAGCTTACAAAATCAATATATGACTGCGTGGAATATGAGTTTAATATCAATTCGCCCAAGCAGTTAGGCGTCGCTTTGTTTGAAAAATTAGAGCTTCCCTGCAAAAAGAAAACAAAAACAGGATATTCCACCAACGCAGAGGTGCTGGAGGAATTAAGAGATAAACATCCTGTTATAGAGTACATTCTTGAATACCGTTCGCTGACAAAGCTTAAATCTACCTACTGTGACGGACTGATTAAGGTTATAAATGATGACGGACGTATTCATACTTCCTTTAATCAGGTGGAAACACGCACCGGCAGAATAAGTTCTCTTGAGCCTAATTTGCAGAATATTCCAATTCGAACCGAGCTTGGCAGAGAAATGCGTAAGTTCTTTACTGCCAAAGACGGCTGCGTGCTTGTTGATGCGGACTACAGTCAGATTGAGCTGCGTGTTCTGTCAGATTTGGCAAATGATGAAAATATGATAAACGCATTCAACAACGGCGATGATATTCACACTATTACTGCATCACAGGTGTTCAATCTGCCTGTTGAAATGATTACGCCCACACTGCGTTCCCGTGCAAAAGCGGTTAACTTCGGGATTGTTTACGGAATAGGCGCCTTTTCTCTTGCCAAGGATATCGGCGTTTCTATGAAAGAGGCAAAGCAGTATATAGATAATTATCTTGCCACTTACAGCGGTGTTGATAATTATATGCACAGCATGATAGAGCTTGCCAAGGATAAAGGCTACAGCGAAACTTTGTTTAATCGCAGAAGATATCTGCCGGAACTGGCAGCGTCAAACCGTATTCAAAGAGCTTTCGGAGAACGTGTGGCACGTAATATGCCTATTCAGGGCACTGCCGCAGATATAATTAAAATTGCAATGATTAAGGTTGATAAACGCCTCAGCGATGAAAATATGAAATCAAGGCTTATCCTTCAGGTGCACGATGAACTTATCGTGGAGGCACCCGAGGAGGAAGCCGAAAAGGCGTTGGCTATTGTTACCGAGGAAATGGAATCCGCCTGCAAAATGAAAGTTCTTCTCAGAGCCGACGGAAAGATAGGTAAAACATGGTATGATGCACATTAAAAAATTTTCAGCTCAATATGTTGACGATGTGTATGAGATAGAAAAGACATGCTTTGCTAATCCATGGTCAAAAGCAGATATTACAAGGCAGCTTGAACTGGATACATCATATTTCCTTGTAGCAGAAATTGACGGCAAAGCCGTGGGATATATGGGACTTCAGATTTTCTCCGGCGAAGGCTATGTTACTAATGTTGCTGTTTTACCGCAGTACAGAAAACAGGGGATAGCAAAGGCGCTGATAACCGAACAGATGAAAAACCATATGGATTTTATTACCCTTGAGGTTCGTGAAAGCAATATTCCCGCTGTTAATCTTTACACCAAAATGGGATTTAAAAATGTGGGAGTACGTCCGAATTTTTACTCAAACCCTACCGAAAACGCAATAATTATGACTAAAATTACGGAGTAATATTTATGGCTAAATCAAAAAATAAATCCGCTGCCGAGGAATTAAAATATATCAAAGAATATTTTGAACAGCAGATTGTTTTAAAGAGGTTTTCAGACAGCACAACATGCGAATTTATAAGTGAAAGTGACGACGGCTGGGAATACTATTCCTGCTCTGCTAATTGCCTCTATTGCCTTATTTTTTGCGAGCTATTCGGCTGTTTCGCAAAAGGGAATTATAACTGCCGACTTTGTTGATTATTTGTTTACCGCCGTGTCCGGGCTTTGTTTTGGATATATTCTTTCAAGAATATTTGGTACAAAAATTATTTTTGCTATGACAAAGGCGGAAAACAGGGATTCGGCACTCAAAAGCAGAAAAAATCGTTTTGATGATTTGGATTTCTTTGAAAAGATTTTTGCAAAATATATTGACCCCGTTTTAGCGGCTGTTGTTATGATATTTTGTACGCTTCTTGCATGCAGCGGCGTCTGCGTTACAGATAATTCGGTTATAGATCATAATTTGATAGGTGATACTGAATATAAGTACGAAGATGTTACCGTGTATCTTTCAAAGGGATATTGGGAGGATGATGAGTATTATGAATACGATTATCCCTGTTATGTGTTTGACGCCGGAAACGAAATAACTGTTGAAACCGGGGAAATCCGCAAAGAAGAACATCAAAAAGCAATTAAAAATGTTTTGAATAAAAATGGTATAAAACCACAAATTATTGATAAAAATTCTCAAAAACCAAAGGAATAATTATGAAGATATTAGGAATTGAATCCTCCTGTGATGAAACCGCAGCATCGGTTGTACAGGACGGCAGAATAGTTTTGTCAAATGTAATAGCCTCATCTATTGAGGAACATAAGCTTTACGGCGGAGTAGTGCCGGAAATTGCCTCACGCCGTCATGCCGAATGTATCAGTTCGGTTGTGGAGCAGGCTCTGGCAGATTCTGAAAGTACTCTTAACAATATTGATGCAGTGGCGGTTACTTATGCCCCCGGACTTATCGGTTCGCTTTTGGTGGGCGTTAACTTCGCAAAGGGTCTTGCGCTTGCTGCCGATAAGCCTCTGGTGCCTGTCCATCATTTAAGGGGTCATATTGCTTCAAATTACATATCCTGCAATATTGAGCCGCCTTTTCTCTGCCTTGTAGTCAGCGGCGGACATTCCCATATTACCGCCGTTAAATCATATACTGAATTTGAAATTATCGGCAAGACCCGTGACGATGCAGCAGGCGAGGCACTAGATAAAGCAGGCAGAACTATGGGTCTTGCTTATCCCGGAGGAGTAAGTATAGACAAATTATCACCGCAGGGGGATGAGAATAAATATACCTTTCCTCATCCGAAAGTAAGTAATTCAATGTACGACTTTTCTTTCAGTGGTCTTAAAACAAGCGTTATCAACACTGTCCATAATGCTCAGCAAAAGGGCGAAAAGATAAACACTGCCGATTTGGCGGCGTCTTTTCAAAAAGCGGTTGTTGACTGCCTTGTTGATAATTTTGAACTTGCGGCAAGAAATTACGGCTATACTAAGCTTGCGATAGCCGGCGGCGTTTCCGCTAATTCGAAGCTTCGTGCCGAGGCAAAGGCAATGTGTGATAAAAACGGGTTTGAACTGTTTTTGCCCCAAATGAAATACTGTGGAGACAATGCCGCAATGATTGCATCACAGGGCTATTATGAATTTACTGCAGGCACACGTGCCGGAGAAAGTCTTAACGCTTATGCAACAATGCCTATTGATAAAGCTTCTTTTTGAATTATATTGTTGATAAAGTATATAATATTTGTGAATGATTTTATACAGTTATGACAAAATGATGAATTTTGCATCTCTGGTATTGAATTTTTTACATTTAATGGTATAATCATACTAACGAACTATGCGTTTGCGGCAAGTTTCGTTGGTTCGGCACAACCTTAGAATACGGAATATTCCGTTTTTCTAAAATCTGTTAATTATTTTCAAAGGAGAATAAACAACTATGGAAACAAATCTTACCAAGAACCCATCCCTCCTTAAATGGCTTGATGAGAAAGTTGAACTTCTCAAGCCGTCAAAGATTATGTGGATTGACGGTTCAAAAGAGCAGATTGACGCCCTCAAGGCTGAAGGCGTTAAAACAGGCGAGATGATTAAGCTTAATGAAGATCTTCTTCCTGACTGCTATCTTCACAGAACTGCTGAAAATGACGTTGCACGTGTAGAAGCACGTACCCTTATCTGCACAACTAAAGAAGAGGATGCAGGTCCTACTAACCACTGGATGGATCCTCAGGAATGTTACAAAATGCTTTATGATATTGCTGCCGGTTCTTATGAGGGCAGAACAATGTATATTATTCCTTATTCAATGGGTCCTGTTGGTTCACCTTTCTCAAAGATTGGTATTGAAATCAC
>CAYXLH010000058.1:0-11749 GCA_964465835.1 uncultured Bacteroides sp. | reverse complement strand
CATTACAATTCTGTCTAAAAACACTTCCATACACTATAAGGACACCAAAATTAACATAGTTGATACCCCGGGTCATGCCGATTTCGGTGGCGAAGTTGAGCGTATTCTGACAATGGTTGACGGCGTTTTACTGCTTGTTGACGCTTTTGAGGGCTGTATGCCGCAGACAAGATTTGTGCTTAAAAAAGCTCTTGGATTGAAGAAAACGCCACTTGTTGTAGTTAATAAGGTTGACCGTGACGGTGCAAGACCCCGTGAGGTTGTTGATGAAGTGCTTGATTTGTTTATTGAGCTTGGCGCCGATGATGACCAGATTGAATTTCCGGTTGTTTATGCGTCGGCAAGAAACGGCTATTCAAGTCTTGACCCGGATGCACGTCAGGGCGATATGAGACCTTTGCTTGACGCTATTCTTGAGTACATACCGTCACCGTCGGGCGATGCAGACGGCCCTGCACAAATGCTGTTTTCATCACTGGAATATGATGATTATGTTGGCAGAATAGGCGTAGGCAGAGTTGAGCGGGGCACTGTAATGGTTAACAAGCCTTACGTTTTGTGCAAGCAGGACGGCAGCAGGGAGAACGTAAAGTTTTCCCAGCTTTATCAGTTTGAGGGACTTAAAAGAGTATCATGCGAGTCGGCGTCATTCGGTGATTTGATATGTGTTGCAGGTATTCCGGATCTTAACATCGGTGAAACCGCCTGCGACCCCGAATGTGTTGAGCCGTTGCCATTTATAAAAATTGACGAGCCTACAATCAGTATGAACTTTATTGTAAACGACTCGCCTTTTGCAGGCAGAGAGGGTAAGTACGTTACTTCAAGAAACCTTCGTGACCGTTTGTTTAAAGAGGTTGAAACAAACGTATCTATGCGTGTTGAGGAAACCGATTCTATGGACACTTTCAAGGTATCGGGACGAGGTGAACTTCATCTCTCAATTCTTATTGAAACAATGCGCCGTGAAAATTATGAATTCCAGGTATCAAGGCCACAGGTAATTCTTAAAAAAGACGAGACTACGGGACAGACTCTTGAGCCTATGGAGCTTGCAATTATTGAGGTGCCTGAGGATTATGTGGGCGTGGTTATGGAAAAACTCTGCTCACGCAAGGGTGAAATTGAAAATATGGATACACGCTCAACGGGTATGACCCACCTTGAGATAAAAATTCCATCAAGAGGTCTCATCGGCTACAGGAGTGAGTTCCTTACCGACACCAACGGGAATGGAATTATGAATCAGCTCTTCAGCGGCTATGAGCCTTATAAGGGCGATATCGCTACAAGGGACAGAGGTTCTATCGTTGTGCACGAAACAGGAACTACCACCGGCTACGGACTTTGGAATACCCAGGATAGGGGCAAGCTTTTTGTAGGTCCCGGAATTGATGTTTACGAGGGTATGATTGTAGGAGAGTGCGCCAAGGACGAGGATATTGTGTGTAATGTGTGCAAGAAAAAGCACGTTACAAACACCCGTGCCAGCGGATCTGACGAAGCGCTTAAACTTGTTCCGCCAACAACATTGTCTTTGGAACAGAGTATGGAATTTCTTGCAGACGATGAACTGCTTGAGGTTACGCCGAATTCAATCCGTTTGAGAAAAACGATTCTTAATAAGGAATTGCGGCTTAAAGCAGAAAACAGAAAAAAATGATTTGTTAAAAAGGAGTGTGAAAAATGAGCGCAGGTTTATATTTTCACATTCCTTTTTGCAAAAATAAATGCCCCTACTGTGATTTTTTCAGCGTAAAATATGATGAAAATACGGCGGCGGAATATGTTGGCAGAATCTGCCGTGAAATGAAAAAATACAGCGGTGAATTTGATACAATTTATTTTGGAGGCGGCACACCGTCAATTATGCCTGCCCAATTTATCGGACAGATTATTGACTGCGCAAGGGAAAATTTTATAATTTTGCCCGACTGCGAAATAACCGTTGAATGTAATCCCTCAAAGGATTTAAAAGATGATTTTGTTTTGTATAAAGGCTACGGCGTTAACAGAATCAGTATAGGGATGCAAAGCGCAGTTGACAAAGAGCGTTTTGCCCTCGGCAGAGCTTCCGGCAGGGAGCAGGTGGAAAACTGCGTTAACTATGCAAGAGATGCAGGAATAGATAACATTAGTCTTGACTTGATGATAGGCACTCCTAAGCAGAGCCTTGATAGTCTTGATTTTACATTTGATTTTATAGAGAAAATAAAACCCTGCCACATCTCAGCCTATATGCTGAAAATTGAGGAGGGTACAAAATTTTATGAGATAAAAGATAGGTTGGTTCTGCCTGATGAAGATGAGACGGCGCAAATGTATCTTAAAACTGTTAGCCGTCTTGAAGATATGGGGCTTTTGCAGTACGAAATAAGTAATTTTGCAAATCCGGGATATGAAAGCCGTCACAACACGAAATACTGGACATTGGCGCCGTATCTTGGTATCGGAGCCTCGGCACATTCATTCTGGCAGGGCAGACGATTTTATTATGACCGGAATATGAATATTACACAGGATGGCACAGGCGGCGATGATGCGGAAAAAATAATGCTTGGTCTGCGACTTAAAAAAGGAATTAATAAAAATCTTGTAAAAAAAGATTATTCGCATTTTGTAAAGATGGGATATATCACTGAGCAGGACGAAAATATTTCCCTTACGCCTAAAGGTATGCTCCTGTCAAACACTATTATATGCGAGCTGATATAGTGGCCGGTTTAACTTCATCTCCTTATATTATTTGATACGCCGTATTTTATTTCCTTTTACTAAATATGCTTTTTCGGCAATGTCAATCATCGGCTTATCAAGCATATTGTCCGTGTAAAACTCATCAATAATGGCGTCTTTGTATTTTTCAATAAAAGTTCTGCGCTTGTTCTCGCTGAAATTCAGATATTCAACTTCCATAGTTTCTTTGTTTACCACCGAGCAAATGCACCTTTTTATACCCAGTCTGCTGCAGATGTCCTCCATCATAAGGTTGAAGGACGCTGTTAAAATAATATCATCCTCTTGCGGAGTGTACCATTTTTTGATTTTTTTAATATGGCTGTCCCAGAACAATCTTACGATTTTTTCCTTGTCGTCAAAGGCGTTAAGATAGTCCGAGGCGTATTTTTTAGCCGCATTCTGCAAATCTTCCATTGTGGTTCTGCCTGTTTTATATTTAAAAAGATTGTAAATAACTATAAAAATATATTTTGCTGTTTTAGGGTTAAAACGTATACTGAACAGGTAAAAATCAAATACGCTTTCGCCGTTATATATTGTGTTATCAAAATCAAGAACTCTCATTTTTATACTCCGAAATAATATCGCCTGTTATTAAGTATCGTCAAATATATTGTAATTCAATAAAAAAATAAGTCAACATTATTTGACTAAGTATGAACAATAATGTATAATTTTAGCAATATGTATTTTTATTTATTATGTATAACTGAGGTGCGTTATGGCTTTAGCGGCGTTGTTGATTTTGGAAATTGTAATCGCATTTTCTTTTGTAGTTACAAGTATTTTTATGTTTTTGCCAAAGGGTAATGAAACTGTTCACATTATATTTTTCTGGCTTGGTGTTGCGCTCAGCGTGCTTGTTACGTTTATTGACGCAACATCGATACCGTCAAACCTGCGTACGCAGATTATTATGGCGTGGTGCGGTATGATATTTGCCGGTGTGGGAATTATTGTGAGAATGGTTGCAGGCAAAACAAATACTGCAGCAAATATTTTGGTTATGCTGAGCTCAATATACGGTGCAGTAGGATATTTTGTATTTGTATAATTTGCGGATTAACGAGTATTTTAACACATCAAGAGGTAAAAGAGGAATTATGTATAAAATAGGTTTTGACAACAACAAATATCTTGAGATGCAGTCTTCACGCATCAGAGAAAGGATAAATGAGTTCGGCGGAAAACTGTATCTTGAGTTCGGCGGAAAGCTGTTTGACGATTTTCACGCTTCAAGAGTTCTTCCGGGATTTCATCCTGACAGTAAGCTTCAGATGCTTCTTCAGCTTAAAGACGATGCGGAAATAGTGCTGGTAGTAAGCGCAGAGGATATAGAAAAATCAAAGGTCCGCGGCGATTTGGGTATTACCTATGACGTTGACGCAGTGCGTCTTATCAATGAATTTACAAAAATCGGGCTGAAAGTGGGTAGTGTTGTGCTTACAAAATATGCTCCCCACCCGAAAGTTAAGGCTTTTGAAAACCGTCTCAACTCATTGAAAATTAAATTTTATCACCATTATATTATTGACGGTTATCCCTCAAATATCTCAAAAATTGTCAGTGACGACGGATACGGCAAAAATGATTATATTGAAACCACAAGACGACTTGTAATAGTTACCGCTCCCGGACCCGGCAGCGGAAAAATGGCAACCTGTCTTTCTCAGCTTTATCATGAGCATAAAAGGGGAATAAAGGCTGGATATGCTAAGTTTGAAACTTTCCCTATCTGGAATCTGCCGTTAAGGCATCCTGTAAATATGGCATATGAGGCGGCAACCGCCGATTTAAATGATATCAATATGATAGATCCCTGGCATCTTGAGGCTTATGGCGAAACCACTGTAAATTACAACAGAGATGTGGAAATTTTTCCTGTATTAAAAGCTACCTTTGACAGAATTTACGGCGAATGTCCTTACAAATCACCTACCGATATGGGTGTAAATATGGCAGGAAACTGTATTATTGACGACGAGGCGGTTAAAGAGGCTTCACGGCAGGAGATTATACGCAGATATTATTCTGCAATCTGCGCTGCCGCCAAAGGTGTTAATAAAAAGGATGAAATATACAAGCTTGAACTGCTGATGAATCAGGCAGGAATTTCCTGCGATGACAGAAAATGCGCCGTCAGGGCACAGGAGCTTGCACAACAGACGTCACAGCCTGCCGCTGCGGCGGAACTTTGCGACGGTACCGTTATAACAGGTAAAACCTCGGATTTGCTGGGCTGTTCCTCGGCAATGCTGTTAAATGCCCTTAAATATTTAGCAGGCATAGATAAGGATATTCTGCTTATACTGCCGGAGGTTATACATCCTATACAGCAGTTAAAAACCGCACATCTTGGCAGCAGGAATCCACGTCTTCACACCGACGAGGTGCTGATTGCACTTTCAATTTCGGCGGCAAGCGATAAAAACGCTGCTGCTGCAATGGCACAGTTGGGTAATCTGCGCAATGCCGAAATGCATTCTTCTGTCTTGCTTTCGCCTGTTGACGAAAGGGTTATGAAAAAATTAGGAGTCAGAGTAACGTGTTCTCCTGAAGGAAATATTAAATGATTTTTAAATTATCTATTGATTTATTGTAATTTATGCATTATAATATGTAAGTACAGACGGTTGTACACCACTTTTGTGTGTACAACTGTCTTCTTTTTTGTTATACGGACTAAAACAGGAGGGAAATGATGAGCACACCAAAATATATTTTTGTCACCGGAGGCGTTGTCAGCGGCCTTGGAAAAGGTATTACTGCCGCCTCATTGGGCAGACTTTTAAAATCAAGAGGACTTAAAGTTACCGCACAGAAACTTGACCCATATCTCAATGTTGACCCGGGTACTATGAATCCGGTTCAGCATGGCGAAGTGTTTGTTACGGATGACGGAGCCGAAACCGATTTGGATTTAGGTCATTATGAGAGATTTATTGACACCTCTCTTTCCCAAAATTCAAACCTGACATCAGGTAGGGTTTACTGGAAAGTTATTTCCGACGAGCGCAAAGGAGTTTACGGCGGACAGACTATACAGATAATTCCACATGTTACAAATGAAATTAAGAAATATATTCAGCGCAATGCAGAAACCGGTGCGGATGTCTGCCTTGTGGAAATTGGCGGTACAATCGGAGATATTGAATCTCAGCCGTTTCTTGAGGCTATACGTCAGTTTGCCGTTGATGTGGGCAGAGATAACTGTCTTTTTGTTCACGTAACCCTTGTTCCATATCTTGCCGCTTCTGATGAACTTAAATCAAAGCCTACACAGCATTCAGTTAAGGAAATGCTTTCTTTAGGCATCCATCCGGATATTATCGTGTGCCGTACAGAGCATCCCCTCACCGACGATATAAGAAGAAAGATTGCTCTTTTCTGCAATGTTGACGCTGAATGTGTAATAGAAAATAACAACTGCGATATACTTTACGCAGTGCCTATGATGCTTAAAGAGCAGAATATGGACGGCGTTGTACTTAAAAAACTAGGTCTTGATGCTCCTAAACAAAATCTTACCGACTGGACGGAAATGCTGGATGCTCTGCGCAATCCGGTTCAGACCGTTAAAATTGCAATGGTCGGTAAATATGTGGAGCTTCACGATTCGTATATTTCTGTTAACGAAGCCCTTAAACATGGTGGTATTGCCACAAGAAGCGCAGTTGACATTCATTGGATTGACAGTGAGGATTTAGAAAAGGACAGCATTGATATTGATGAAGTCCTGGGCGATATGGACGGTATTCTCGTTCCCGGCGGTTTCGGTTCACGTGGTATAGAGGGCAAAATTGCCGCTTGTAATTACGCAAGAACAAAGGGTATTCCCTACCTTGGCATTTGCCTTGGTATGCAGATTTCAATTATTGAATTTGCGAGAAATGTTATCGGACTGAAAAATGCCAATTCTGCAGAGATTAATCCGGACACTCCGTATCCTGTTATTGATATCCTGCCGGAACAGAAAGATGTTACCGATATGGGAGGAACAATGCGACTTGGCCAGTACCCCTGTTCACTTAATCCGAAATCAAAATCTTACGAATTGTACGGCGCTTCAATGATTTACGAACGTCACCGCCACAGATATGAGGTAAACAACGATTACCGTGCAGAACTTCTTCGGGGAGGTATGATTTTTGCCGGTACTTCACCGGATAATCATATTGTAGAAATGGTTGAAATTCCTGAACATCCGTGGTTTGTTGCCTGTCAGTTCCATCCGGAATTTAAGAGCAGACCTAATAAACCTCACCCGCTTTTCAGAGGTTTTGTAACCGCTTCCGCAGAACACAGAAAGAACAAATGATAATAAAGCTCCGCAAATGTTTTGGTACATCTGAGGAGCTTCTGCTATTTTATAAATTCTTTTACTCTGTTGATTTCACGCATTCCCTGACGGTAGCCCAGCTGATAAATGCTTTCAAGCTTAGCCGTGCTTTTTTCAAGGGTTTTGCAGTCCAGCGGAACAGGGGGACGTATTACAATAACATTTCCGTCTTTCTCCTGCTGTTCTACAAACTTTTTCTGCTCGTTATAAATATTGTGCCTGTTGGTTATGGCACTGCCGATTTTTGGATATTTTTTAAATACTCTGCTTAGATTGTTCGGCATAGGTTCTTTGACATATTCTTTGTGCTGAGTGAGAATGACAACTGCTTTTTTGCATCCGTCCTCCAAAGCGTGCTCAAGTGGTATCGAATCTACAAGTCCGCCGTCAAAATACAAGTCCTTGCCGATTGTTACGCCCTTTGTAGCACCTGGCAGAGAACAGCTTGCTCTAATTTCCGGGCATCCTCTCGGCCTCAGGGTTTTAGGATAAAAATATTCTGCCTTTCCTGTAACGGCATTGGTAACAACAGTAACGAAAACACTGTTGCTATTTTCAAAAGTTTCTTGGTCAAGGGGGAGAATATCATAACTCAGTTCATTAAAAATCCAGTCGCTGTTAAGATATTCACCATTTTTAAGCATATTGTTTATGCCCATATATCTTTTGTCGTTTACATAATTGATTGTTATATCGTGCTGTCGGCGTATATTTTTGCCTAAGAATGAAGCACCGTTACAACTTCCGGCGGACACCCCTATAACGTAGGGAAAGGTTATGTCATTCTCTATAAAAGCGTCAAGAACACCGCTTGTGAATATCGCTCTCGTTCCTCCTCCTTCAAGAACCAATCCGCAGCTATACATATATCTTCACCTCAAAAAATAAGCGACCACGGGTAAAGCTGAGGTGCGATAACGAAGTATTGCTTAAAATCATTATCATTTCAGCTATAATTGCGTTAAAAAACGTCATAAGGCGCCAGCCTTATGACGTTTTTGTGCCTTATTCTAACTAAAAATCTAACGATTTTAAGTGCTTCGCAGTTTTGTAGCTAGAGAAATTTGGCTGTATTTCAGGTAATTTCTGCAAAAAACCAATACTACGTTACCGCATCTCAGCTAAAACCACAGTCGCTTTAAATTAATACAGACAAATTATTCAGCCTTTGTTTTTTTTGCAGCCTTCTTTTTAGGGGCAGCCTTTTTCTTAGGTTCTTCCTTTGCTGTTTCCTCAACTTCCGGCTCGTCTTTAACCTCAACAATTTCAATTTCGTTATCACACTCAAAGAAATCATTGTCGTCAAAATATTCAGGTTCTTTTTTGCCTGTAAGCTTTTTAACAGCAACATAAACTGCTGCTGCAATAGCTGCAATAGCAACTATTGCACTGATTACTTTTAAAATTTTCTTGAAATCCATACGAATTACCTCCGTTCCTAATCCATAATCCATTATATATTTATTGGCAGAGAATGTCAAGACAATAAAAAATAAACTCCCGCTTATTGGCAGGAGTTTACATTTTGTTAATTAATTAAGCCTTGTTGAGCTTTGTAACAAGATTGCTCTTCTTTCTTGCCGCACAGTTCTTGTGAATGAGGTGCTTGTCAGCAGCCTGATCAATTTTCTTTACAGCAGCCTTAACAACATCTTCCTTGTTGTCAGCGTTTGTTTCAATAGCAACGTTAGCCTTTTTGATTGCTGTTTTGAGAGCAGTGTTGCGTGCCTTGTTGTTAGCAGCCTTAGTCTGATTAACCTTTACTCTTTTCTTTGCTGATTTAATGTTTGCCATACTTTTCACTCCTTTAACGAGAAAAATGGGTATAAAGGCGATAAACGCCCGATTTCTATTTAATGCTTATGTATATTAGCACAACTTTTCACAAAATGCAAGCATTTTTTTATTTTTGGGTATACTTTTATTAAAATCATTAGTAAATAAGGTGTTTTTTATGTTAAACCGTACAGATTTAGCTGTAGAATCCTATGAATCAAAACAGACAGACTCCATTGACGGCGTTGAAGTGACTGAAAGCAAAGCCGTTACAAAAGTTTCTGTTAAGACCGAAAAAGCGGCGCAGATAATTGGAAAACCCATCGGAAATTATGTTACGCTTCAGGTGAAATCTTTTATAAATGATACAGATATTTTTGACGGACGTCTTGATGAATTTTCTTGGGTGCTTGATTCAATGATTCCGAAAAATTCAAAATCAGTGCTTGTAGCAGGTCTCGGTAATTTGAGTATTACCGCTGATGCACTGGGTCCGAAAACAAATAATTACGTTTTGTCTACACGCCATATTGCAGGCGAACTGGAAAAAAGCTGCGGTTTTGACAATGTTTTCCCCGTTTCAACAATCAACACAGGCGTTCTCGGCGAAACAGGCATTGAAACTGCAGAAATTATAAAAGGCGTAGCAGGTCAGGTTAAACCATCCCTTGTAATTGTTGTTGATGCTCTTGCCGCTTCCTCTGCTGACAGATTGGGCACAACGGTTCAGTTTTCGGATTCTGGTATTTCCCCCGGTTCAGGCGTGGGCAATCACCGCCACGAAATTTCCCGCTCAACATTGGGGATTCCTGTTATTTCAATAGGCATTCCCACAGTTGTCAGCACTGCAATAATTAGCGGAAACAACAGCGATACTGCCTTTGTAACGCCCAGAGAAATTGATAGAATTACCGAACAGGGCGCAAAGCTGATAGGTATGGGGATAAACGTCTGCTTGCAAAAAAGTATTGACTGCAGAGATTTGTTCGCACTTGTGGGATAATTTAATGTTGTATTTCATATATATTTATCGGTGTTATAAAATGAATAAGCAAGCATTAATTATTTTATTTAATACAATTATATTATTCGGATGTGTTGGTATTTTTATAAATATTTCTCCTTATCTTTCAAACCAAATTAATACCGCTGCCGTATTATTGCTCAAATCCTCCTCGCCTGAAATTGTAAAAGAGGAGGCTCAGTCAAAAATTGCCTCTTATAAAACAGATGATAATGACAATAATACTAATACCTCGTCAGGAGAGAGCAGTCAGGTTATGAAATCAGTCAGTTCCGAGGACAGCAAGGACGGCAGCAAAATAACCGATACGCCTGAGGATATTGCGAAGCTTATGAAACAAGCGAAAAAAACCACAAAAAAATCCGACTCACTTGGAAAAACAAGCGAAGAACCTTATCAGGGCGGAGGAACCATAATATCCTACGGAGCCCTACAGATTCAAAGTAAAATCCCCTCCTCATTTTATAAACCGGATATAAAAGCGCTTCTTAAAGAGGGGGCAGATCTTGAAATCAAGGACAAATCAAAACCCACTATTCTGATTTATCATTCGCATACCACCGAAGCGTATTCTCTTTTGGATGTAGGTTATTATATGAAAGCCGACTCGCGTTCCGATGATATATCGCGGAACATGGTGCGAGTCGGCGAAGAACTGGTAAAATATCTTGAAGATGCAGGCTTCACAGTAATTCACGACAAAAAGATTCACGATGAGGACTATAACTCCTCTTATGATTCCTCACGAAAGGTTGTAGAAAAATATTTAGAGGAGTACCCCTCTATAGAAATAACAATAGATGTTCACCGTGACGACATTACATACTCAAACAAAACAAAAGTAAAGCCTACCGTTAAGATTAACGGTAAAAAAGCGGCCCGTATGATGATTATTGCAGGATGTGAATACGGCAGGGTGGAAAATTTCCCGGACTGGAAATACAATCTCTGTTTTGATTTGGCAGTTCAGCAAAAAGTCAGCGGTATGTACAAGGATTTAATGCGCCCAATTTTGTTTTCCGAGCGCAAATATAATATGTACGAAACTCATAATTCCTTCCTGCTGGAAATAGGCACCGACGCCAACACTCTTGATGAAGCCTGCTATTCTGCAAGACTATTTGGCAAGGCTTTGGGAGAATTGCTGAATGAAAAATATGTAAAGGAAGAATAAAGTGAAAAGCATTGGGAAAATCATTATCGTATCATTGCTGGTATTGTTTACGGGCTTCAGTGTAGCTTATTACAATACCGGCTCTTTTGGATATGATAAGCATTCGCTTGTTACAGTTACAGATGAATGTATAAGTATTTTTGATTATAATATTTATTACGATAAAGTAGAAAAGGAGTTTAACAAAATAAAGAAGAAAGCGCCGGATGATTATATAACAATGAATTGACATCGGTGCCTATATGTAGTGAAAACGTATTCATATATATAAAACATACAATATATGGTATAGATAAGCCTCTGTAATACGGGGTATATACATTATTTTGTATACACTCGGTTGCGAAACACACGGCAGAGTGTAAAAAAGTGTAATTTTTTTTGAAAAAAGTGTTGACTTTTAGTTTTGAATTTGGTATTATGGCTAAGCCGTTACGAAAGAGGGCACAACAAAACCTCACAATGACGGTGCTAAGGACCTTGAAAATTAAACAACGATGAAAGTAAGGAACCCGATTTAATTAAAGAGAGTAAAAAACTCCAAGGTACAGAAATAGAGTACCAAACAGTAATGACGTACAGGTTTGAAAGAACCGGACGGATTTTTAAAATGATTAGTACACGAAGAGTGTGTTAATACAAAGTTTTAAGAGTTTGATCCTGGCTCAGGACGAACGCTGGCGGCGTGCCTAACACA
>CAYXLH010000057.1:0-12517 GCA_964465835.1 uncultured Bacteroides sp. | reverse complement strand
AAGCAGGAAATGGTTGTTGTATGCAAGCCCGAGGAATCAAAAATGTGGTTTGACAAGCTTTGGCAGAACACCGTTGACCTTTTCAGAAGTCTGGATATCCCTGTTCGTACTCTTGAGTGTTGCAGCGGTGATTTGGCTGATTTGAAAGTTAAATCCGTTGACGTTGAAGCATGGTCACCAAGACAGAAAAAGTATTTTGAGGTAGGCTCCTGTTCAAATCTTACCGACGCCCAGGCACGCCGTCTTAAAATCAGAGTAAGAGGCGAGGACGGAAAGATTTATCTTGCCCACACTCTTAACAATACTGTTGTTGCACCGCCGAGAATGCTTATTGCATTTCTTGAAAACAATCTTAATGCAGACGGTACGGTTTCAATTCCCGAAGCTCTGCGTATGTATATGGGCGGAAAGGACAAAATTGTCCCTAAGAAAAAGTAAACAATAAAGCTACGGCACAGAGGAATTTTTCCCTCTGTGCCGTTAATTTTTGCCTGTAGCAACCAATAGTTGCACAAATTCCACAAAAAAAGGGATAGTGCAACGGCTTTTGTTATGATACAATTAATGTGAGGTGAAAAATATGAAGCAAAAAACTGGAAAACGCCTTTACGAATACAGGAGAGCCAATGGTTATTCTCAGGAGGCGATAGCAAGAATGCTGGGCGTTTCACGTCAGGCGGTATCAAAATGGGAGAGGGGCGAAAGCAGTCCCGATACAGATAATCTCATTGCTCTGTCGCAAATATATAACGTAACTATTGATGAATTGATAAAATCTGACAGGGAGCCAAGAAAAAATCAGAACGAACACGATGAAGAAAAGTGTGAAAATACATATAATACAACTGAGGAAACGGTCAGTTTCAAAAATGGAATACACGTTCATAACGGCAAAGATAATGTTGATATCAGCTTTAAAGGTATTCATATTGAAAGCGAAAATGGTGATAAGGTGCATATCGGCAGAGACTGCGGAATACAGGTTGAGTCAAAGGATTCTGAATTTGTAACAAACGGTGTTCCTGAACATCCGTGGTTCCACGCAGTAATACCCTTTATTTCTCTTGTGATATATTTGATTTTAGGTTTCACTGTAGAAAAAGGCTGGTCTGCCGGATGGCTGATTTTTTTGTTGATACCTGTTGTGGAATCCTTTTTAAGCGCAGTAAAATCAAAAGATCCCTCACATTTTGCATATCCTGTGATAACGGCAGCGTTGTTTGTCGGTGTAGGTATTATTTTCGGTATTTGGCACCCCACGTGGATACTTTTTGTCACAATACCTATTTATTATGCGGTCTGCGACGGAGTAAAAAAATGCCGTAAACCAAGGAACACCGGTGAATTAAGCAGTGAAAATTGCGCTAGTGCGCCCGAATACAAAACAGGTTCAACAGTGGTTACAATAATTACCTCTTGCATTTTATGTGCTGCTCTGACTGCGGTTTGTGTATTTATTTAGCAAAATTGTGATATACAACAGGAATAGCACACCGTATTTGTAAATACAACAGGTTGTGTCAAATTATTAACAAACTGTAAATCTCAACGAACTCAACCACAAGATATTGAAAATATAACGGAAATATGGTATAATGCACTCAAGATATGGAAAAGATAAATCCGTTTTCATATCGTGTTTTAAAACATAATAGAATATACTATACTAAGGATTTACGGAGGTGAGCAGGGTGACAATGTATATAATCTGGGCGGCGGCAATAGTTTTGTTTGCTGTGCTGGAAGGAGTAACGGCTCAGTTGGTTTCAATATGGTTTGTACTGGGTGCAGTTGCCGGTCTGATATCCGCATTTTGCGGCGCACCTGTCGTATTGCAGGTGGTAATTTTCATAGCAGTAACCGTTATTGCCCTGATTGCAACCAGACCGCTTGTGAAAAAATTTATTAACACTAAAGCGGAAAAAACAAACGCCGACCGTTGTATCGGCAGTGAGGCTGTGGTTATTGAGGAAATTAATAATTTAATTCCCACCGGTCAGGTTAAAGTTAATGGCGCAGTGTGGAGTGCCCGTTCCGCAGACGGAGCGGTTATTCCTAAGGACGCCATAGTCATGGTTGACAAAATTGAAGGTGTAAAACTAATCGTTAGAACAAATAATATACTGACAAATAATTAATTAAGGAGAGAATTATGACACCACTTATTATAGCAATAGTATTAATCGTTATCGCCATTGCGGCGCTGATTTTTGCAAATATCAGAGTAGTTCCTCAGTCAAAGGCATTCGTTATTGAACGTTTGGGAACATATTTCGCTACCTGGCAGACAGGACTTCACGTTAAAATTCCTTTCATTGACAGAATTGCAAAAAGCGTTTCCCTTAAAGAGCAGGTTGTTGACTTTAAGCCTCAGCCGGTTATCACAAAGGATAACGTAACAATGCAGATTGACACGGTGGTATTTTTCCAGATTACCGACCCGAAACTCTATACCTACGGTGTTGAAAGCCCCATTTCCGCTATTGAAAATCTTACCGCTACAACGCTTCGTAACATTATCGGTGAGCTTGAGCTTGACGCAACGCTTACCTCACGTGATACAATTAACGCTAAAATTAGAGTAATTCTTGACGAAGCAACTGACCCTTGGGGAATTAAAGTTAACAGAGTTGAACTTAAAAACATTATTCCTCCACGTGAAATTCAGGACGCAATGGAAAAGCAGATGAAAGCGGAGCGTGAAAGAAGAGAGTCAATTCTTCGTGCAGAAGGCGAGAAGCAGGCAAAAATTCTTGTTGCCGAGGGTCATAAGGAATCAAAGATTCTTGAGGCAGAGGCAGAAAAGCAGTCTGCAATCCTTAATGCCGAGGCTGTAAGAGAAGCTAAAATCAGAGAGGCAGAGGGTGAGGCACAGGCTATCGCAACAGTTCAGCAGGCAACGGCTGACGCCATTAAGATGCTCAATGATGCAAACGCCAGTGACGCTGTTGTTAAGCTTAAAGCGCTTGAAGCATTTGCAAAGGCTGCTGACGGCAAATCAACAAAAATCATTATCCCGTCTGAAATTCAATCCCTTGCAGGACTGGCAGAGGGTATCGTAGAAACCGCAAAAACAGATAAATAATACTAAAAAACGAACCGGCTTGAAGTGAAATTTACTCCAAGCCGGTTTTTACTATTATCATATAAGTTCCGCCGGGCGACACCTGTTGTTTACGGCTTTTGAGCGTCCGGGTCAAAGGCTGTCAAATAATATTCGCCGTCATCATCTTTGCTGAATGTAAAACAACAGCAGTCCATTTCATCAGAATATTCTGTAAGTCCGGAAAAAGGATATTTGAATATTCCGTCTCCCCAGGCGTTGTCTTCATTTCCGCCGTATTCGTCAACAAAGTCAAATGCTTCTGGCTCATAAAGCGAAACAATTTCATTTTTAAAACTGCCGTTTTCGTAATCTTTGTAGAATTTGTCCATAAAACAATTATCTGATTCTAATTTGGAATAATCAATATCAACAAACGCCTTGCTTACATAAATATTTATATCATCGCCAGTTTGCTGAGCGCTTGAAAGACATAGGTATATATACGGCACATCTCCGCCGCCGCCGTCACCGACATATTTTGTTATTTTTCCTTCCTCGTAATAAACGGTATTATATGTCAGCGCATTGTAACCTAAGAAATCTGCATATTCATCATTTTTTGAATATATTTTAAAGTCAGTCAAATTGTAATCAATATCATTGCCGAAGATATATTTTATCATTTCTTCTTCATTTTTGGAGTCGGTATAATAAGGTGTACCTTTTCCCTCCATAAAAATTTCTTGCCCGGTGAAAACGTTTTCGCTGATGTAACTCTTATAATCCAATTTGCCAAAAGACATAGCAAGTATCATTTCGTTGGGAAGCTCGTCAGATTTAAAACCGCCGTAACTGAAAAGCGAGGGATAAATATAGCCGGCATATTCTATTTTATCAACAAGTTTTTCAACTGTTTCACCGTGAATATCAAGCTCTTTTGCTTTTTCCTCTTCCTCAATATCCTCAAAATCGTCATCGTCATAGTCGTCGGTGATTTCAAAATCTTTTGTTATATCAAGGGTTGCAGGTTCGTCATCGTAATCTTCCACAATTCTGATTTTTTTAAAATAAATCGTATCGCCCTTACTGCTTAAATTTTTTATATTAACAAAATATACGCCGTTCTTTAAATCTTTGAACTGATACTGATTATCCGGCTTGATTATTTCTTTTGATACAATTTCGTCCTTGTTGTTTTTAATTATAACGCAGTAATCATCCTCGGAATCATTGTGAATAACCGAGTCTGCCGCCACTGCCGTAATGTTGCTGTTATATATAACTACACTTGTAACCGCAATGACTATCGCCAGAATTATCGCCGCCGCAGATATTATGGCAGTTCTTATGGTTTTCTGACGGCTTTCGTTAATCTGTGCCGCTGGAGCAGTTATTTGTGCACCGGGAAAATTATTTCCGTTTTGATTAATGGGAGCTGTCACCCGATTGCCGCATTTTGGGCAGTAAGGCGTGCCGTTCGTTTCATATCCGCATTTGTTGCATCTCATATTTATATCCTCCAAATTCTTGTTATTATTTCATAAATGAATTTACGCTTTGTATTCTCTGAAAATTGATAGATAGTCAGAGGACAGGTTTTCGTCATTATTTAATATCAAATCTGTGGTAATGCATATAAAATCTTTCCCGATTTTACGAACTGCAAGTGTACTGCGCTTTTCTGTATCATTTTGAGTGTAAACGCAGTCGGTGCAGAGATATGTGCTGCCTGCCACTTGTTTTTCGTAAAATTCGCCATGCTTGAAATCTTTAAGCGAATCCTTTTTCTCGTCAGTGATGGCGTTTACCATTTGTTTTGGTGATAATTCCTTTTTATCCTCGGATTTAAAGAGCATGAACTGTACGGTGGATTTTGTTTTACTGTCATAAATGCAGGCATCGTAATAGCCTTTGCCGTGGTCATTAGAAATGATTGCTCTTGATTTGTTTACCTTTGCACCGGTCAGCTTTGCTGTTTCCTTTGTATTTAAAAAGCTCCAGTCGTCAGAGGGGAGATTAAACATCAGTCCGGCAAAAGAGTTGTAATAAGATTTGCCGTCTGTTTCGCCGAAAGAAAATTTTGCCGTCTTTTCAGTGGTTTTATCCGGGACGGACTGCTCCTCGCCGTTTTCCCGCTGTACTGCAGAGGTCTGAACATTACCTCTGTCGTACGCTTTTTTACTTTCCTGTGCAATAATAATTCCTGCCGCAGCTATTATAACTGCTAAAAGTATTGCTGATGCTATTATAATTTTTTTCTTATTTTTCATAATAATTATCCTTTGCTATACAGTTATACCTAATTATATCATATTGGATAAAACGATACAACACTGAGGTGCAGTGCCCATTGCAAAATTTGTTGTATTATGAAAAACGGGGGTTGACAAAGACTGATAAATAGATGATAATGTTCTTAAATAATAAATAAGGAGTACCCTAATATGAGATACTGTATAAATTGCGGAGCACAGCTTAACGACAGAGATGCTGTCTGCCCTATGTGCGGAGCCGTTAATAATAATCACGAAAATACCGCATATACCAACTATCAGGCTCAGGGTTCTCCTGTGCAGAATTCACAAAACTCTCCGGCACCTCATAAAAATAATACGGCGATTGTGGCTATTATCGCTGTTGCCGTTGTGATTGTTGCAATTATTGCTGCAGTTGCAGGCGTAAAAATTTCGCAGAACAAAACTGCCGAGCCTCAGACGGTGACTGTTACGGTTACCCAAACAACAACTGCCGCCGAAACTGAAAAGGAAACCACCACGGAGAAAGAAAAAACAACGGTTGTCCAGCAGGGCAATGTTTATAACTACTATTATAACAGCGACGGTACGCCGGTAGGTCCCGTTAATCCAAACAGATATGATGATTTTGATTTGGATTACTACGATGACTGGGATTACCTTTTTCCCAGCGACACCGAAGTGCTTACTACTGATTTTCTTGATTCCTGCTCAAAGTACGAAGTTGACCTTATCCGAAATGAGATTTACGCCCGTCACGGCTATATCTTTAAAAAGGATAAATATTACAATTACTTTATACAGAAGGCGTGGTACAACCCTACCGAAAGCAGTATGGCAAAGGTAGAAAAGAAATTTAACAGTATAGAGCATAAAAATATTGCAGTCCTTGTAAAATACCAAAATCTATAGGCAATAAAGAAAAATTTGCATATTGATTTAAATTGGTTGATTTACCCAACACAAAATAAACACCGAGCGGTTGAATTTGACTGTTCGGTGTTATATAATATAAGTATACATTACCGTTAATTCAGGCAGGAGATTGTTATGGCTAAAAAAATCAACCTTAACAAAAAATCAAAAATAATAATCAGCGCAGTTGCCGCAGTAATCGTTGCAGTTGCTGTTATAATAATTGCTGTTACCTGTTCTTCTTCCGGTAAAGAGGAAGTCAGCGGATTTAATTTTCCCAATCTGGCAGGCTGTACCGTTGAGGAAGTGGAGGAAAAGCTCACTTCTATCGGTATGGATAAGGACAGCTATATTATAATCGGAACGCAGTTTGATGAGGATGCCGAGCCGGGCACTGTTGTATGGCAGAGCATTAAGGCAAAAACTGTGGTTGCCGATGATAAAAAAGCCTCTACCGTTGTTAAGCTGAAAATTGCCGAAAATGATTTGGAAGACGAAACGGCGGAAGACTTGCCCGAGGGGCAGTCAAAAATGCCTAATCTCCTCGGCATTTCTCAGGTTGAAGCGGAAAGCGAGATGATAGACCGTAATTTCAGCAATTACAAGGTGGAGCGTGTTGACTCTAAAAATTACAAGCCGGGGCTTGTATGTAAGCAGTCTGTTGCGGCGGGTTCCGTAATATCACAGGACAGCGAAATTACAATATATGTAAGCAAGGTTCCCGAAGTTACTACTACGAAAAATACTGCTATCAACCAGGTAAAGGCAACGGCAAAGCATACAACAACGAAAAAGGCAACAACCACAAAGCGTAAAAAGGTTAAGCCTGTTAAAGTGACTACCGCAAAAATTCCTAAGATTGCAAAGCAAATTGAGGGAATGACCTACAATAACGCCCGTAAAAAAGCAAAAAAAGCAGGGTATACTCTTGTGCGCAACAATTATGCATATAATCCTAAAAAAGCAGGAAAAATTCATGTTGTTTCGGTAAGCGGCAAAACAATTTACTGTACTGAATATATAAGCGTTACCAAGGTGACCTCCACTACTAAGAAAGAAACAACAACCAAGAAACAGACAACTACTAAGAAGGAAACTACCACCAAGCATACCACCACAACAACCACCACAACCGAACACAGTGAGACCACTACGGAGCCTACTGTAACGGTGCCGTCATCGGGAGAAAGCACAAACGAATAACGAAATAAAAGAGCTGTCTCATTCTTGTGAGACAGCTCTGTGTTTGGAATCCCTCAGTCTGCTATGCAGCAGACTGAGGGATTTTTATCATAATGGTTTTTTTATTTTGTTCAGCTGTTTGTTTAATTCAATCAACTGCTCACTTGTGATTTGTACGTCAGCGGTTTTCATAAGATTTGCCAAACGTGCAATAGTAAAGGACTGCATCATTTTTATCATTTCCTCATTTATTTCAAAACCGGCGGCTTTGTCGGTGGTCTGAATGTTTTTCATTAAACCGTCAATCAACGCCTTGCCCTCGGGTACGGACGATATATCACTCAAAGTGTCATTTATTGAAAAATATCCGTCCCTTTCGCTGATATCAAACCAGTTGACAATATCGTTTTTTTCTTTCATTGTGTACTTTTCGTTAAAGACAGCTACCTTTTTAATACGGCTTTTATCGCTGTATTCACCCGCTGAGGCTACTATCTTAGACTCGCCGGTATTCGGAATTCTAAAACGGAAAAAGTGGTTCTCGCTTTTTTGCTTTCCCATATTCTCACCATTGACAAACAGTTCAACCTCCGGCAGATTTGAATAAACCTTGATTTCTGTAATGTCCTCGGTGCGCTCTGCATATCTTTTAGAGCAGATATGCACAAAAGGCTCTTTGCTCAGCCACGCTTTGTAGGCGTAAAAGGCGTCTTTTTTGTATTTCCTGTCAAAGGTGACAAGTCCTTTGTGATTCTGTCCGTTTTCGCCGCCCTCGTTTCTGGCGTCTGCACCGAAGTCAAACATATTCCAAACATAAGTTGCCCACAGATATTTGCGTGAAAAAAGTTGTTTTATAAGTTCTTCGTGATAGTAGGACTGATATTCCTCGGTATAGTCACCCTGAACGGGATTTGATGTGTGCCAGTCCAGTGCCTCGCAACCGTATTCGCTTAAACCTATGGGTATGCGTGGAAATTCTCTGTGAAAATTATCAAGCCATTCTCCGTTCATTGAAACGTCGCCGCCGTACCATCCGAAATAGTGATTGTAGGCGATAACGTCCGGAATCTGAATATAATTATTGTGTATGTCGCACATTGATACAATTGCCGCCGTTGTCAGACGGGTCTTGTCTGTCGAATGAACAATATCATTCAGTATCCGGTGATTTTCAATCAGATCATCGTTGCATCCGCCTATGGTTATTTCATTTGAAAGACCCCATACAACAATGCTGGGATGATTGTAATTTTGAATGATAAGTTCTTTCATCTGATCAACTGTGTTTTCTCTGCCCTTTGGCATATGCTTTGATATATAGGGGATTTCTGCCCATACGACTATGCCTTTTTCGTCGCACAAATCATAAAAATATTGGTCGTGCTGATAGTGGGCAAGCCTTATACTTGTAGCGCCAAGTTCACAGATTAACTCCATATCCCTGTCGTGATACTCCTTTGTAAGAGCGTTGCCGATGTCCTTGTAGTCCTGATGGCGAGATACTCCACGCAAGGGATATTCCTTTGAATTTAAAATAAATCCTTTGTTGGGGTCAATTTTAAAATCACGGCAGCCGAATTTTGCAGATATATTGTCAATTACTTTGCCGTCCTCTTTAAGCCGGACATAAGCGGTGTAAAGGTACGGATTTTCCTTGCCCTGCCATAGATTAACATTTTCTATTGTAAAGCTTATTTTTGTCTGTACCGCCGGCACCTCTTTGTCAAATACAGTTTTGCCCTCGTCGTTTAAAACCGTATAGTGCAGAGATTGATTTTCTTTTGCGCCGCAGAGATAAACCTCAATTTGTGTGGAAGCAGATTTGCCCTCGGGTACAGATGTAACGGCAATGCCCGGTGTTCCATAGTATTCAAGCTCAAAATGCGATTGCTCAACAGTAATGATATTTACATCTCTGTAAAGACCACCGTAAAAGGTGAAATCTGCCGTTTGAGGGTAAACCTGATTGTTTTCGCTGTTGTCAACGGTGACAGCGAGAATTTTGCTTTTTTTCAGCGCCTCGGTAATATCGCACCGCCACCTTGAATATCCGCCGTCGTGATGCGCAATGTGAACGCCGCCCACATATATGTCAGCTGAAGAATTTGCACCATTTATCTCAAGAAAATATTTTTTGTTTTCAGGCAGTTCAACGTCTGTTAAGTCTTTAACATAACAGCACCTGCCTCGGTAATAATCATTGCCGCCGTCCTGACCGTCAATATTGTTCCAGGTGTGGGGCAGATTTACAAAACACCATTTTTTTGGCATTTCCTCTGGTACTGCGTCAAAATCTTTTGTAAATGCCCATTTTCTGTTAATACATATTGCTTTTCTCATCGCCTATTGTTCCTCCTGCTGATGTTTGATTCTCAATGCCTCAATGTTTTCGTCAACTTGTTTTTTATGCAGGGGATACCAAAACCACAGTATAAGTCCCAGCAGAATAAGCCCTATTGCAGGCACAAGAGTTGATATGTCAAATATGCCGTTGATAACATTTTGGTCAAAGGCGGTTTTTTCGTTATATCCGATGAAAGTCAGCAGTCCTCCGGATAGCCCTGCGGACGCAGCCTGTCCTAATTTTCTTGCAAAGGAGTAAAGCGCATAAACAGAACCGTCCTCTCTTACTCCGTTTTTAAGCTCTGAATAATCAATAACATCCGTAACCAGCGCCCAGCATACCATTGAAAATACGCCCAGACCCAGCCAGCATAAAAATTGCATCGCTACAAAAACCCATACATTAGAGGGGCGTATGAAATACAGAAAAAGAAAAATCGCCCCTGCAAAAATATTTGCCCCTGCGCTGACTTCTGCTTTGCCTAAACGGTTGGAAAGCGGCTTTGCTATTGCTGCCGCAATTATCATTGCACCAAGCATCATAATTGTTGACGCAGACTGCGCCTTTGTATTGCCGTAGTAGTTTGGAAAAAGGTAATTTGCCATTGACTGCATTGTAAGCTGAGCCAAAAGCATAACTATTGATGCGGCGATTATTGATATGAGCGCCCTGTTTTTAAAGGCGTTTTTGAACAGATCTATTACGCCGTAATCCTGTAAATTTTCCGCACTGACCCTGCTTTTTACCCTTTCTGTAGTCAGAAAAAAGCAAAGCAGATAGCATACTACTGCCAGCAGGGAAAATATTCCTGCAATCATTGTAAACCTTGAGCCGTTCATAACCTCTTTGCCATCGATTTTGTCGTATACTATCATCGGTATTCCGGCTGTTACAACTGCACCGGCGAGAATGCTTCCGAAAGTTCTAAAAGTTGACAGAGACTGCCGGTCACCAGGGTTTGCGGATATGGAGGAAGCCATTGAGCCATATGGTATATTTATGGACGTATAAAAAACAGAACCCCATAAAATATAGGTTACAATAAGATAAATTACTTTTACCGGCAAAGAAAAATTTGACGCAGAACTTTGATATATTAGAAATGATGAAAGAGCAACGGGAATGCACATCCTTGCAATCCAGGGACGAAATTTTCCGTGTTTTGTGGTTTTGCCTCTGTCGCATATTCTACCCATTGCAACGTCGGTAAACGCGTCAACAAACCTTGCCGCCATCATAATTGCACCCACAATTCCGGCGTTTACGCCCATAATATCTGTGTAAAATTTAAGCAAAAATCCCGATGACAGCAAAAATGTAAAATCGTTGCCGAAATCACCAAACATATATCCTATTTTATCTCGCAGTCCAAAGGGACGGACAGTTTTATCGTTCATACAGACACTCTTTTCCTATTGTCATCATTTTTATATTGTCTGTTTTTTGCCTGCTTATTCAAAACCAAAATAAAAAAGCCCACTCAGCTTAAAAGACAGTGAACGCAAAGATTTTGATATTTATATCGTTTCCAACGAATGTTAATATGCGTTGCTTGTAGCAATGGACACTTTCTCATATAATAGGGGTAACAAAAAAGGAGGTGATTCTTAATGCTAAACGAAAATATTAAAGCAATCAGAAAATCAAAAGGACTTTCACAAGAGGAGCTGGCTATTAAGTTAAATGTTGTGTGGCAAACAATCTCTAAGTGGGAAAACGGATCGTCTGTTCCAGATTCCGATATGTTAATATCCATATCAGAAGTGCTTGAAACCCCCGTAAGCACCCTGCTTGGGGAAACCATTGTTGAAACAGAGGCTGATAACTTAAAAGCGATTTCTGAAAAATTGGAGGTGATAAACTTGCAAATAGCACAAAAGAAAACCACGAGAAGAAAAATTCTTCATTGGCTGTTTATATCATTATGTGCAACAATAGCAGTAGTTTTTGCGGTACTGATAGCTTTAAATAGTCCTTACCAAGGCTGGGATTATAATGTCCCTGAGACTGCCGTTCTCGCAACGGCATATCATTCATTTGAATGGCTGTTTGCAAGATTAGCTCCAATTGTTTTTATAGGGGCATTCGTTGGGATTTTTTTGACACGGAAACAGGAACACTAACAAACTATGTAGTCGGCGGGGAATAACAAAAATTTCCCTTGTTTCGGCTCGTAAGGACAAAACAAGGGAAATACAGGGCTTTCAAAACTCTTTCTTTTTAAAAACAAAAAGCTTTGAAAAAACGTAGTTTAAAATTACCACAATCACAGCGACGGCGATTTTTGAATAAATGCCGTCGGTATATAAAACTTTCAGGGTTATGCCGGCACTTTTAAACAGTGGATAAAACAGATTGTCAAATCCGATTTTTGAAATCAGCGGAACAAAAACTATCTCAAAAACACCTGTGATACCTCTTGAAGCCACAAACGTTGCCGCTTCCTTTAAAAACGTTTTAGCCTCAAAGCTTTTTGAGTCAAAAACCCATAGTTTGTTTGTGAAAAAAGCAAAAATTACGGCGCATATCCAGCTAAGTAGATTTGATACAAAAACGCCTAAACCTAGTGGATTTGCAAAAAGCACATAGGTGCCCCAGCTTACAAGGGTAGTTAGTACGCCAAAAATCAGATACATTATTATTTCTTTTGTTTTTGATTTCATAAAATCACCTTAGGGTAACGGTAATAATCCGAACCACGGTTTATTGTGTCAGATTTACCCTTACTCTTCGTTAAAATACTCGGCATACGGAAGTATGCCTGTGTTTTGTGCC
>CAYXLH010000056.1:0-12659 GCA_964465835.1 uncultured Bacteroides sp. | reverse complement strand
CCTGAAGATTTGTTCCGCCGCCGGATACAAGAACTGCTATATTCAGCATAATTCTACCCCTTTTTCGCCTGCTTTGATTTCGCCGATAACAGCTGCCTGTTCGCCGGAAGCGTTAAGTATTCTAACAGCCTCGTCAGCCTTATCGCTGTCAACTGCAATAACAAGACCTGTGCCCATATTAAATGTATTATACATATCTCTTTCGGGGATTGAACCTGTTTTAGCAATCAAATCAAAAATCGGCTTTTTAAAGCATTTATCCTTTTCAATAACCGCAAGAGTGTTATCGTTTAACATTCTCGGCACATTCTCATAAAAACCGCCGCCTGTAATATGGCTTATGGCGTTAACTCTTACGCTGTCCATAAGAGTAAGAAGAGGTTTAACATAAATTCTTGTGGGAGTCAGTAACTCCTCGCCCAGAGTTTTGCCCAGCTCGTCAACATAAACATTGATTTTATCCTCACGGTCAATATCAAACACCTTTCTTACAAGAGAGAAACCGTTTGAATGCACGCCGGAGGAGGCAACGCCGATAAGTGCGTCCCCTGCTTTAAGATGTTCGCCGGACACAAGCTTTTCCTTTTCACCGATACCTACAGTAAATCCGGCAAGGTCATATTCTTCATCAGGCATAAGACCGGGATGCTCGGCAGTTTCACCGCCTACAAGAGCACAGCCCGACTGAATGCATCCATCTGCAACGCCTTTAACTATCTGCTCAATTTTTTCGGGATAATTTTTTCCGCAGGCAATATAATCAAGGAAGAAAAGGGGCTTTGCGCCGGAGCAGGCAACGTCGTTAACACACATTGCCACACAGTCGATTCCGATTGTATCGTGCTTATCCATAAGAAAAGCAAGTTTTAATTTTGTACCTACGCCGTCGGTGCCCGATACAAGAACAGGATTTTTATACTCACCGAATGGAAGTTCAAACATTCCGCCGAAGCCGCCGATTGAACCGATTACACCGGGGATATTTGTTTTTTTAACGTGGGATTTAATTAGTTCAACAGATTCATAGCCGGCGGTAACATCAACGCCTGCCGCTGCATAACTGTCACTGAAACTTTTCTGCATACTGTTCTCCTTTAGTTATATTTCTTTTATTTTTTCCTGGAGAGCCGCGTCCTTTTCAACCACGGCGTCAGCCATTGATTTTCTCATTTGAACAAGCTTATTCATAAGCTCACTGTCAGATACCGCAAGAATTTCCGCTGCAAGCAAAGCCGCATTTTTAGCGGCGTTAACGCCTACTGTGGCTACGGGTATTCCCGGGGGCATCATAACTGTTGCAAGCATTGCATCCATACCGTCAAGCACTTTTGCAGAACAAGGTATTCCGATAACGGGAAGCGTAGTTGACGCCGCAAGGACGCCGCCTAAATGAGCCGCCATTCCTGCCGCCGCAATAATTACGCCGAAGCCGTTGTCAATAGCATTTTCGCTGAACTGCTGAGCGGCCTTGGGAGTTCTGTGGGCGCTCATAACCCTTACCTCTGTTTCAATACCCAGTTCCTTAAGTTGTTTTATAGCAGGTGTAACTATGGGCAAATCGCTGTCAGAGCCCATAATAATTGCAACCTTTTTCATATTCCGTCCTCCTGAAAATATGCAATATTTTATATGATTATACATTGTTTAATTATTTATTTCAAGACAATAAATATAATTTATATTATAAAAAAAGAAATCGGCACTATTTGTTCCGATTTCTATAAGAAGTATTTGGCATATTGCCAATAATCCGCAGAAAGTTCTCTGTCTCTGTACTGATGGGCATAAACTGCAAAGTCCTTAACATTAACATAGTTATCCTTATTAAAATCATAACCAATAAACGCAATATCGCCATACTCAACATTTTTACCGCTAACATCAAAATGAACGGTAACATCTCTGCCGAATCTGTTTACAAAAGTAATATCACAGCTGTCAAAAGTGTTAAAACTCCAGCAGCCGTTACGGTCGGTTGTATATTCTCTGCCATTGGCGTAAAAAGACACATACGGGTACGAAATATTATCGGCGTGGCTCATATCGGGTCTTTGCGCCAATACTGCCCGTCCGCTGACTGTTACAGCGGTGGTTGGCACAAAGTTATCCTTGTAGCTGTTACCGCAGAGCACGCAGGTATTAAGAGTGTAGCCGTCATCGTCAACGGTAGGTTCGATTACGGTTTGAGTATAACTATGATTTACAAATACTTCAAAATCTGCGTTTATTTCTCCCACGGAAATCTGCGCCGCATTACTGCCGCAGGTGAAAGGAGTTTTACTTTGTATATCATTATATTCAATATTTCTGTTGTCAAAATATCCTCTTTGATAAAAGAGTTTATCTTCCAGTCCGTTTTTAAATCTAATTGTAAGGATAAAATCAGAAAGCATATCATCGGTAATGTCAAAACACCTGTAACTGCCGTTATCTATTGAATCGGCGGCGTTAAAGTTTAAACCTCCCTTAACATTCACCGCATTAATAGCCTGGGGATAAATCCACAGTGAGTATGTACCAGTACTTTTGTAGGAGGACACTGTTAGGATATACTCTCTGCCCTTCTCAAGCTTTTGGGACACAATAAAGTTTTTATCGGTATTGCTTATATCATCATTGGAGGCAACAATATTTCCTGCGCTGTCTTTCAATACAGCAGAAACGTCGCAGTTGCCTCTTGTATAAAAATTATACACAATACTGCTGTCGGCAGTAAATGAATAATCAAAGGTACGGTTTACATTATTATCATCATAAGTATTTTTATACTCAACACCGCATTCTGTATTTGTAACATCAGCAACGGTATAGGCAAAACCATTTGTATCGGCGTAAGTCTGACCGCTTGAACCGCTGTAAACGGTCATTCTGACATCGGTATATTTTGTACTGCTGTTAGCAAATCCGAAAAATTTTGCACCCACTGACGCATTCATAGGAACAGTAATATTTTTAAGCGAAGAACATCCGAGAAAGCAGTTTGACGAAATTGACACATCGCTCGTTGCGGACTGAAACACCGCATTTTTAAGGGATGTACACTGATAAAAAGCGTTTGAACCGATAGTGCTAACAGAATACGGAATAGATATTGATTCAAGAGATATACAGTTATAAAACGCCTTGGATCCTATTGAAAGCAGAGTATCCGGAAGCATAATGGATTTCATAGTAGAGCATCCGTAAAACGCATTTGAGCCAATTGAAGTTACACCAAAAGGAATGTCCCAATCGGTAACAGCTAAAGTATTTCCCAGGGAATAACTGCGTATTTGTTTAAGGGTATCAGGCAGAATAATTGAGGCAGTTCTTACCTGGTATAGCAGATAGTTTCCCAAAGCAGTAACTCCATCTTTGATTACGACATTTTCTATACTGCCGTCGGAACGCCACAGATACCACGGAATAGACGTAGAAGTATTGCTGAAATTTGGCGTAGCACCTGTGCCCTCAATGGTCAGAGTTTTTGTTTGAATGCTGTAGGAATAATATGTATCACTGGTGCCAAGCTTTGTTTTTTCTATATCAGCAGTGGGTGCTGACGATGCAAAAGCATAAAAATTAAAACAAAGAGCGCATATGCACAAAGTCAGAAAAACAGACATAATCCGCATAAAAAACTTCATACAATCACGCTCCTTAAAAATTTTATGTATTATACCATACAAAATGAAATTTCACAAGGTATTTAATACTTTACTCAAAGGTATTATTTAACACTTACGAGTCATTTTCCTTTATTGACAACAATAATTTATGCACACAAAAAAACGGTAAAATCAATAATTCAGCCTTTATAGCTTTTAATCACAATTTCCCCTCACAGTTTATTTTAGCAAATTCAGATAATTCTTTCAACAGTTATATTTTTATTCTTGAATAAGCAAAAACTTTGTGATATTATATATCTCACACGGGCGCGTAGCTCAGTTGGGAGAGTGCTGCATTCGCATTGCAGAGGCCGAGGGTTCGACTCCCTTCGTGTCCACCAAAAAAAGCTCAGACAACTTTATGTTGTTTGAGCTTTTTTATACAATCAATACAAGGGAGTCGAACCAGAAATGGGAGCGAATACCGAGTAAGGCGAGGTTATAAGCGACAGAAAAACAGTCCGGCGGACTGTTTTGACATTTCTCCAAACGAGCATAGCGAGTGCGATAAACTCCCTTCGTGTCCACCAAAAAAAGCTCAGACAACTTTATGTTATTTGAGCTTTTTTATACAATCAATACAAGGGAGTCGAACCAGAAATGGGAGCGAATACCGAGTAAGGCGAGGTTATAAGCGACAGAAAAACAGTCCGGCGGACTGTTTTGACATTTCTCCAAACGAGCATAGCGAGTGCGATAAACTCCCTTCGTGTCCACCAAAAAAGCTCAGGCAACTTTATGTTGTTTGAGCTTTTTTATACAATCACATTATAAGAGCACACTTGCGGTTTTTTCAATAAATAATTTTACAGGGAGTTGAGACAAAATCGGTAATACTATTTAGAGTAAAATAGTATAAAGGAAGGTTATTTTATGTGTACAAGCATTGCATTTAACACAAAAGATTTTTACTTTGGAAGGAATATGGATGTAGGATTTAATTTTGGTGAACAGGTTGTTGTTACTCCGAGAAATTACAGTTTTGCATTTAAGAAAGAAAAATCCCTGTCGAGCCACTACGCTCTTATCGGAATGGCTTCGGTTGTGGATAACTATCCTCTTTACGCCGAGGCTGCAAACGAAAAGGGGCTTTGTATGGCAGGGCTGAATTTCCCGGAATATGCTTATTTCAGCGAGAAAACCGTTGAGGGTAAAAGCAACATAACACCTTACGAGATTATACCCTGGGTGCTTGCACAATGCGAAAATGTAATGCAGGCAAGAGAGCTTTTAAATAATGTAAATATGATTTCAATACCATTTAAAGAGGGTCTACCTATTGCTCAGCTGCACTGGCACATTGCCGACAAAAATGAATCAATCGTTCTTGAAAGCACAACAACCGGACTAAATATATACAACAATCCGTTAAATGTATTGACAAATCCTCCGGGATTTGAATTTCATCTTACAAATACGGCGCAGTATCTGAATTTGAGAACAGACCAGCCATCTAATGTTTTCAGCAAAGAAAAGAATATCAAACCTTTCGCAAAAGGTATGGGAAGCATAGGACTGCCTGGTGATTTTTCACCTGTGTCGAGATTTATAAAAGCGGCATATCTGCTGATAAATTCACAATGCGACAGCGATGACAGCAGCAGTATTGCTCACTTTTTTCACCTGCTTGACAGTGTGGCGGTTACCGACGGAGCGATAATTGTTGAGGGTACCGACAAATATATAACCACATATTCCTGCTGCATTAACACCGACAAAGGCGAGTATTATTACAAGACCTATTCCAACAATCAGTTAACGGCAGTTAAAATGCACAGTAATAATCTTGACCGCAAGGATTTGATATTGTATCCCCTTGTGACAAAACAACAAATAAATACAGTTAATTAGAAAGCATGAAACCGCATATTTTGTAAGTCATCTAAATTGATATTGACTTATTATTATCGTTTATATATAATGATTATTTGCTGTAAAGACTAGGCAATAAAGAGTAATCCGAACCTGCCAAAAGAATTACAACTAAAAATATCTGACAGATAAATTAAAAATAGCAAAAGTAGTGATACAAATGGAAAACGATAAAAAAACAGATTTATTTGAAAATATGCCTGTCAGAAAAGCGGTTATGAAATTGTCTGTTCCCACAGTTTTAAGCTCGCTTGTAATGGTTATTTATAACCTTGCGGACACTTATTTTGTAGGCATGCTCAACAATCCGATTGAAAATTCAGCAGTAACTCTTGCCGCTCCGCTTTTACTGGCATTCAACGCAGTAAATAATCTTTTCGGCGTCGGCAGTTCAAGTATGATGAGCCGTGCACTGGGAAGAAAAGATTTTGATACGGTTTACAGAAGCTCTGCTTTCGGTTTTTACTGTGCAGTAATCAGCGGTGCGCTGTTTTCCCTGCTCTATATTGTACTGCACATACCGCTTTTAACCATACTCGGCGCAGACAGTGAAACATCAGCGGCAACGGCGCAGTATCTTAAATGGACAGTGGGTTTTGGCGCAGTACCTGCAATTTTAAATGTTGTACTTGCTTACCTTGTACGTGCCGAGGGTTCAGCCCTTCATGCAAGTATCGGCACAATGAGCGGATGCATACTTAACATTATTCTTGATCCGTTTTTTGTACTTCCGCATTTTTTTGATATGGGTGCATCAGGGGCAGGATTTGCCACATTCATTTCAAACTGCTTTGCGTGCATATATTTCTTTATACTTCTTTTTGTAAAAAGAAAAAGCACATATGTGTGCATTAACCCTAAAATGTTTTCCTTAAAAAAAGAAATTGTATCGGGCGTTTTTGCAGTCGGTGTTCCTGCATCAATACAAAATCTGCTTAATGTTACAGGAATGACTGTACTTAATAATTTTACAGCTGCATTTGGCTCGTCGGCAGTTGCCGCAATGGGCATAGCGCAGAAAATCAATATGATTCCTATGCAGATAGCGCTGGGCTTTTCACAGGGGATTATGCCGCTTATCAGTTATTCCTATGCAAGCAGAAACGTAAAAAGAATGAAAAATTCGCTTGTATTTTCAAGTAAAATTTCCATAGGATTTCTGCTTATTGCAACCATAGGATTTTATATATTCTCCGGCGAACTTATTTCAATGTTTATGAAAAATGGGGCAATCGTTGACTACGGTTCAAAATTTTTACGAGGAATGTGTCTTTCACTGCCGTTTTTATGTATGGATTTCATTGCCGTCGGTGTATTTCAGGCGTGCGGTATGGGTAAAAAATCACTTATTTTTGCAATTATGAGAAAAATTGTTCTGGAAATTCCTGCACTGTTCTTACTTAATTATTTGTTTCCCCTTTACGGTCTTGCCTATGCACAGACAGTATCCGAAATAATACTTGCAATTGCCGCTGTATGCACCCTCGCAAGCTTGTTCAAAAAATTAAAAGCAGAATGTGAAGATACAGCTTTCTCTGCCAAATCACTATAATTATACAATTTATCATTGATTATAGCTAATCCGGGATGATAAACGCCCTTATTAAAATTTAGGCAATAAAGAGTAAACAGGAAAACACTCTCTGCTCATTATTGATTTTTTGCTTGATATACGATATAATAAACTAAACAGAGTGATAATTTCTTGCCGCCGGGTAAGGAATTAAGCGTCAGACTTTCTATCGTTAGGCCTTTGAAGATAGAAAGTTCTGACGCTATTTTTTTGTAATTTCAGGAGTAATCGTATATGAATCAACAGTCTTATATGCGGATTTTTTCCCGTTATACGATTTTAAGTGTATTAGGGACATTAGGCGTGTCCTGTTATATTTTAGCCGACACATTTTTCATAGCAAAAGGTTTAGGCGCGAACGGACTTACAGCATTAAACCTTGCTATTCCTGTATATAATTTCATTCACGGAACCGGGCTTATGCTTGGTATGGGAGGTGCAACAAGGTTTTCTATTTGCAAGAGTCAGGGAAAAACAGATGAGGTTAATCGGATTTATACGAATACAATCTATCTTGCTGCTGTCTTTTCGGCTTTATTTGTTCTGCTAGGCTTTGTTTTTTCTAAACAGTTATCAACGTTATTGGGGGCTGATGAAAACGTATTGGAAATGACAAACAGACAAAAACCATGCTATCGTCCATCAGGGAAACGCTTATAACGTGTTCAGCTCCGCCGGTCATTATGTTACAGCCGTAGGTATGAACGGTGACAACATTGAAATTCTTGACCCGTATATGTACACCGGCAAATACAGTAGCTCTCCGAGAAGCTCACGCATTGTCAAAAAGACTACCAACGGTTGTATTGTCTCAAAATCCGAAATTAACAAAGCCACCGCCGACAGAAGTCCGTCATATTATCTTGTGACCTATAAGGAGCCGTCCAACAAACCCACTGTTAAAATAGGGGATAAGGTGACGTTTTCAGACACAAGAAAATGCTATAAGGGCTACGGCTCAGCTACAGGAGCTTATAAGATTAATGAGCTGACCGCCTTCGGCAGTGACGATACGGCAACACGCCATAAAAATACCACCGCCACCGTAACGGCAGTAAAAACTCTCGCCAGCGGTAATGTGTGGATTGAGTACAAAATCAATACCCACAAGGTTTATTCCTGCATCTACGATAAAAAGACGAATAAGAAACACATTAAATAAAAATTGCCCCTCATTCCTTGCGAGTGAGGGGCGTTTTTTTGATGTAAAAAGGACACACTATGGACACACTATGACGATAATTGAGGGGAATTGAGAGGTATTAAATATTGAGTAAAAACAAAAAATACCGAGCGAGTTCATCTAAACTCTGCTCGATATTTTTATACTCAATACTGCCGCTTTCTGCTTAACAAGTATGCAAAAGCGGTTCGTATATGAGTTCTTTGGTGGAGCATAGGGGACTTGAACCCCTGACCCCCACACTGCCAGTGTGGTGCGCTCCCAGCTGCGCTAATGCCCCTAACGAATTGTGAATGTATTATATAACATATATCAATAAATGTCAACAAGAAAAAGCGTTTACGTCATACGGCGCAAACGCTTTTTATCAGCAGAATATTTAATTATTTATACAAAGGTCCGTAGGTTTTGCAAGCCTGATAATCTGCCGCCTGGGTGTCCTGTGTACCGAAAGCAGACCATGAATGAGGACGGAACACTCTGTCGCTGCTTACGTTATGCATATTTACAGGAATACGCAGCATTGAAGCAAGAGTAATCAAATCCGCACCGACGTGACCGTAAACGGTTACGCCATGATTTGCGCCCCAATTAGCCATAACGCTATATACATCCTTAAATGCACCCTCACCAGTAGTATTAGGAACAAACCATGTTGTAGGCCATGTGGGGTCGGTACGCTTATCTATTGTATTATGTATCTCATCCGGAAAATTAACCGTATAGCCTTCTGCAATCTGAATAACAGGTCCGATACCGTCAATTACATTTACACGTAGCATTGTGACAGGCATTTCGGCACTGCAGCGGAAATGGCTTGAGAATCCGCCGCCTCTGAAATATTCGTAATTTGCTCTGCACCAATCAGTAGCATTAAGGCAGGCTTTGATATCCTCGTTCTTCATTTCCCAGAACGGTTTCATACAGCCCTCGCCATTATCGTTTTTGCTGGCTCCGGTACCGTCAAGAGCAGTTGCGCCGGAATTGATAAGATGAATAAATCCGTTAGCGGCTTTTCCTGTTGGCTTAACGCCTGTAACTCTCTCGCATGCCTCGGGGCTCCAGTAAGTACGTACATCGTGGAAGCAGGGAGAAGAATTTGAAACAAGAGTACCGAGAAGCATTGAAACACCGTTTAATGTGTCATTTTCGGTAGCAAAAGCGGTAGGCATTTTAGGTCCGTTCCAGTCAAATGAGCTTGCCATAATTGACTCGGAAAAGTCTGCGTTAGGAAGCCAGTCAGTCCAATTTCTCTGTCCCTGGAAACCACCGGCAACGGCATTTTTACCCAAAGCTTCCTCATGCCAGCCCATCTCGTCAAGCTTCTTGTTGCCGAAAAGAATATCACGGAAAATGATAGTCATTTTCGTTACAAATTCCCAGTCTTTATCAGGGTCAACGACCTTGGATTTTCTTATCATTTCCGGCAGATTTTTGCCTGCGTTGCAGTCAAATCCCTCCGGACAGTTTTCGCGCACCCATTTAATTGCCTTTTCGTATTCATCGTGGTCGTAAATTTCAAGTTTAATACGTCTGATAATTTCGCTCATATCAACCCATTCTGCACGAATACCCAAATATTTCTGGAACATTTCAGCATTACAGAAACTGCCGGCAATACCCATCGCGATACCGCCGAGATTGACATAAGCTTTATTTTTCATCCAACCTACTACAACAGCACAGTGAGCAAAACGGAGAATTTTTTCAGCAACATCTTCGGGAATTTCCTTATCGGTCATATCCTGAACATTTTGACCGTAGATAGAAAATGCAGGCATACCTCTTTGAGCATAAGCTGCCATAACTGCTGCAAGATAAACTGCACCGGGTCTTTCTGTTCCGTTAAAGCCCCAAACCGCTTTAATGGTATTAGGGTCCATATCAAAAGTTTCCGAACCATAGCACCAGCAGGGTGTTACAGAAAGTGTGGCAACGACATTTTCCTTTGAAAACTGCTCTGCACACTTTGCCGCCTCTGCGCCGCCGCCGATTGTAGTGTTGCTGATTACGCACTGAACAGGCGTTCCGTCAGGATATCTCAGGTTGCTTTCAATAAGCTTTGCAGCAGAAGTCGCCATATTCATTGTCTGCTCTTCAAGGCTTTCGCGAACACCACCCCATCTGCCGTCAATAATAGGTCTTATACCTATTTTAGGATATAACATATTAATTTTCCTCCTTGTAATTTTCAATAATATTTACATATTTTTCATACGCCGTATCCCAGCTTTCATTGTGGTTGGGTGCGTAATTATAAATTTTTTCACTTTCTGCAATGATTTCTCTTCCCTGCTCCACATTTTCAATTTCTCCCAGGGCAATAAACTGAAGTAAAATATTGCCCAGCGCAGTAGCCTCAACAGGACCGGCTACAACAGGAATATCAAGGCAGGCGGCAGTCATTTCGCATAGGAAATTATCCTTTGTGCCGCCGCCAAGAAGATGCAGAACGTCAAAATCCTTACCTGTACATTCGCTGATTTGGGATATTGCGTATCTGTACTTAAGAGCAAGGCTCTCGTAAATACATCTAACTGTTTCACCCACAGTTTCGGGTATCGGCTGATTTGTATTCTCACAATAATTAATAATTTTTCCAGCCAAATCACCCGGTGAGGAAAGAGAAGGAGCGTCAGGGTCAATAAAGCATTTAAACGGCTGACTTTTCCTTGCTTCCTGCTCTAAATCATTATAGGAATATTCATTGCCTGCGCAGTTAAGATTACGGCGAAGCTCCTGTATCAGCCAAAGTCCGCTGATATTTTTCAGGAAATCAATTTTACCGTTGGCGCCCAGTTCGTTTGACAGTTCAAAGGCATTGCTCTGCTCAGTCAAAATAGGCTCATCAAGCTCGCATCCGATAAGCGACCATGTTCCGCAGGACAAAAATGCAGGCGTTTCTCCGCTAACACAAGGCATTGCCGCCACCGCACACTGAGTATCGTGACCAGCTACGGATATAACCTTTGCGCCGTTATACTCGCCGATAACCGAAGATGTTTTTGTAAGGGGAGCAAATAAATTTTCATCAATGCCGAATTTATCAAGCACGTTCCTGCTCCATTTTTTTGTTTTAGGATTAAACATCTGCGAAGTGGAAGCGATTGTATATTCACACACTTTTTTACCTGTAAAAAGATATGCAAACAAGTCCGGCATAAATAAAAGCGTATCAGCTTTTTGGATATTTTCCTCTGTCAAAAGCTGAAACAAAGTATTGATAGACATTATCTGATTGCCTGTATTACCGTATAGTTCATCGGTTGGAATAATCTTTTTTGCCTTTGACAAAACGCCGTTTGTCCTGCTGTCACGGTAGTGATAAGGAAGGGATATTAATTCTCCGTCGCTGTCTGTAAGTCCGTAATCAACACCCCATGTGTCAAATGCAAAGGAGTCAATATCCCCTGCTTTTTCCAGTGCTTTTTTAATCTCTGCGGTAATCATATCAACATCGTGGTGAATATGTCCGTCATCGGCAACAGGGATATTTTCAAAACGGTGAATTTCCTCATACAAAATTTTGCCCTTGTCGTAAACCGCTTTTATCGCTCTGCCGGAGGAAGCACCAAAATCAAAGGCAACTACCGTTTTCAAACTACCACTCCTTTTTTAAGCAAAACATTTGCATAAAGTGCCTGTTCGCCTGTTGCGATTATTAGATAAGCATTTTTAGCTCTCTCATAAAATGCAAAACGCTCTATATATTCAATATCGTGATGATCAGGCTCATACTTTTCCAGCAATTCATTATACTTTTTCCAAATCACCGGCTCACCGCAGGTGTCGCCTTTAACAACCTCCATAAGTCCCACCGGCTTTTCTGTATATGTATCAAGAGGAAATAGCTGAAGCACTGCGTCAAGAATTTCGGGCACACTGTGACCGTCAGCACGAATTACAATACTGTTTTTACCTACCGTATGACAGGGAAAATTACCGTCTGCAATAACAAGTTCGTCACCATGTCCCATCTGGCTGAGAGCGCAAAGGAGTTCAGGTGAGAGAACCTGCGGAATACCTTTAAGCATTACTTTTCCTCCTTCTTATGAAGCATTTCATCTTCTTCGTTATACAACTTATAGCCCGGATGTCTGCCGGTAACTCTGTAAAAGCCTCTTAAGTCAATAAGCTTCTGGATATTTTCTCTGCTAATATCGTGGCTGCCGCCTAAAATTACGGCATTAATTGTAATTTTGGCCCAAAGTTCAAGGCTTTCCATACGGTAAAACGCAGTTATAACATCGCTGCCTACTGCAAGTGCGCCGTGGTTTTCAAGGAGCATAACGTCGTGCTCCTCAAGATACGGCTCAATAGCATTCGGAACTTCAATAGTTGACGGCGTACCGTAAGGTGTAAGTGGAACACTGCCGATAAC
>CAYXLH010000055.1:0-12919 GCA_964465835.1 uncultured Bacteroides sp. | reverse complement strand
TTCAGCGCTTCAAGTGTATCAATAGTTTCACCACTTTGCGAAACGCAAATCACGAGAGTTCTACCGTTGATAATAGGCTCGCTGTACATATATTCGCTTGCCATACACACGCTTACAGGTATAGAACAGGTTTTTTCTATTAGATTTTTACCGATAAGACCGGCGTGCATAGCCGTACCGCAGGCTATAACTGTAATATTATCACAGTCTGTAAAAATAGTGTTATCAATATTATCGCATGTAAAATCCGGCAATCCATTTTTAGTATGCTTTTTTATTATATCACCTATAACACCCGGCTGCTCCATAATCTCTTTTTCCATAAAAAACGGATAATGCTGTTTTGATGAATTATTAATATTCCATTCAAGTTTAAGCATTTCCGGTTCAACGGTATTACCGTTAAAATCTCTTATCTCAAAACCGTTCGCATCAATTTTTGCAACAGAAAATTCAGGCAGGACAAAATAATCTTCGCTGTACTCCCCTATTGCCGTAATATCAGAAGCTATATATGCGCCGTTATCATTTTGGCAGCAAACAATAGGGCTTACGTTTCTTACTGCAAAAACAGTATTTTCAATATCGTCAAACATTATTGCAAGAGCGTATGTTCCTGTCAGCTCCTTAACAGCACTGATAATTGCTTTGATAGGGTCCGCATTGTAGCATTTATCCACAAGGGCGGCAATAACTTCGCTGTCGGTGTCTGATTTAAACTTATTATTCATACAAAGGGCAGATTTTACAGCCGCATAATTTTCCACAATTCCGTTATGCACCAACGTTACTGCGCCGAATTTATGAGGGTGTGAGTTTTCGTCGCACACGCTTCCGTGAGTTGCCCATCTTGTATGTCCGATACCGGCAGTACCTTTAATATCCTTTGCCTTTTCGGACAGTTCTTCAACTCTTCCCCTGCATTTAGTTACAAGAGTTTGTTCAAAATCAGGATGATATACAGCAATACCCGCACTGTCATAGCCTCTGTATTCAAGAGTTTTCAGTCCTTTAAGCAAAATATCTCTTGCCTGTGAATATCCGGTATAGCCGATAATTCCGCACATAAAATATCCCCTTTTCAAGTTGGTTATAATAGTAATATGATATTTTTTATAAATTAATACCTAAAATAAATATGTATATCTGCAATATTGCAAAACAGACGTTTTTTTGATAGAATTAAAAGGTAAATATTATTATAAAGGAAAGTATGTATGGACATTCTAAAGCAACTTGAAAAAGAATTTTCACTGAAACAGTGGCAGGTAAAAAACACCGTTGATTTAATTGACGGCGGTAACACAATACCTTTTATAGCACGATACAGAAAAGAGGCAACAGGTTCACTTGACGACCAGCTTCTGCGAGAACTTTGTGACAGGCTGGAATATCTGCGTAATCTTAATGAGCAAAAGCAAAAAATTATTGAATCAATCACAAATCAGGAACTGATGACAGATGAAATAATGTCATCCATAGACTCGGCGCAGACAATGACAGAACTGGAGGATATTTACCGTCCTTTCCGCCCGAAGAGAAAAACCAGAGCATCCGAAGCTAAAGCAAAGGGTTTAGGTCCTCTTGCTGAAATTATATACGCACAAGAGAAAGGAACGCCGGCTCCGTCAATTATTGCAAAGGATTATATAAGTGACGAAATCCAGAGTGAGGAAGAAGCCTTGCAGGGTGCAAGAGATATAATTGCAGAGCTGATATCCGACGACCCACAGGGAAGAAAGCTTATCCGCCACGCAGTAAAAAGCAATTCTACGCTCAACGTTAAGGGTGCAGATGAGGATTTAGGCGTTTATGAAAACTACAAGGAATACAACGAGCCTGTAAGCAAGGTAGCTAACCACCGTGTACTTGCTGTAAACCGCGGCGAAAAAGAGGGAAAGCTCAAAGTATCTATTGATTTTGACAGGACTATCGCAACGGATTTGTTAAAAAACATTCACTGTAAAAACTACAATCTGTGCACAGATCAGGTTATTGAAGCCATTGAAGATTCTTTTACAAGACTTATTTTTCCCTCAATTGAAAGAGATATACGAAACGAAATGACAGACTCTGCCTGTGAAAGTTCTATTAAAGTTTTCGGCGAAAACACAAGGCAGTTACTTATGCAGCCGCCTGTTAAGGGCAAGGTTACAATAGGTCTTGATCCGGGTTACAGAACAGGATGCAAGGTAGCTGTTGTAGACGAGACCGGCAAGGTTCTTGACACAGGAGTTATTTATCCTGTACCGCCTCACAAAAAAATTGAAGAAGCAAAGAAAATAATCAAAAATTTTGTTAAAAAATACAATGTTAAATTATTTGCAATCGGCAACGGCACTGCTTCTCACGAAACAGAGGTTTTTGCAGCCGAGGTTATAAAAGAGCTCGACTGCGGTATATCATATATGGTCGTCAGCGAAGCAGGAGCGTCGGTTTACAGTGCATCAAAGTTGGCGGCAGAGGAATTTCCGCAATTTGACGTGAGTTTAAGAAGCGCAGTATCAATAGCACGTCGTTTGCAGGATCCGCTTGCGGAACTTGTAAAAATTGACCCAAAATCAATAGGTGTTGGACAGTATCAGCACGATATGCCGAAAAAAGAACTTAACAGCGCTCTTGACGGCGTAGTTGAGGACTGTGTTAATGCTGTCGGCGTTGATTTGAACACAGCGTCGGCGCAGCTTCTTAACCGTGTGGCAGGAGTATCATCTACAGTAGCAAAAAATATTGTTGACTACCGTGAGAAAAACGGATGCTTTAAATCGAGGAAACAACTGCTTAAAGTATCAAAATTGGGACCTAAAGCATTTGAACAGTGCGCAGGATTTTTGCGTGTTGCAGAAAGCAAGGAAGTTCTTGACAATACGGGTGTTCACCCAGAAAGCTACACTGCTGCAAAAAATCTGCTTAAGCTTTGCAAAATCAGCGAAGATGACGTCAGACAGGGCAATATTTCTGCAATGAACGCTCTTATAAAAACAGAAGGAACCTGTGCTTTAGCAGAGAAAATAGGCGTAGGCGAACCAACGCTGATTGATATTACAAAAGATTTGGCAAAACCGGGACGTGACCCGCGTGATGAACTGCCCCAGCCAATGCTTCGCAGTGACGTTATGGGAATTGAAGATTTAAAAGCAGGAATGGAGCTTAAAGGCACTGTACGTAATGTAATTGACTTCGGCGCATTTGTTGACGTAGGGGTTCATCAGGACGGACTTGTTCACATAAGTAGAATATGCAGTAAATTTATCAGACATCCGTCGGAAGTACTGAAAGTCGGAGATATTGTTACAGTATGGGTAATCAATGTAGATGTTGAGAAAAAAAGAATCGGACTTACAATGATAAATCCCGAAAAATAAGCAAACGCCGCAGGATAACCTGCGGCGTAAAATTATGCTTTAGTGAAGGAACGACCGCAAAAGCGGTTGTTCAACAACTGCCCGCTATGCGGGTAAGATTAAAGCTTAAGCAAAAAAGACATCACTCTGTGGTAAAATAAAGTTGTTCAAGCCAAAAATACCAGAAAGAGGAGTGATGCCCTATGGCAAATAGTTTATCACATACAAAGTGGGTTTGTAAATATCATATAGTATTTTGCCCAAAATACAGAAGGAAAATAATATATTACGGGTTACGAAAAGATATACAAAAATATATACAAAATTTATGTAAATGGAAGGGAGTAAAAATCATAGAAGGACATATGATGCCGGACCATATACATCTACTTGTAGAGATACCACCAAAAATGAGTGTATCGTCATTTATGGGATATCTCAAAGGAAAAAGTGCAATGATGATTTTTGAACATCATGCCAATTTGAAGTACAAGTTTGGAAACCGTAACTTTTGGGCGACAGGATATTATGTCAGTACAGTAGGGCTAAATACGTCTACTGTACAAAAATACATAAGAGAGCAAGAAAAGTCAGACCAAATAGAGGATAGATTAAGTAAGAAAGAATACGAAGACCCTTTTAAGGGTAGCAAGTAATCATACCACAAAGGCTTGAACAAAGTGAAAGCCAGCGTCATTAAGGCGCTGGCAAGTAGCAAGGGGTTATACCCCTTTTCAAACCACCCCTCTTAGGGGTGGTCATGATTATTATTCGTAAAAGCCTACCTGAGAAAGGACAGGATTTGAGCGTGACTGGCGTATTATCAGCAATGCGCCAATACTCTTGCCTTTGAGCTTTATAATCTTCTTTGAACCGATAACCGTACCTTTATAAGCACGCTTGTATTTACCGTTTGGTTTAAGCAGATAGAGGTCAAATTTTTCAACCCTCTGACCGTCGGCAATATTTTCAGCTAAAACGCAGTATTTAAGTTTTTTTGCACCGCTGAACTTAAATTCAAGATATCCGTTATCCTCGTTAAGCTTGCCGAAATCTTGCTGAATTACAGGAAATGCAGTAATTTCTTCAATTTTTTTACCGAGTTTTTTAAGCGTTCTGACGTCACGGCGGTGAATTACTCCCTTATCACTGGGCGGAACATTCAACAAAAGCGTACAGTTATTCCCTACGGAATTGATATAAATATCTAAGAGTTTTTTTATTGATTTAACAGTTAAATTATCCTTTTTGTGATAAAACCAACCACGGCGAATTGAAACGTCAACCTCGGCAGGATACCAACATAAATCAGCATTATTTTTAAGCACATTTCTTGAGCCCAAATCCTCCGACTCAGAGTTAAGGAGTTTAATTGATGAGGCGTCATTTTCACTGTGCTGAGAATTTTTTTCAACGCCTTCGCTTTTTGCAAGATAAGAGGGCACCACACAGTATTCGCTCTCACGTGTTTTTCCGCCCTCGTTGCCGACCCACCTTATATCAGGTCCACAGATTGCAATATTTGCACCGGGCTGAAGTGTTCTGATAATTTTATAATATCTTTCCCAATCATAGATAAAGGATTTTGCGTTTGCGCCCTTTGCCCCATCAAACCAAACTTCAAAAAGTTCGCCGTACTTAGTGCAGAGTTCTGTTAACTGCCTTACAAAATAATCATTATATTCCTTTTCGCCATAGGTTTTTTCGTGCATATCCCACGGAGAAAGATATACGCCAAAATCAATTCCTTGCTTATGACATTCATCAGAAACCAATTTTACAATATCTTCTTTAAAAGGAGAATTTGTAACGCAAAAATCCGTTGTGCCGGTTTCCCACAGGCAAAAACCGTCGTGATGCTTACAGGTAAGGATAAGTCCTGTTGCACCTGCTGCTTTAACTGTGCTTACCCACTGGGCAGGTTTAATCTTTTTAATATCAAAATCCTGCGCCGTTTCGGTAGCATTTCCCCACTCACGATTATTTGCGGTGTTCATACCAAAATGCAAAAACACATAAAATGGTTTTTGGGCAAGTCTTATTTGATTCTGATTAGGTAAAACGGCGTTATACCGTACAACCTCTTCATCATTTAGGGGCATGTTATTGTTATTCGTTGTCCAGTTTTCATCAAGTTTAATTTTCATATTAATTTAATATCCTGTTCTGTTTGAGCTGATATTTTGTGAAAAATCAAAGCAGTTCGTCAAAACCCTCTGTGGTATAATCTTCACCTTTACGCTTTTTCTCAAGCTGTACCATAAGTGCATTAAATCTTTTTCTTGTCATAGGATAGAGAATGCATCCTATAATTGAAATTGCAAGGAATACGGCAGGTATTACTGTGGAAATATTCTCCATACCGTTTATGATATGAGGGTCGGTAACGGTGGCAAACAGTGATTCAGAGCCTGCAACATCTTTTGATGAGTCATATCCATAAGCAGAAAGGAGCTGACCTGCTGCAAGAATACCAAAAGCCGAGCCGAACTTCTGCACAAGCTGAGGCAAAGCGGTAATGGTTGATTCTCTTCTCTCGCCTGTTTTAAACTCGTTAAGTTCAACCAAATCATAACCCATTGAATAGAACAAAGTCCAGAAAGTACCTGCGCCGATTCCCAGGAATACAGGGCTTATGATACACATAATTTTAAAGGAGCCTATCTGAGCATCAAGACCGATTAGTTTTATTGCAATTTCACCTATTAAAGTTATTGTAAGGAAAAGTATTGCGGCAAAACGTCTGTCTTTTTTCTCAGCAGTTTTTTCAACCAGCGGAACAACTATTCCCATAGAAACTACAAGGGAAAGTATTACAAAAACTATACCTGTATCATACTCCATACCTATACAGTCAATTACCATATAAGTAAGATTTGACTGGATCATAGAAGATGTGGCAAGAAAGAAGAATACGAAAATTAGAAAATATTTTGTAGGTTTAAGTTTGAGTATATCACCAAACGCCTTAAAAGTGTTTTTAACAGTAATTTTTTCTACAGCACCGTTTTCAGGCATTGGCTTCGGCGAATATATACCGTTAAGAGATTTAATACATATAAATCCTAACGCAACTGCCATAAGACTTATAATTGCCGCTACAACCGCATAAGAATTACTCTCATACTTTTTACCTATCAGAATTGCTACTGTTGGTACAAGAGCAGGAAGAATATTACCCAAACCTACTGCCGCCGCATTAAGAAGAGATGAGAGAGAACGAATCTGTGTTCTTTCGTCATAGTCCTCTGTAATCTCTGCAACAACGGCATAATACGGTATTGAATACATAGTATAGAATATCCACAGCAACATTGATATTACGGTATAAAGCAGAATTTTAGCAGTTTGACTTGTAAAACCCGCTCCTATACTTGTCCATGCGATGATGAAGATTAACGCAAGAGGCAATATGGAAATTTTCATTACCTTGCGCTTATCAACACCGGGACGGTCGGTATAATTACCGATAATCGGATCGGTTACTGCGTCCCATGCTATTGAAACAAAAATAATTATTGAACTGTACTTAGGCTGAATGCCTACGATTTCATTAAGAAAAGTAAGATAATACGTATAAAACATATTATAAACCAGCGACTCGGTAAATATACCGAACGCATAGCCGTACTTTTTCCTTTTAGTCAGGGCTTTACCGGACATTAAAATTCCTCACTTTACTGTTAAAGTTTTACATATATTATTATAGAACATTGCTTACCAATATTCAACAACGAAAATATTTATTTGCTTATAATGACCGACCGTGGTTTATTGCCTATTGTATTTTACGTTAAGATTTGGTAAAATAAAAATTAAATTAATATCAATTATTTATTTGGAGGATGTTATGACTGAAAAGAGCAAAAAAAATTTATTCATTTTTTCCGTTATTTTTTACATAGTAACAGCTGGGCTGATGATTTGGGGAACTTTCTGCGATTTACAGATTGACGAAGTGTTGTTTAATCCCGACAACAAACTCAGTATTATTTTTGAGGCATTCGGCGAATCCGTTGCATGGATACTTTGGGGACCGATTTTTACAATAATGTTTGTCACCCGGCACGACCTGAATGAAAGCCTTGATATTTTAGGAAGAATAATACCTGCAGTACATCCAATTAAAAATGTAAGTTCCGGCACATATAAATTTTTCAATTTTGTATTATATGTAATAACAACATTAGGATTTTTTGTATTAAGCGTTATAGGATATAAAAAGATAATAGAAAATGTTGCAAAAAAATTTGTTGATATAAGCCAGCTTTGGTACTTTATAATCTGTACAGTTGTGGCAGTTGCAGCAGTACTAATAGTTAAAAGAATTGACAAATGCACTCTTAATAAACTGGAAACAGTATCACTCGCCTGCCTTATAATGTCGTTATTAGTACGCATATGTATGGAATTTAAGCCAATTACCCATAGAATCAGATTTCGTGAGATGGTAGCAGCGTCAAACGGACTATTTGACGAGGACGGTTTAAGCTTAGGAAAGCTTGATAAGCTTACACCCCGAACAAGTAGAACAATGCTTAAGGGCACGGATTTTAGTGCGTACACACCGTGGTATCAAAAAGGAAACGATATGGGCATTTACAGTCATCCCGACTCTTTCCCCTCCGGTCACACATTATCTGCCGCCTGCTCTTTTTTAGGAATATTTATATGTTCCGTTTCAAAAAAACTTGAAAAGCTTATGCCTCTTGCTATGGGACTTTCTACAGCGTACGTTTATCTAATGGGCTTTACAAGAATGGTTCAGGGGGCTCATTATCTTACAGACGTTGCAAGCGGTGCGTTAATCGGCTACACAATGTTTCTTCTGACATTTGCTCTTTATGATACTTTTACAAAGAAAAGCATACTTCCTGCTAAAAAATTAAACGCATAAAAAATTAAAAACCGCTTGATAGCGGCGGAAGAGCTAAATGGTTATATTCCGTTTCCCTCACTCATCAAAGGGAGTCACATAGAATAAGTCCAAAGGAATTATTTCATTAAAAAAACCTCGTTCAAAGAACGAGGTTTTTTCTTGGTGGGCCATCAGGGACTCGAACCCCGGACCGACCGGTTATGAGCCGGTGGCTCTGACCAACTGAGCTAATGGCCCTTATATCTAATTTTGCGACTTAGATATAATACCACTCTTTAAATTATAAGTCAATACTTTTTTGAAAATGTTAGCCAAATATTACATAAACAATACTGACGCTGCAATCATATACTGACCTGCATAATACAGAAAATGATTTACGAACAAATGTATTGGTTTATCCTTATTTCTGCCGAAAAATGTGTTTGAAAGAACAGCGTCGGACAAAAGGAACAGCACAGTTCCTATTGCAAGAATAACATAACCCTTTTGAAAATGAGAAATTATACAGGCAACAACCGAGGTAACTGTTGTCATTGCAAGAAAAGCAACATAGATAAACACAATTTTTCTATATGCGCCGAAATGAACTTTCATAATATTAGCGGACAAAACATTCGCTGCACCAATAATCAGACTGAGTACTGCACAGAGCACAACAATCCACCATTTAATCTTAAGCGAATAAACTATTGCGGCAGTATAGAATATATGACCTGTAAGAAAGAAAACAAATCCTGCTTTAAGATATGTAGATTCATCCTTTTTATAAACGCCTTTTAAGTCAAGGGCAATATCCCCCACCAAACCCAGCGCACCGCCGAATATTATAAGCGATCCATATACATAAGCGTCGGAATTTGAAAGCAAAGCAAACACTGACGTAAGAAGATAGCAAAGGCTTGAAACTGACTTAAAAAGCAGATTCTTTATACTGTAACCTTTGCTGCGCTGAACGCAGAATATAAATGAAACAATAAGCCCAAAAGGTAAAATAATATAATATGCCATAATAAACACCTTTCACATAAATCATAAATATACTATGCTGTTTTCTTTAAAATGTTAAATAATACTATAATTATAAACAAATTATAACATAGCGGTATAATATTGTAAAGCAGTAAGATAAATTATAATTTAAAAGCAAAGCTTATGCATTTTTCAAAGAAGGAATGACGGATTTTGGTTGTCATTTCCCATTTCCAACCGGTATCGTCAGAAGTAAGCGGATGCTTGTCGGAAGCAATAAGCACGCTGACAGTTTTAACGCCCAAATAAGAAGATACACTATAGAGCGCAGACGTTTCCATATCAACCCCAACAGCACCTTTACTACGCCACAAATTTTCCTTATAAAAAGTCTGCCTATATACAGCATCGGTTGATACAATAGGCAACGCTCTTGAACCATCAAGATTCTTTAATGCACAATAAAGCAACTCATTATCAGGCAGAGAATATTCAATATCCGGATAGTAATGCAGAGAAGTTCCCTCTTCAATAAAGGCTTTGTCCGGAATTATAATATTCCCTGTTTGAATTTTTGCAGAAAAAACACCACACATACCAACGCTTACAACATTTTTTACGCCTAATGCCGACAAAGTTTCCAGCGTGTCAACCGCTTGTGGTGCTCCTGCTCCGCCGTCAAGAAAACAAAATCCATTTTCTTCCTGCGCTTTATATATTGGGCATGAATGTAAAAATCTCGGGAATTTTTCGGCAATTAACTCTGTTTTGTAATTCTCTCTGACAAATTCAACTCCACTGTGCATAAAGAATAAAACGGCAGTTTGAGGCAAACTGTCAATTTTGTTTTTATGACCGGATTCAATATGCCTTTTTGCAGTAATTACAGGACTTGTCTTGTCTTCACGAAAACACCACATAATTTACTCCTTAACTGCTTTAACTATCAAAAAAGTCGGTTTTATGAATTCTTTTTTCAGCCCTTCTCTTTTTGATAATGCATAGTCATCCGGCACGGGTTCATCGACACATTCAATTTTAAAGCCTGCTTTGCATAGAGTATTTATCACATCTGAAAAAGTTCTGTGATATTTTATAACCCCGTCAACATACCATTTTTCAACACGCCGCATGCTTTTATCATTATAGCCCGAAAGGCAATATACTCGCCTACCGGTTTCATCATCGGTTATATATTTATTTGTTATACCTGCGCCTGCTGTAACAATAGGGTGTTCCTGAGAAAACAGGAGCGTGCCGCCGTTATTCATTTTCACGTAAATATCATTAATTAACTTTGTGTAATCTTCTATGTAATTAAAGCACAGAGAGCTATAAATGAAATCAAATTTGCCCTGTAAATCCGATAAATTTTCAAGAGGCATATTTACATATTTAATCTTACTGTGACTGTTCGTCTTTGCAGCCGTTTTAAGCATATTTTCAGAAATATCAATACCTGTTACAGATTTTGCACCCATATTCACAAAATCCATACAGTTGTTGCCGAAACCGCATCCCAAATCAAGAACATTGCAGTCAGTTATATCAGGGAGCAGTTTTCTCATAGCAGGCTGTTCAAGCAGAACATTATAGTTACTGTCAGTTTCTCTTAGTTTTTTGTACTCATTGAAAAATTCATTATTATCATAAATATTTTGCATCATTACTCAACCTCGTTTGTGATTATAAGCTTTAAATCCTTGTTTGGATTTTTGATTTCCTCTTTTATAAATTTCGGATAAAGCTCAATGTTTTCCAAATTATCAATATCAAGCCATTCATAAGTGTTGGTTCTATTTTCTTCCTTTGTTTCAAATACAGCATCGCTACAACGAAAATCAGTATTTGATATATCGACAAGATAGTAAATACCTATTTCATGAAATTTCTGACCGTTGTCAATAAAAAAGCATTCATTAACCCATAGAGGATTATAATCAGTAATAAAAGTTCCAAGCTCCTCTTTTATTTCCCTTACAAGCGCATCTTCGCTCGATTCGCCGAAGCTTACCCTACCTCCTACCAGATAATATGAATTATCAGCAATGTTTTTTTGAGCAAGTAATTTGTTGTTTCTCACAATAACAGCGGCAACTCTGTGGTTAAATATGCCTTTGTCTGTCTTTAGAGTCAGGTCAACACTATTTAATTTTTGTATCATATTAATCACCCGGTTTCCAATCTCTTACAGTTCCATAAGATTTTTTCATACTGAACAGTGTTTCAATGAAATGCGGATAATAGGGTATAAATTTACCCTGTGAAATCATCTCTTTAATTTCATTACAGGATGCCCATTTAACCGCCTTTACCTCCTCGTACTGAAGTTCTAATGCTTCAAGACAAAGGTCTTTTTCAATCAAATAATAATCGTCAAAACCATTATCATAATTCACCGTCAGCTTTGGTCTTACATCAGAAAAATCGTAATTAATCCCCACTTCTTCCGACAATTCTCTGCCGGCGGCCTGACAACTGTTTTCACCTCTGACAGCAGAGCCGCCGCAGGTTATATCCCACATACCGGAATATTTTGATTTGAACGGCTGTCTTTGTTGAATAAGCATTTTTCCGTCGCTGTTAAACACACAGACGTGAACCACAAGATGATATTCACCAGGTTCAAATTTATTAACTCCACGCAGAATGATTTTATCGGGAATCACATTCCTCTCAGCGTCATATACGTCCCACTCCTCCAAAAAATCCTTGAGTTTATACAAATAATCGTCAGCCTGTCTGTGTGAATTAAAAGTTATAACATTGCTGTTATACTTCTTAAAAAGCTTAATAATTTTTGGCTTTACATCAGTGTTAAAATTCTTTATAAAATCAATAAGCTCGTCATTAACAGGCAGTTTACATGGCAGTTCGGGACGCTCTCCCCGGTTAACTGCACCGCTAATACACACCTCAGTCGGCAAATCAAAAAAGAAAATCAAATCGGCATTTCTTATTCTCATTTCCAGAGTATTTCTGAAATTGCCGTCAATAATCCATTTATCACCGCCGATAATCCTTTCCTGCTTTTCAATCAGCTCACTTCTTTGAATATGTGATCCGTCACGTTTCCAATATAAGGTATCAAGATTATATAAATCAATTTTAGTAATCTCGTGCAATCTTCTGGAAAAAGTGCTTTTGCCGGCACCGCTGCATCCTATAACAATAATTTTTTTGTAATTAAACATAATACACCTCCGTCAATTTATCGAAAAATATAAAACAATAAAAAATAACCGTTCACCATCCTTTCACAAGGCAATAAAGAGTAATCAAAACCATGGTTAAATTGCCCTTACTGCATAATAAAAAATGCCCTTGCAAGCAAGGGCTTAACTACCGTGTTCGGAATGGGAACGGGTGTATCCAATTTAATTTCGGCTACAACCGAATATAATATTACCTTATCACAAAAAGAAAATTATGTCAACAAAAAATTTTTCTTATTTTTCTTAATCTTTACCTTTAATTTTTTCAATAATTTTTTTAATTCCCAATGTGATGGCAATACATAATGGGAAATAAGGAGTAAAAGGTCCTGCCCAGAAGGCAAGATAAGCGGTAGCAACAACGCTGCACCATTTCCACCCAAATACAGCATGGCATAAATATCCGCCCCAAACAGGCAAATACATAATAATTACAACAACAGCAAAAATAACTACAGTGTGCCAATCTTTGCACTCGTGCCATACCCATTTACAAAAATTAATAAACT
>CAYXLH010000054.1:0-13039 GCA_964465835.1 uncultured Bacteroides sp. | reverse complement strand
GTCGTCAAGCAAAACATCGGGATTATATAATTCAGCAGCGGCGCTAAGCCAATCGTCGGGAAAGGGCTGTGCGGTTATGTATCTGCTGATACGGCGCACGCAGTCAGTCAGTCCCCTGTCGCTTTTTGTAGTAGAAAGCATTTCAACAAGAGATTTAAATTCTTCCCTGTTTTCCTCATACAACTGTTCAACAACAGTATCAACCGCAGTTTGTTCAATAATCTGCTCCTCAGAATCGTCAAGGACACGGAAATTCTGATGAATATCAATATTAAAAAAGTTCTCACGCACAAGATTAATACAGAAAGAATCTATTGTACAGATTTTTGCATTCGGCAAAAGAGAAAGCTGGCGAACTGCATTTGTATCATTGGGGTTTTCAGCAATCAAAGAATTAAGCGACGACATAATCCTGTTTTTCATTTCAGCAGCAGCGGCATTTGTAAAAGTAACGATAAGAAGCTTATCAGCATCAACGGGTGCGAGGGGATCAGTCAGAAGCTCTATAACACGTTCTACCAAAACGGCGGTTTTGCCGGAGCCTGCAGCGGCACTGACAAGCACGTTGCAGTTTCTTGCGTCAATGGCATTTTTCTGGGCGTCGGTCCATTTTGGCATAGCTATTCCTCCTCTGCTTTAATCTGTTCAAACACCTGTGCGTCTGACATTTCTTCAAGTATTCTCTGCTGAATTTCCAGGCGGTTGCTGCAAACATCGGAATAATCGCAGAAATCACAGGTATATTGATGGTATTTACCGAATACGGGATTTTGGCAAACTTCGCCGTTATGAAGTGAAGTGCCCATATCTTCAATAAGCTTATTGATTTTGCCGGACAATTGACCCATCTGCGCCAGAGTAGCAATACTGCCTGTTAAATCGCCCTTAGCTGAAATTTTAGCAGGAATATATTTACCTTTTAGTTCATATTCCATATGAGATATAACATCATTTTCATCATCCGACAAAACAAGGCCCTTCATTTTAAAATCAGAATTTTCTTTTGATTTTACATCATTTTCATCGGCAGTGCGTCCAAGATTAAGAACACTTCTTGCAGAATGCATATAGAGAACTCCGGCAGGTATTCCAGAATATTCACCCTTATCTTCGCATATTGTAAACAGGTACACGAACATCTGCAAATTAAGCCCGTTGATTACATCGGAAAGCTGAAAAGTTTTATTGCCTGATTTATAATCAACAACTCTTACATACTGCACACCGTTTTGTTCAAATGTATCGACACGGTCAACAGCTCCTCTTACACTGACTTTTCCGTTGTCAGGCAGGGAGATTATTTTTGGACTGATTTCTTTTTCTTCGCCTATTTCAAGTTCAAAAGCCTTAGCCTTAAAATCGGATTGTGAAAATTCATCTCTAAGCCTATTAACAACACAGCAAATCATTTTTGAAAGTCTCATAAACTGATACTTAAATCTTTTGCCGAATAGTTCACTGTCGCCCATTTTATTATTAAGGAAATAAAGAAGATATTTATTAACTGAAGCACTTATCTGCGCGTCTGTAAGTTTTGAAAATCCATCGGGATTATCCTTGATAATGCTTTCAAGTACAAAATGAATTACTGTACCTGTCTGCATAGGGTCCATTTCAGCACGACGAAGCGGTCTTGCACCTATTCCGAATTTGCAGAAATACCTGAACGAGCAGTTATAATAATCCTCAATACGTGAGGCCGAAACATACATATTATTTCCGAAAAGAGAACGTGACAAATCCTTATCTTTAATATAAATGTCCTCATTGCCGGTAAGTTGTTTTACTGCTTCAAGCTTGGCAGAATAATCCTGATTTCTGTTAAAATACTCTTTAAGAGAATTTTCGGTAACATCATTTTCGTTAAAATGCGAACAAACAATTTGAAACGCATTTTCCTTGCTTTGAAGCATATCAATATTAATTTTTTCATCAGGAGTCTGATACTCAATATCGGGAACTATTCTTTTAATAGAGGTAACAATAGCAGACTCGCAATGTTTTATATTACTCTGGCAAAAGCTTACAAACAGCTTTTCAGATGGAGAACAAACCGCCATAAAAGCAAAATATTTTTCCTGTGCATTAAGGGTTTCGCCATATGAATACAGTTTAAAATCATCTGCTATAAGTGCAATTCTGTCACTTTCACTGAGAAGACCGGAAGAAGTTACTGCGGCGGGAAATTCGCCCTCATTTGCCCCTGCAATAAACACAGCTCGTGGATTATCACACCTTATTCTGTCGGCACATCCTATTTGAACATTATCAAGTCCCGACGGTACTGTGCCCAAATCCTCGCAGTTAACCATAAGAGAAAACAAATCGTAAAATTCACTAAGCGAAATTTTATGCTCGTCCGATATTTCTGCAAGGGAATTAAGTATTTCCATAAGTAAATCCCATATTCTGCCCTGTTCTTTTGCAAGTGCTGATTTACCGTTTTTGTCAAGTTGGACGGCAAGGGATTTTAATTTTTTATCAGCGCCGAAATCAATAAGCGCATTATAAACAGCCTCGCAGATATCACGGCAGGTTTTGTCCTTGCATCTGCGTTTAAATTTATCAAGCCGCCCTGTTATATACCGGCGGCTTTCGTTTATTTCGCCAAGTCTTTTTCTGTCGGAATCTGTTATCTCCTCGGCAAAGCCCTTAGTAGATTGAGTAAATTCACTGTTCCATTTAGAACCGTTAATATTCCACACAAAAGCATAATTCTCAAGCTGGGATATTTTATCATCGTCAATTTCACAAAGCCCTGTTTTAAGCAACGAAAAAATATCATCACTTCTGTAAGAATAAATCATTACTCTAAGAAGAAAGCACACAAAAAGCACCGCAGGCTGAGTATTAACCGCCTGACGTTCGTCATTAAAAAACGGCACATTGAATTTTGAAAAAGAAAATTCAAGTTCTTTTTTATATTTATCAAGGTCACGGCAGATTACGGCGATATCATTTGCTTTATATCCGCTTCTCATCAAAGCGCAAATCTGCGCAGAAATCCTGTCACATTCGTCACTTATATTTTTTGCGGCATAAATATTTATACTGCCGTCATTTTTGTACGTATCGGACACATTTGAAAATATATTTTTCTGAACGGCGGCAAGGGTTTCACTCTTTGCTCTGTGGTTTTCAGTAAGCATAACAGGGTTTAAAAAACGCTCTCCTGCTTTTTTTGTAATATCCCTTAGAATGCGAATATTACTGTTAACGTAGGAGAACAAATCGTATCTGTCGCTGTTAAGGTAAGAATCGGTGCAAAGTGTAATATATACGGCGTCTGACTGACTTAATATCACTTCAAGTATTTTATATTCCTGTGCAACAAATCCGGAAAAACCGTCAATGAAAACTGTTTTATCAGTGAAATAGTCAAGCTTGATTAAGGTTTCATACAGCCTCGTAAGCTCACAGGCAGGGTCGTAAAACTCATCGCTTATAAGAGCATCATAAGCACCGATAATAGCTGAAATATCGTAAAGTTTTTTTGAAAGAATTTCTTTATCAGCATTGTCTGCGGCACGCAAAATATCATCACAGGAAACACGGCAGGATTTCATTTCATCATAAATTCTGACAGTGTTATTAACAAAATCAGAAGAAGACGCATTTTTACCGTAAAGTTTAAAAGAGTCTCTGACTGTTTCTATTGCTTTTTTCATCAATACAGCCTTTGCGCCCTTTGACAGAACGGGCAAATCATTACCGCCGTATCTTCTGCGTATCTCGTCATTCAGCCGTGAAAAGGAGAGATTTTCTACACAGCCTACATTTTTCTCTCCCAACAGTTCAAGCAGTCTTCTTTCTGCGATAAAAGAATACTGTTCCGGCGTAATGAGGACAATATTATTTTTACCGCTTACTACCGCTTCTTTTATGTGGGAAAAGACATATTCTGTTTTACCGCATCCTGCTCTGCCGAGAACAAGCTGAAGCATCTTAAATCCTCCCTTAAAAATCACATTTCAGTTTCAGGTTTTATAAGTCCCTCGTTCATCATACGCTGATGTGCTTCAATAAAAAATTCGTACATAGGTCTTGCCTTATCAAAGGCGCATCTCAATTCGTCAATCAGCGCAGGCGTTGATATTTTAGACATATCGCTGCTGTAAAAACAAAAGCTCATATTTTTTGCCTGCAAATATTTTTTAAGTTCTTCAGGCGCATTAGGATATCTGTCCTTTTTATAGTAATCACGGCAGTCAAATACAAATCCTGCCTCCTCGCAAGCTTTAACCGCTTTTAAAAAGCGTTTCGGCTGTTCAAGTATCATTTCGTGCACAATTTGGAAATGGGTTACCCGCCATGTCCAGAAAACAAGACCAAAGCCGTATCTGTCGGGAAAAAACTCAAAGAAATAAAACGGTGCCTGAGGATATTCTTTTTTATACCGGCGAAAGAACATCCACATATTTTCCCGATACTTTATTTTTGACCTGTTGCCTCTTGTATCTCTGTAAATACGTGAAACGCTTCGCACAGGGTCGGTAAACATCTGCTCATCAATATCATACATAAGGTCGGATAAATCCAGCATAATCTGGCGCATAGGCACAGTAATGCCCTGCTTTAGCTGTTCTTTGTTCTCTTCGTAAAACTCTTTTGAATCATTAAATCTGTTGATGCAGAGAAGTTCTATATCCTCGCCTTTGATTCCTTTAAAATTATATTCCATTTTTCAGTAATCCTTTATTTTTCATATGCTGTGCCGCAAGACAGGCGCAAATTTTTGCAGAATGGAAATTAAGTCCACCCTGAATCCAGGCATAAAAAGGCTCTCTTATCGGTGCATCGGCAGAAAGCTCTATTGACGAGCCTAGAGTAAATGCTCCAGCCGCCATAACTACTTTACTGTCATAACCGGGCATATCCCACGGCTCCGGCAAAACATGACTATCAATGGGACTTCCACTTTGAATACCCTGGCAAAAAGCAACCAGACTTTCCTCATTTTCCAAACCGAGCGACTGAACTATATCACATCTTTTATCATTATATTTAGGGATTGTATCATAACCGAACTGTGAGAACAAAGCAGATATATAAACAGCACTTTTTAGAGCTTCACCAACGGTATGAGGAGCATAAAACAAACCCATATATAGCTCTCTGTTCATACCCTCGGTGGCACCGACTTCCTTGCCTAAACCCGGAGTGGTAAGACGGTAAGCACATTTCTCAACCAAATCGTGCCTGCCTGCTATGTAACCGCCGGTTGTAGCAATGCCGCCGCCGGCATTTTTTATAAGTGAGCCGGCAATAAGGTCGGCACCAACCTGGGTAGGCTCCTGTTTTTGAACAAACTCACCGTAGCAATTATCAACCATTACAATAACATCGGGATTTATTTCTTTAACAACGTTCACTATTTCGCCGATTTCTTCAACAGACAAAGACGGACGAAGTTCATATCCTCTGCTTCGCTGAATATACACCATTGTAGTGTCTTTATTTACCGCCTGCTTAATTGCATCAAAATCCGGCTTTCCTTCTTTAAGTGCAACCTCGTCATAATTGACGCCGAAGTCCTTTAAAGAACCCATACCCTCTCCGCTGATACCGATAACACCGTGGATTGTATCATAAGGTGTGCCGGTTACGCAAAGCATATTATCTCCCGGGCGCAGAACACCGAAAAGAGCAACCGTAAGCGTATGAGTACCACAGGTAAAATTGTGGCGCACAAGAGCGTCTTCTGCACCGAACACCTGTGCCCATACTTCGTCAAGGGTTTCCCTTCCTCTATCGCCGTATCCGTAGCCGGTGCTTGAAGCAAAATGACTTTCGGAAATTTGGTGGTCAATAAACGCACGCTGAACTTTAAGCTGATTGTGCTGTGTAATATCGTCAATTATTTCAAACTGTTCCGCACACAATTTCATTGCAGAATCAGAAGCATTTTCTATTTTCTCATCTATATCAAAATAAGGTATCATTATCTGTACATTCTCCACTTTGAACAGTTTTCAAAACCGCATTTTAAATAAAAATTTTCATTCAGATTTTCTTCACGCATAATATAGACTCTTGAGCCTATATCGCTGCATATAAATTTTACAAGGGCGGAGCCGTAGCCTTTGCCCCTGTATTCATCCTCCGTCTGCACAGCAGTTAAAACAGAGTATCCGTCAATAATTGCGGAAATTATACCGGATGACACAATATTACCGCCGTAATTTAAAGTATATGCTTTAGCAGTATTGTGGCGGACACGGTGACTTATATCCACATACCACGCATTAAAATCGGTATCGCAATAATCAATGAAATTATATAAATCCATAAGCTTTGGATATTCGTCAACTATACTGCCCTGAAGGTCATATTCAAGCTTTTTATCGCAGAACATAACGTCTCCGCAGGTATATTTTGCACCGAATTCAAATTCCTCCGGTGCAAGAATAGAGGAATATCCGCTTATACAGAAAAACCGCACAATCTCCTGAATATCTGCACCCTCGTCCAAACTAAGGGTATAATCGTTATCAAGACGTGACATAACGGCGCAAATCCTGCCGTCAATAACCTGTCTGTAATAATTTGCAAAACCGTATTTAGTTCCATAAGAATCAAGCAGTGCAAGGATTCTCACGGTAAAAATATCTCTTTTGTCCCAGCCGTCAAGCTGGGATTCATTTTCAATTTTTTCAATCATATAACTTAGGTAATAATTCCTTTAATAATTTTCTTGTATTATTTATATCTTCCTGCTTTACAACGCTTGCACCGGAATGGATATATCTTGCAGGCAGTGACACAGCAATAACACGGCAGCCTGCACCAGATGTCTGAATTGCGCCTGCGTCATTTCCGCCGGCTACGGCAGTTTTTGTCTGTATGGGAATTGAGCATTCCTCCCCGGTTTTCATAGCAAGGCGGTACAGTTCTTTATCATAAACCGTTCTACCGTCCATAAAAGAAACCACCGGACCATCGCCTAAAACGCATACTTTGTCCGCACCCGAAACGCCGTCCAAGTCGGCGGCAGTAGTAGCTTCAAGTACAAGGGCAATATCGCTTTGCACCGCATAAGAAGTACATTTTGAACCACGAAGCCTCACTTCCTCCTGAACATTAAAACAGAATGTTGTATCATATTCAAGATCAGACTGTATAAGTTCAATCATCAGCATACATCCGATTCTGTCATCAAGGGCTTTTGATTTAATAAATCCGTCGCCGAATTCCTGATAATCAGTATCAAAGTAAGCAAAATCACCGGGTGAAATCAGTTCTTCAATATCTTCTTTACTGCCCGCGCCAACGTCTATCAAAAGCTTATCAAAAGACGGACATTTTGTACGTTCGTCGTCACTTAACAAATGATATGCTTTATCGCCAATCACACCGCTTAGTCCGTTTATCTTAACACGTCTGTCAATACAAACTCTCGGGTCTATTCCGCCCACAGAAGTAAAGCGCAGATAGCCATCATCAGTAATATGAGTAATAATAAAACCTACCTCATCCATATGGGCGTTTATGCTGACTGATTTTAATGGCTTTCTTTTACCTTTCTTATAAGCAATAACAGAACCGAGAGGGTCAACGGTATATGTGCAGTAATCTTTTATATTTTCAATTATGAAATCTCTTACGGCTTTTTCGTCCCCTGAAGTGCCGTTGAGCTCGCACATTTTTTTAAGCATTGAACTCACCCGCCTTTGCCTTAACATAACCGGCAAGAAGCTTTGCCGTATTAATTACATCCTCGGTATCAATAATTTCACAGGGGGAATGCATATATTTCAGAGGAATTGAAACAAGCCCTGTGGCTATTCCGCTTTGGGTAAGTGAAATAACATCTGCATCAGTACCCGTATGAGCACCCATAACCTCACGCTGATAAGGGATAGAAAGCTTATCTGCCGTGTCAGCAAGTGACAGGCTGATTTTTTTATCAAGAACGGGAGAATATCCAATCATAGGACCTTTTCCCAATTCACCGCAGTCCTCTTTTTTACACAATGGGCTGTAACCGAATGATACATCAACTGCAATAGTTTGGCAAATATTTTTGCCGTACAGTCCGCTTTTTGCACCTCTTGTGCCTAGTTCTTCCTGCGAGGACAGCATAACAGTTACTTTTATGCCCTTTAAATTCATTTCTTTTATATATTGTGCGGCGAGAATAACGGCTGCTGCGCCGCTCCTATTATCAAGAGAACCGCTGCAAACACGACTACCTAAAAGTTTTGTAAAAGTAGCATAAAATGAAACTTTATCTCCTGGAGATACATACTTATCCGCCTGTTCTTTGCTCATACTGATATCAATGGAAATATCGCTGATTTCAGGTACACTCTTTTCATCTCCCTGCTTTTGCAGATGAGGAGGCAAGGTGGAAATAACACCCCTTAAATCTTCTTTGCCGTGAACAATTACTTCGCTTGCAAGCAGCATACGGCGATCAATTCCGCCACATTTATCTACTTTAATAAATCCGTCATCCGACACGGATTTCACAATAAATCCGATTTGGTCAGTATGTGCCTCCAGTGCGATATGATATCCTTCTCCGAAAGTACAGAATATGTTACCGAGGGAATCGGTATAGACCTCTCCCAAATCTTTTAACAATTCCTGCACAGTATCAAGCATTCTACTTTCGTCACCGCTGACAGCGTTAACGGATGTAAGTTTTTCTAAAACAGAATATACATCAGTCATCAAATTCATTCACCAATCTTTTAAATTCTCTGCCTCTATATTCAAATGTTTTGAACTGATCAAAGGCAGGACAGGCAGGACAAAGTGATACTATATCCCCTGTCTGTGCTTTTTCTTTTGCGATATTCAGAGCTTTTGCCATTGTATCTGTTTTTATAATTTCAAGTCCACAGGAAGCATAATCACCGTCAGAAATAATTGAATTATATATCTTATCAGCCGTTGCGCCGTTGAGAACAAGAAGCTTTACATATTTTTTGATATAAGGCACCATTTCGCTCATATCGTTACCCTTGTCCGAACCGCCCATAATAACAATAATTTTTCTGCCAAATGCTTTTAAACCACTGATAACTCTTGATGGCGATGTTGCGATTGAATCGTTGTAGTATCGCACGCCTTTATACTCTCTTACAAATTCTATTCTGTGCTCAACACCACCGAAAGTTTTAGCAGTATTAACCATATTTTCAACATCAACCATACCCCATACGGCAGATATAGCGGTACAGTAATTTTCAATATTATGGTCACCAGGAATAATAATATCCGACTTATTCATAACAAAAGTCTCTTTACCATGATTTGTGTAGAATATATCCCCTGTTTCGGTATTCATATAAGCGCCGTTATCAACCTTATGTTTAATTGAAAACTGAGCAAGCTCACCTCTTACATCATAACGCATATCATGATAAACTCTACCGCCGATTGAATAATCACAGTCGGCATTAAGAACGGTTTTAGAATTAGCGCTCTGATAAATCAGCACGTTCCTTTTTGCATCAACATATTCATCAAGTGAAATATGGTGATCCTGATGAGTACATTCGATATTTGTCACAACCGCTATATCAGGTCTTTTAATCATATTGCCCATTGTAAGAAGCTGGAATGAAGAAAGCTCAACAACAGCTATATCATTCTGAGTTATTTCATCAAGACATGGCATAAGCGCTTTTCCGATATTTCCGCCTAAAAATACTTTGTAACCCTGAGCAGTGAGCATTTTTGAAATAAGGGTTGTGGTAGTGGTTTTGCCGTTGGAACCTGTGACGGCTATGATTTTACAGGGACAGTATTTAAAAAACACTTCCATTTCCGTAGTAACCTGCTGACCTCTGGCGATACATTCGCCAATCCACGGATTTTGAAAGGGCAGTATTCCGTGGGAGCGAAAAACAATATCCATATCCGGCAATATATCAAGATAATTTTCTCCAAGAGAAAATTTAACGCCTAATTTTTCAAGTTCATCACATTTTGAAGCACCAATATAATCTCTGTCACGCTTATCACAGGCATAAACATTTACGCCGTGGCGTGCAAGAAATTCGGCGCAGGGCATATTGGCAACGCCCATACCTACAAATGCAACCTTTTTACCTTTTATTCTATCAAGGTATATTTGTGCCGCTGTATTCACAATATCATCTCCTAAATAATTAATGAGCATAAAATGTTCCGTTACGGAAATCTTTTATGTTAAAGTCTTTCATATGTTCTTCAAGCTCATCCTGAAAAGGAAGTCTTTCATCACCTTTGAATTTATCCTTAATAGGTGTGTCACAGTTCATTGCATAATTTGCAATCATCTGCTGACATTTTGTAGGATTATTGCCCAAAAAATAGCATCTGCCTGTACTTAATTCAACTATTGCAAGGGCAACCTTAATCTGTTCTTTTTTGCCCAATGCAGTAATCATTTTTGAAAGTGCAACCGCATCTTCATCTGCATTATTTGTTATAAACAGAAGAACGCCCGAACCTCTGCGTTTAAGGTTATTAACGGTTATATCGTATATTACACTGTCAAGATAAGCGAGAACGTCGTTTTTATCTGTTTCATCCAAAGTAACTGTATAAAAAAATTCATTACGCTTTATTGCAACGCTGTCAAATTCCAGCTCGTTAATAGCAACGTCTTCATTTACTGCAAAAGAATTATTAACTAAATCTTTTTTAACGGCAGTATAATAAGCAGAAATAACCTTTTCTTCTCTGGCAGTGAAATAGTAACCTGTATCGGAAAGCTCGTCCTCAATGGATTTTAAATACTTATCGCTTTTTGAATATTTACTGTAATAAACGAAAAGAACAATCAGACTTCCGATTACAAGAGCGTCACACAAATATCCGAAAACAAGCACCGTCCAGTCCGGCAAAGCTTTTGCAAGCATAGGCTCAATACCGATATATACAAAAAGATAAACCGCAGTAAAAATAACAAGAATATTCATTATTTTTTTCAGCTTCGCCTGCTTTTTTCTAAATTCTCTCATACCGTTTCTCCTGTTAATTTTATTTAATCATTTCTAAAAATCTGTTTTCATCAATAACCTCAACGCCGAGAGCATTTGCCTTGTCAAGTTTTGAACCTGCCGCATCACCTGCAAGGACAAAGGTGGTCTTTTTTGATACCGAGGAAGATGTTTTTCCTCCAAAGCTTTCAATTATTTTGCCTGCCTCTGCACGCTTTAACGTGGGCAGAGTACCTGTCAAAACAAACGTCATACCCTCAAATCTTTTATCGTTAACCTGCGTTCTGCTCTGCATATTAACTCCAAATGATTTAAGCTCGTCAATCATTTCAGCCGCAGAAGGATTTGCGAAGAAATCAGTAACGCTTTTTGCCATAATTTCACCGTAGCCGTCAATTTTAAGTATATCGTCAACACCGGCGTTCATAACAGCATCAATATTTTTAAAATGGTCGCTTAGCAGTTTTGCCGCTTTTGCGCCGATATGGCGGATACCGAGGGCAAAAATAAGTTTGCCTAAATCATTATTCTTTGAATTTTCAACGGAGTTAATTATATTGCCTGCGCTTGTTTCCTTAAAGCCCTCAAGTTCAATAATTCTTTCTTTATCAAGACGGTAAATATCCGTCGTTTTCCTTATAATGCCGTTATCAACAAAGGTTTCAATAATTGACGGGCCAAGTCCCTCAATGTCCATTGCATCACGTGAACAAAAATGAATAAGATTACGCAGAAGCTGTGCAGGACATTCCGGATTTATGCATCTGATCGCTGATTCGCCCTCTTCACGGACAACATTTTCACCGCAGGATGGACATTTCGTAGGATATTCAAAACAATCAGCGGAATTTTTTTCATTTACACATAAAACTTCGGGAATAATATCCCCTGCTTTTCTTACTGTAACAACGTCACCGATATTAATATTTTTCTCTTTGATAAAGTCTTGATTATGGAGCGTTGCACGTGAAACGGTAGTGCCGGCAAGGTGAACGCTTTCAAGCACCGCAGTGGGTGTAAGAACGCCTGTACGTCCAACTGTAATTTCTATATCAGTGAGCTTTGTCTGCTTTTCTTCCGGCGGATATTTAAAAGCGACCGCCCATTTGGGAAATTTAGCAGTAGAACCCATCTGTTCTCTTTGTGCAAAATCGTCTGTTTTTATTACTGCGCCATCAATGTCAAATTCAAGTTCACCGCGCTTTTCGCCGATTTCTTTAACTTTTTCTATTGCTTCGTCAATAGTGGAAACTCTTTCGTAAAATGGAATGGTATTAAATCCCAAATCTTTAAGATAATCAAGGGATTGCTTATGAGAAGTGAGTTCTTCGTCCTCAATCTGCTGAACATTGAACACAAATATATCAAGACCTCTGGTAGCCGTAACCTTACTGTCCTTTTGTCTTAATGAACCGGCGGCGGCATTTCGTGGATTTTTAAAAGGTTTTTCCCCTGCAATTAACTGACGGTCGGTAACACGTTCAAAGCTCTTTTTAGGCATATATACCTCGCCCCTGACCTCAATATAAGGAACGGCTTTGGTAAGTTTCAGCGGAATATTATGAATCACTCTGAGATTACCGCTGACATCCTCGCCAACATCACCATCACCTCTTGTTGAACCACGTGAAAACTCGCCGTTTACGTATTCAAGGCTTACCGAAAGTCCGTCAATTTTAGGTTCTACGACATAATGTGCGTTAGGTGCAGTTTCTCTTACTCTGCGGTCAAAATCACGCAGTTCATCATAGGAAAAAGCGTCCTGCAACGACTCCATTCTTACGGTATGAACAACGCTTTCAAAAGAGTTATCCGCTTTACCGCCCACGCGCTTGGTAGGAGAATCAACACTGTCATACTGAGGATATTTTTCTTCAAGCTCTTTAAGGCTTCGCATCATCATATCGTATTCGTAATCCTCAATTTCCGGTGCGTCATCATTATAATAACGGTCGCTGTGATATCTAAGAGTCTTTCTTAATTCTTCAATTTTTGCTTTTATTTCGTCCATATTTCACACTCCGTAGAATCTGTTATATTGTAACATTTATATCTATATTATTCAATAAAAATATTAAAATTATATATAGAAAAAGAGCAAA
>CAYXLH010000053.1:0-13134 GCA_964465835.1 uncultured Bacteroides sp. | reverse complement strand
AAACCGCTGTCAAGTACAGCGGTTATTTTATTTCTCTCATCATCGGTGAAACCAGCGTTTTTTCTGTTGGTCTTCGGATTTTTCAAGTCTATCTCTCTATGGGCAACATTAAGGTCGCCGCAGTAGATAACAGGCTTAACCTTATCAAGCCTTTTGATATATTCAAGAAAATCATCTTCCCACTGCATACGGTAATCAAGCCGTGCAAGCTCTCTTTGAGAGTTAGGCACATACACGGTGATAAAATAAAAATCCTCAAATTCAAGGGTAATCATTCTTCCCTCTTTATCGTGCTGTTCAATCCCCATACCGTAGGTGACATTTAAAGGCTTACGTTTTGTAAATACAGCAGTGCCGGAATATCCTTTTTTCTCAGCATAATTCCAGTAACAGTTATAACCGTCAGGGGCAAAATCAATTTGTCCGTGCTGAAGTTTAGTTTCCTGCAAACAAAAAATATCTGCGCCGGCAGATATGAAATAATCCTCAAATCCTTTATTCATACATGCTCTCAGCCCATTAACATTCCAACTAATACATTTCATATTTTCACCTCATTTTAAAAATCCCCAAGCCAAAAAGGCTCAGGGACATTTAATTTTTAAATCATTAGATAGATTTAAGAAGATTAGGAAGTTTAACAAGAGCTCCGCCCAATCTCCAGAATATCTTGGAAAATCCTACAAAACTTGACTCATCGTCATTAAGCATCATAAGCAGTCCGTCTGCCATCTTAGGTGAGAACACACCCATACTCATTGCGATGAAGTTACGGATAGGAATCTGAGTTGCCATAGCGGCAAGCATTTTACCGTCGCCGTTTTCAGCAGAACCCATTTTGGACATAATAGATTCAATCAGACGACAAATCTTTCCGCCCCATTTTGTATGTCTTGCGTCGTTAAGACAGCAATATATATCGATCTTCTTTGAAGTATCAATTTCAGGATTCGGAAGCTCACCGTAAACTGCTGCGAAATCATCACGTGTAATTCCTGCTACATTGTTGTAATAAGCAGGTGCGCTTTCTTTGTAATCAGGGATTGCGCAGTCGCTTGTTGATTCAACATTTACTGTAGCGGTAAGCTTAATATCTCTGCTTGAAGCACCTACAAGAATATCAAAATCGCCTGACTCTACACACCAGTCATTTGCATTAACATTCCAGAATGCAAAAGCTCTCTTTGAAAGCTCAATGCTGACCTCAGCCTCTTCGCCTGCTTTGATAAATACTTTCTTAAATCCTCGCAGTTCCTTCTTAGGACGGTAAATTGTTGACTCTTTATCGGCAACATAAATTTGGGCAACTTCAGCACCGTCAACTGCGCCTGTATTCTTAATCTTAAATGATACTGTAACAGTATCAGTATCTTTAATGTTTTCAGCAGAAAGCTTAATATCGCTGTACTCAAATGTCGTATATGAAAGACCATAGCCAAATGGGAATACAACATCTTTTTCAGCAGAATCATAATATCTGTAACCGATATAAACTGACTCTCTGTGCTCACTGGTAACAGGTCCGCCCGGATAGTTGCCCGCTGTCGGATTTTCTTCAAATGCAACAGGATATGTTTCAGAAGTTTTACCTGACGGATTAACCTTGCCTGTAAGAATATTGGCAACAGCAATACCACCTGCCTGACCGCCTAAACCGGAGTTAAGAAGACCCTTTACCTTGTCAAGCCATGGCATAAGCACAACAGAACCGCCTGCAAGTACAACAACTGTATTAGGATTAGCAGCGGCAATTTCTGCGATAAGGGCATTATGGCTCTTAGGCATATTGATATCCACTCTGTCGTAACCCTCGCCCTCAAATTCCTCAGTAAGTCCGGCAAATACTACTGCAACATCTGCTTTCTTGGCAGCTTCAACAGCCTCAGCGGTAAGCGCTGAGTTAATCTCGTCCTTTGATTTTTCATAACCCTGAGCGTAAATCATATCAACGCCAAGCTTTTCAAGCTCGTCATATGCGTTTGAAATTTTTGTGCAGTTAATTACGGAGGAGCCGGCACCCTGATAACGCGGAGCCTTTGCCATTTCGCCGATTACGGCAACCTTCTGACCACTCTTAAGGGGAAGAATATTATCATCATTTTTAAGAAGCTGCATTGAAGCCTCAGCAATTTTTGCGGCAAGCTGATGATGAGCCTCTGTATCATAAGTATGTGATTTTTCAAGAGCCGGCTTTGATTTAATAATAAGCTCAACTACATTGTCAACTCTTTCATTAAGTATATTCTCATCAAGAGTACCGTCCTTAACAGCGGCGATGATACGTGTTGTATTAAGAGGACCTGATGACGGCATTTCCAAATCAGTACCATTGATAAGACCTGGCACTCTGTCAACCGATGCACCCCAGTCTGTTACAACCAAACCTTTGAAGCCCCATTCGCCTCTTAAAATATCATTTTGGATTTTACCATTTTGAGAAGCATAAACGCCATTGATTCTGTTATACGCATTCATAATAGTCCATGGCTGAGCCTCTTTAACGGCAATCTCATATGCGGTCATATAAATTTCGCGCATTGTACGATCGTCAATAACCTCATTAACAACCATTCTGAATGCTTCCTGTGAGTTACAGCAAAAATGCTTGAGTGAAGTACCTACGCCCTTTGACTGAACGCCGTTAATAACTGCAGCACTGCATTTACCGGCAAGAAGCGGATCCTCACTGAAATATTCAAAATTACGTCCGCATACAGGTGAACGCTTAATATTTGTACCGGGGCCGAGAATTGTGGAAACCTTTTCTTTAAGGCATTCCTCGCCCATAGCTTCGCCCTCCTGATAGAGCAAATCCATATCCCAGGAACAGGAAGATGTTGCTGCAGGAGGGAAACAGGTAGCTGGAACGGAATTTCCGAGACCAATAGTTCCCTTTTCTCCGGACTTATCCTTCTTATCTCTTTGCTTACGAAGACCGTGAGGGCCGTCGGTAATCATAATTTTAGGCAAGCCAAGCTCGGGTGCTTCCTCAAGATGCCAGTAGTCGTATCCTGATACGAAAGCTGCCTTTTGCTCAAGGCTCATCTTTTCAACAATTTCAGGGTGTTTCATCAAATAACTCCTTCCGATATTTTCATTATGCAATGAAGAACAGTCTGCATTGCCTATCAAGAAACATTATACAATAAATATGCTTAAATGTCACTAATTTTTGTATAAAAAATTAAAAAACTACATATAAAAATAAAAAAGGCGTGCTTTAAGCACACCAAAACAGAAATATATATATACAAACCTGCCTGAATAATTACTGTTTTTATAGTTCATGGGTAGAAAAAAAGCCTAACGGCCGTGGAATCTGCGTGTTATTTTACCCCATACGATACCCAACCTATCGCCAATAAACAGCAGATAAAGGTGATAAGGCAATCACGCAATGTCCTATAAAAACAGAAGATTTAAATCAAGCAGGTCCGTACTATTAATTCCCATGGTAAAACACCAAAGGAAGTAACAGCCCCCAAGCCAATAACTTGATTATACATTATATAACCAAAATAATTTGTCAAAAATTCTCCCAAAAATTATTTTAGCAAAAATATTTATTTTTAAGAGTCATATCTCTCACTAAGCATAATATAAACAATACAGAGTAAGGAGATAAAGTAAATAAAACTAAATATAATAAATTGCATTCATACATATAATTCCGATTTAGAATTACAATATCATTATAATTCCATTTTAGAATTATGTCAAGAGAAATTTAAAATATAATTTAATCACCTTATATATGGAGTGGTTATTTTGAAAATCCGCAAGCGGGAATACGGGGACAGTAATCTTGTAGGCAGAAACATTGAGAAGCTCCGCAGGGAACGCGGAATCAAACAAAAGGATTTTATTTCTAAACTCCAGGTTGCAGGCTTGGATATTAACCCCACAAGCTATTCAAAGCTTGAGGGTCAGATTCGTATTGCAACCGATAAAGAAATCCTCATTATCGCCCGTGTGCTTGAGGTTGATATAGAAAAATTATTTGACGATTAATCAAATCAAATAATCCGGTAAGCAGTTGAACTAATTAAACTTTTGTGTTATATTAGTTATAATTGTATATCAAAATCTACACAATTTTACATCGTATTACAATTTTACATCGTATTACAATTTACACCTTTATTATACACAAAATTTAGAACTTGTCAATATATTAGTTTGAATTTTGAAACTTTTATAAAATTTGCACAAAGGACGGTGTTATTTTTTATGAATTTTTACGAAAAATTTAATGAGCTTTGTCGCGAAATTAAGAAAACACCGACCGGTGTCGGAATTGAATTAGGCATAAACCGCTCAACTGTAAGTTATTGGAAATACGGTCACACACCAAAAGAAAAAACGATTAAAAAGATAGCTGATTACTTTGATGTGTCAACAGATTATCTGTTAGGAAACACTGATATTAAAAATCCTCCTGAACGGCAAAATCCCGAGGATATTGCAAAAAGTGTTCTGTTCGGCACCTGTGAAGTTACCGACGAAATGTGGGAAAGCATTAAGTCTTACGCAGAATTTATAAAACAGCAAAAATCGGTATATTAAATCATAATTTAAAAAAGGTTTCGCAAAATACTCTGCGAAACCTTTTTGATTTACTTACTTTATGAATTTGATTAGCTCAAGAGCTGCATTGATATCGCCGTCAACTTTAAGTTTGCCTGTTGTATAAGCGACAACCGGGTCAAGCTTGCCGTTAATAAGCTTAATAAAGTTTGTGCCATTCATAGTGATAATGGCATTTCTATCGTAATACTCATAAGGTTCAATATTTATCTTACCGTCTTTAACTTCAATGTAGAAAATACCGCTGGCGGCTTTGCCCTCAATATTAATCTGTAGTGCGAGAGTACCGTTAACAGATGAAACATCCGCATCGTAGAACTTATTTCTTGCTGCCTCAACAATTGACTCATAAGTCATAGCCATAACTAACTACCTCCTATAAATTTTTTTGATATTATACCATACAATGTTGATTTTATCAAGTGTAACGGGCAAATAATAAATCGGCATAATTCGCTTTAATACAACATTTCGGCGAAATTGCTCTTTTTTTAATGTATAAATACTTTACTAATTAAAAACTATATGTTAAAATCTTATCAATTATAAATAAATGAAAGAAGTGTGATAAAATGATTTTAGCTATTGACGTAGGAAATACAAATATTACACTGGGAGCAGTTGATGACAGCGGCCTTAAATTCTCCGGTAGGCTGTCAACAAATATTAATGAAACAGAAGAAGAGTATGCAATGAAAATACATTCATTTTTAAGCATACGAAACGTGTCGGAAATTGACGGCGCCATAATATCAAGCGTCGTACCTGCCTTAAATTACACATTAAAAAAAGCGGTAAAACTTGTATGCGGCATTGTACCGCTGATAGTGGGACCGGGTATAAAAACCGGGCTTAGCATAAAGATTGACGATCCGGCACAGTTAGGAGCGGACCTTGTAGTAGGAGCAGTTGCCGCAAAAGAAAAATACCCCTGCCCTATTATTATTTTTGATTTAGGCACTGCTACAACGGGCTCGGTAATTGACAGGGACGGAAATTTTTCAGGTGGTATAATTACTACTGGAGTAGGCACATCAATTAATGCTCTGACAACAGGCACTGCACTGCTGCCTCAGATAGACATTTCATCCCCTAAAAAAGTAATAGGCACCAACTCCATTGACAGTATGAAATCCGGCTGTGTAATCGGCACGGCAATAATGATCGACGGTTTTGTAGAGCGAATTGAGGAGGAAATCGGTGAAAAAGCAACGGTAGTTGTAACAGGCGGTTTAGGTAAGAGCATTGCAAAAAACTGCAAAACTGATTTGATAATAGACGAAAATCTGCTTATTGACGGACTAAAAATAATCTATGACAAAAACAAATAATAGCAGGTGGGAATTACGATGAAAAAATTGCTATCACTTTTACTTAGCATAGTAATAATCTTTACTTCCGTGTTCTGCGCAGGCATTACAGCTTCGGCGGCAGATACGGTTGCAAGCGGAACCTGCGGCGCAAGCGGATATACTCTTAACTGGTCGCTTGACTCCGACGGTGTTATGACTATCAGCGGCAAAAATCAGCGAATGGCTGATTTTTCCAATAAGTCATCTAACCGTCCGGGCTGGTACAATAGTTACAGAGATCAGATTAAAAAGCTTGTAATTGAGGACGGTGTAATCAACATCGGCTCTTATGCATTTGCAGACTGTACCAATCTTACCGAAGTTGATTTTGGCACAATAGACACTTTGGGAAACAATGCATTTTACAAATGCTCTTCCCTAAAACACGCAATTTTGCCTGACAGCTGTACATGGATATGGCAGAACGCTTTTCAGAACTGCACCTCTCTTCAAAGTGCATACTTAAATGCATGCAATTCTTATTCAGGCTGTCTGCCGGACGGTATGTTCAGCGGGTGCACATCTTTGGCTACAGTTGAACTGGGAACTTCAATAACAACGCTTAACGCAAATTCTCTTAACGGCTGTTCATCACTTACGGCAGTTATTATAGGCGGCAGTAGCATTTCACTGGCAAATTCTAACGCGGTGTCAGGAGTTAACAAATCAGGATGCTATCTTGTATCATCATCGTCAAATGTACAGTCTTTCGCATCGTCAAACGGCTTTGCCTATTCGGACAGCACATCCGGCATATGCTCTGACAACACCTATTCCTCTGCCAATTTGACTTGGAAATTTGATACAAAAACCTCATTGCTGACGTTCAGCGGTTCCGGCGATATGAAAACATATGATAACGGTTCACAGCCCTGGAAAAAATTTATGGGCGCAGTCAACACTATTGATTTTTCAAAGACAGACGCAAAAACATCAGTCAGCACAACTGCTTTTCAGGGAAACACTGCCCTTGAAAACGTAGATTTTACAAACATTTATGCTGTCGGCTGGGGTGCATTTGCAGAATGTTCGTCACTGGGCAATCTTAAATTTGACAGTATGCTCAATCAAATCTGGAATTACGCTTTTGCAAACTGCACCTCGGTATCTCAGGTACTGTTTACCGACGGCACGGACGCTCTGCATATTTACCCCTATGCATTTAACGGATGTACGGGAACTACGTATTGGATTAATCTACCGTCAAACACAGCATACATAGATGACCACGCATTTTGGAACTGTAATTTTAACTATATTACCATTGCAGGAGAAAATGTATCCTTGGGTGAAGACGCATTCGGCAACGGCGAAGGCGGTTATGCAAGATTTTACGGCTTGGCAGGAAAAGACACCGGAGTTTATGAATGGGTGAAAAACGCCAGAAGCAGCAAAAACTATAACTGGCACTACTACTGTATGAATGACGAACACGTCTATTCAACCGTTACCGTTGAACCCACCTGCACTCAGCAGGGATATGACGAATACCGCTGTCCTTACTGTGATGCAGATTCGGTAAAGAGCAATTTTGTGCCGGCAAATGGTCACAGATACAGCTGCACTTCCAATGAGCAGGCAGACTTCTACTATGAATGCCCTGTATGCGGCACAAAAAATCTTAAAATCACTGCGGCAGATATACGGGAATATTTTACTATGGCATTAAGCCCAGAAGCAGGCGATATGAAATACAAGCAATACAATTATGACGGAAGATGCGACGTAAACAACGACGGCGTTGTAAATGTAATTGACTACAAACTGATTTTTGACGCATTCAATTCGCCGGATTTAACAAACAGGGAAACCACAATTGACACTACGAAAACCTATCAGACTATTGAGGGATTCGGCGCTTCCGCCGCATGGTGGAGCCAGTATGTTGGCAACTGGGAAAATGCCGAGGATATTATAAAACTGCTTTACAGTCAGGACGAGGGTATCGGTCTTAACATTTACCGTTACAATCTGGGTGCCGGATCTGCTGACACAAACGACACTACGATATATGTTGAGGACGCAAGAACTCACTGCTTCCTGCAAAGCGACGGCACATACAACTGGAACAACGACCCGGGAGCGATGAATGCGTTATCCATTGCAAACAATATGAATGATAATCTTAAAGTAACACTGTTTGCAAACTCGGCTCCTGTATATATGACAAACAACGGACACGCTTATGCAAATCCCGTTAACAGCGACGGCTCATACAATATTAATATAAGCCAAAGCAATTATCAGGCGTTTGCCAATTATATTGCCGCCTGTGCAGAGCATTTTGCTGACGAGGGCTACAACGTAACCGAAGTATCGCCAATTAACGAACCTGAATGGTCATGGGCAGGATGGTACAATGACGACGGCAGTGTATCAATGAATCAGGAAGGCTGCTACTGGGATTACAAAGAGGCGCTTAATTTCTACAACAACTATATGGTACCGACACTTAAAAGCAACAGCAAGCTAAACGGCAAAGTGGGCTTATCGGTTTGGGAATCGGGACAAATGAATCATTCTTCATTCTGGAATAACTTTGCAAATCACTGTTTCTCCTCTAAATCATCTATTATAAGCAGTCAGAATTACGCCAAAAACAACGCCAACATACGTTCTTATGTTGACACGGTGGCAACCCATTCCTATTGGGCAGACGAATCTGCAAGAAAAGCAGTTGCTTCTCAGTTATCCAGCTCTAACTTCGGACAAAAAGTTAGATGCACCGAGTACTGCCAGATGACAACTGACGGCAACAACGGCGTGCTCGGACACATTCAGTCTGAGGGCAACACAAATGGTATGACTATTGATTACGGTCTTGCTATGGCTGATATTATTTATCAGGATATGACCATAGTCAATGCAGTTGAATGGGATTGGTGGACAGCCTGCGGAAAGGGCGTATATCCCGACAGTCTGATTTATTTAAACGCTGACAATCACAATGATATTCAGCCGTCAAAAAGGCTTTGGTGCCTGGGCAACTACTCAAAATTCATTCAGGAAGGCGCAAAGCGCGTGGAAGTATCCACCGGCACGGCGTTCGGAAGCAACCTTGTTACAGACAAGACCTACACCTGGAAAGACGACGACGGAAATGAACACACCGATAAAAACAATTATATTGAACAGTCGGCTTATCTTAATCCTGATGGCAGTATAGCAGTAGTATATATCAATAACTCTGACACCACTCAATATACAACATTTGACAAATCAAAATACACATCGTTCACATCTTATGTAACCGATGAAACAAAAGATTTGAAAAAGTTTCAGAGCGGAAAAGCAAACAGTGCAGTGTGCATTCCTGCAAAATCTGTTACAACAGTAGTGCTTATCCAGGGTAACACGCCTGCAAAATCCACTAATGGTGCATATCTATTCACTTATTTTACAGGCAACAAACAAAGCCAGCAGAGTGTAAGATTTGCCGTTTCAAAAGATGGTTACAATTACACACCGCTTAACTCAAACAACGCCGTAATCACTCAGACCTTAGGCAGAAAGTACTGCCGTGACCCGTATATTTTCAAGGGTCAGGACGGATATTATTACCTGGTCTGCACGGATATGGACGCATCAGGCAACGTATGGTGGGGCAACAGTAACTCTATGGTATTCTGGAGGTCAAAAGACCTTGTTAACTGGAGCGATGAAACAATTATTGATATGGCACACATACTGCCCGATGACGATATTCAACGATGCTGGGCGCCCCAGGTAATATGGGATGAACAGGAGCAGAAATATATGGTATATTTCGGTCTTGCCTCCGGCAGCTACACCTCCAACGCCACATGGCTGTACTACTGCTATACCGATAATCTTCTTGATGAAAGCAGTTATTCAAAACCGCAGCTTTTGTACAAGCCTGATGACGGCGGAGACGCAATTGACGGAGATATCATTTATGATAAAAACAAAGGTACATATTACCTGTATTACAAAGACGAAACAAACGCTACAATATGTTATGTAACCAGCAAAAATATTACAGGTCCTTACAGCGACGCTTCAAATCCTGCAAAAATTCTTAACTCCGACGTGGGGCTTGAGGGCTGTAATTCCTATTTCATTACAGGTACTGACACGCTTGTAATGCTTGCAGACGCATACGGCGACGGATATTTTGTAATTAATCAGTCTAAAAACTTTACTGATTTTTATACTCTTGACTCCGGCAATTATACAATAAACAACTGTTCGCCGAGACACGGCTCCGTTATAGCCATCAGCGACAGTGAATATAACAATCTGGTTAATGCCTTCGGGTATTAATTCAATAAATTCAGCGAGGTAAACAAAATGAACATTGATTCAATCTGCGTGCAGGGCACATACAAACCAAAAAACGGTGAACCAAGGGTAATTCCCATTGTGCAAAGCACAACCTACAAATACGATTCTTCTGTTGAAATGGGAAATCTGTTTGATTTAAAGGATGAGGGCTATTTCTATTCCCGTCTGCAAAATCCAACCTGCGACTATGCGGCAGCAAAAATTGCAGAGCTGGAGGGAGGAGTTGCCGGTATGCTGACAGGCTCAGGTCAGGCGGCAAACTTCTACGCAGTATTTAACATTGCGCAGGCAGGTGACCACATTGTATCATCTTCTGCTATATACGGCGGAACATTTAATTTATTTAATGTGACAATGCGTAAACTTGGCATTGATTTTACATTTGTTTCTCCTCACGCAACGGCTGAGGAAATTCAGGCTGCAATCAAACCCAACACAAAGGCAATTTTCGGTGAGACAATATCAAACCCCAGCCTTGACATCCTTGACATTGAGGTATTTGCAAAGACGGCGCACGCCAACGGAATACCGCTTATTATTGACAACACCTTTGCTACCCCAATAAACTGCCGTCCTTTTGAATTCGGTGCAGATATTGTTACTCATTCTACAACAAAATATATGGAGGGTCACGCTTCAACAATTGGCGGCGCCATAGTTGATAGCGGTAATTTTGACTGGGAGCAAAACGATAAATTCCCGGGTCTTACCACACCTGACGACAGCTATCACGGTATAGTTTATTCAAAAACTTTCGGCAAAGGCGCATATATTACAAAAGCCACAGTTCAGCTGATGAGAGACTTAGGCTCAGTTCAGTCACCGCAAAACGCATTTTTGCTTAATCTGGGTCTGGAAACGCTCCATCTTCGTGTACCGCGCCACTGCGAAAATGCGCTGAAAGTTGCTGAATTTTTAAAAAATAACAGCAAAATAAAATGGGTGAAATGCGCAATGCTTGAGGGCGACGACCAGTATGAGCTTGCGAAGAAATATATGCCAAACGGCACCTGCGGTGTGGTTTCATTCGGCATTGATGGCGGACGCTCTGCGGCAACAACATTTATGGATTCACTTAAACTTGCCGCAATAGTAACACATGTTGCCGACGCACGCACCTGCTGTCTGCACCCTGCATCTACAACTCACCGTCAGCTTACCGATGAACAGCTTGAAGAATGCGGCGTAAGCCCCGATTTGGTACGTTTCTCCTGCGGTATTGAAAGCGCAGAAGATATCATCGCAGATATTCAGCAAGCATTGGAAAAATTATAATTCATCTAATTGTAAACCCGACTAATAATTTTAGTTGACAATTAAAAATATCCTGCTAAAATAGAAAAAGGTTTTAGGAGGATATTTATGGAAGAAGTAAAAGAAAAAAAGAAAAATGATAGAAAACTACGCACTGTTGATTTAGCATATATCGGTTTATCTGCGGCACTGATAGCGATATGCTCGTGGATTTCAATTCCCCTGGCAGTACCTATCACTCTGCAGACAATGGGTGTCTGCCTTGTGTCAGGTATTTTCGGAATGAAAAGAGGCACTATTGCCACAGTAATATACCTTGTACTCGGTGCAATCGGTGTGCCTGTTTTTGCAGGATTCAGCAGCGGTATCGGCATACTTGCCGGTTCCACAGGCGGATATCTTATTGGTTTTATTTTCACTGCACTTATTGTAGGCTTTGTCGCAGATAAGACTAAGGGAAAATTGTGGACAATGATTTTGTCAATGACAGCAGGCATTCTTATATGCTATGCTTTCGGCACCGTATGGTTTGCCATTGTTTACGCTAAAACTTCCCAGCCTGCCTCCCTTATATCAATTCTCGGTTGGTGCGTTACGCCGTTTCTTATTCCGGATGCGGTAAAAATTGCGCTGGCAGCGATTCTTACAAACAGGCTTAAAAGATTTGTAAAATGATGAACATACGATATCACCATTTAATGTGTATTCCCCGTTTTAAAGGAAAGGGGTACAACGAAAAATTCTGTGTTAATATGAAAAAGGTACAGGATTATATAAACGGCGGCGGAAAGTTTAACTTTATTGAACACTGCGACGATATTTGTGCTCACTGCCCGAATATGGCAGGAGAAATATGCAAAGATGAAGAGCAAGTAAAAAGATACGACGCTCTCGTTAAATCCGCAGTTGAAAATGGCGAGACTCCCCTGCCTGAAAATATCTGCAAGGACTGTCAGTGGTACAGTATTTGCAAAGACATCAATATTTAACATAGTCCCTCTGTCAAAGCTGAGGTGAGATAACGAGGTATTGCTTAAAATCATTATCTTTTCAGCTATAATTGCGTTAAAAAACGCCATAAGGCGTACACTCGATAAAGAGGGTACGCCTTTTTGACACTTGTAAACGGCTGAATGATTTGATTGTAGGTTGAATAATTAAAATCAAATCGGAGGATTTACAATGAAATCATTATATGAAGAATTAAATGGAAGTTATGTTAGTGTTGGGGATGTTAAAATTCCTTCGCTTGTATCGGTAGGTACAAATTATGAAATAGGTTTTTGGGGACAAAGGCATAAAGCTTATTTGAAAGAAAATCATAGAATAATTTATTATAATTTACTGACAAGAAGTAAGCTGAATTCATATCTACACAGCATTGATATTAGAGCAAAAGAACAATATGATTTACTTGTTAAACAACTTGCCGAAAATCAAGGTGTTACAGAGAAACTCAAAGATAAAAATCAGATGTTATGGGTGCAGATGATGAATAGCATTGCTAATCGAGCAAGAGAAATAATATATAATGAAATAATTTATAATCATTGAAATTTTGAGGCAGGTTTTCCTGCCTCATTTTATATACTATTGTTAGTAGAAAAGTTCCATAAAAGTGTGAATTTCTGCATTT
>CAYXLH010000052.1:0-13263 GCA_964465835.1 uncultured Bacteroides sp. | reverse complement strand
AAATCTGGTCGCAGATTTTATCAGGATGACCTTTTGTAACCGATTCGCTGGTAAATAAATGCTTAGACATAATAAAATCCTCTCTTTTCTGCCTTAATAAATATATCAAAACAAGCCTTGTCAAATAAAAAAGGCATACGGGGCAAACCGTATGCGAATTATCCTCATCACCCGGATTTACCGCAGGTATTAGCACCTTACCCTACGGCAGGTTGCTGCAGCGTCATCAGGCCTGTCCTTCGGCTGCTCTTGATAAAGCCTATTTCTCTTAATCAATAATATAACAATAAGCAAAGTATGTCAATAATAATTTTATAAAAAAATTTCATTTAATAAAAAATACACATAAATTAGATTTTTTTAATAAAAATCGTATATTATTTGCACAAATCCTTGTATTTTGTTTATAATTAGTTTATAATACTAACGTATGAATTTGTGACCATTAAAAAGGAGGAAAAATTAATGGCTAAGAAGACTGTATTCATTACAGGCGGTACCGGTAATATGGGATGGGCCGCTGTACAGGAAATGATGAAGCATCCTAACGAAATCAACATCAAGATGCTTGCAAGAAAGAGCCCTAAAAACGAAGAAAAACTTAAGGATCTTATGGCTAAGCCAAACGTTAAAGTTATATGGGGCGACCTTGCCGACTACAACTCAATCCTTGAAGGTGTTACAGGCTCTGATTATGTACTTCACGTGGGCGGTATGGTATCTCCTACTGCTGACTGGAAGCCATACAGAACTCAGAAAACAAACATTGGCGCTGCTGAAAACATCTGTAAGGCTGTTCTTGCTCAGGATGATCCTGATGCAATTAAGGTTTGTTACATAGGTACAGTTGCTGAAACCGGCGGACGTAACTATCCTATCCACTGGGGACGCTGCGGTGACCCGATTAAAATTTCTATTTACGACCATTACGCAATTTCAAAGACTATTGCTGAACGTACCTTCGTTGAAAGCGGTATCAAGAATTGGGTTGTAATGCGTCAGTCAGGTATTCTTTATCCTAACATTCTCAAGAATATGGATCCTATTATGTTCCATGTACCGATTAACGGCGTGCTTGAATGGTGTACTGTAGAGGACAGCGGACGTCTTATGTGCAATCTTGTTCTTGAAGATGAAAAGGGCAATCTCGGTTCTGATTTCTGGAATCATTTTTATAACATCGGTTCCGGTAAAGAATATAGAATTTCTAACTATGAATTTGAGTGCCTTCTTCTTGGTACTCTCGGTCTTGCAGGCCCTGAAAAATTATTTGAACCCAACTGGTTTATCACAAAGAACTTCCACGGTCAGTTCTACGCTGACGGCGACAAGCTTGAGGAGTACCTCCACTTCCGTGAGAACCTTCCTGTTAAAGAATATTTTGACAGACTTGCTACACAGGTTGAATTTTACTTCAAAATTCCAAGATATCTTCCAAAAAATCTTGTTGCAGCCTGCGCTAAGCCGTTTATGAAAAAGATTGCTATGACTAAGGACTTCGGTACTCTTGACTGGGTAGCAACTAAGAATGATGTTCGTCTTTCTGCTTACTACGGCACTTATGAAGACTGGGAGAAGATTCCTGCAAAGTGGGAAGATTTTGAAATCAGAAAGTTCAATAAGGACAATTCCGACGCTGAAAATTATAAGCTTGACCACGGTTATGATGAGAGCAAGCCTGAATCAGAGCTTGATATTGAAGATATGAAGCAGGCTGCTAAATTACTCGGCGGTGAATGTCTCAGCGAAACAATGGTTCAGGGAGATATGGCTACCAAACTCAAGTGGAAATGCGGTAACTGCGGTGCTGAATTTGAGGCATCTCCGGCACTTATCCTCCTTGGCGGTCACTGGTGTCCGGAATGTTACATTCCTCAGAAGCAGTGGGATTATGATACTATCGCTAAAACAAACCCGTTCTTCGCTCAGGTTTGGTACCCAAGCCACACTAAGGAAGAACACAATGTTTATAAATTTGACGACCTGTTCCAGATCGACGGTGTTAAATGGGACGACATTAAGAGATAATTACATATCAAAAACAGCATCCTCTCGGATGCTGTTTTTTTGTTTGTTTTTAAATATTCTAATCATAGACTACATTATAGCATTTATCGGTTTTGATTTTCTTACCGGCAAACTTATTATTTTTGACGGTAATTGAATCGGTATTACGAGCATTAATACAGAAACCTGAATAATTTTTAAAAGTATTTCCGATTATCTTAACATTTTTATGTACGGCACCGGCATAAATACGGTTTTCTGGTTTAATTAAAATGGGAGTTTGTCCGCAGTAATCAAAAGTATTATCCTTGATTGTTACATCTCGGCACATACCGCTTTCATACCAGCTTTTTGCATCGTCGGACAAAAGAATACCACTCATTGATGTGCTGACAAAATGATTGCCTAAAATATTAACCTTTCCCCTGGTGGTAATAAGCAGACCTCTTGTAATAATTCTTGTCATAAAATTATTTTCAAAATCAAGATTTGGGCAGGCGCTTACATCTTCTATAACTTCGCCTTTTCTAGCTTTTTCGGTACTGCTTACGGTAAGGCGAATATCATATTCGTTTAAAAGTTCCGATTTTTCAATAACAGCAGTGCCCTCTTCAAGCAAGGTATAAGAATTAATATATGCAATGGTATCGCCCTCTCTGAGGGGGTTATATCCGTGGGACTGAGGATGCATAAAGCGTACTGTAAGCTGATTATTTTCTATATCCTTAATTTTAAAATGAACGCCATGAACATTAAGGCTGTCATCACCGGCTCCGTCAAAATGACTGTTTTTAATTGAAACATTACCGCGGCACATACAAATCTGGATAAAATCTGCAACGGACGCCATTTTTCTTGCTGAATTTTCTTCAGGTGAAAAATCAACGTTGTCAACATTGATATTTTCGCTGTCCTGCGCAACAAGTGCAAGAGAATAATTAAATCTCTGCTTAATATTCTGTAATTTTACATTTTCACATTTATTAACAAATATTCCGGCAAACTGACGGCGAACGTCAAAAACATAGTAGCAGTCGCCTTTTTTAAATCTTGCTGTATTTGGATAATATGCTCTGATTTTTCCCTTGCCCAAATCAGTATGCTTAAACGATAAAAACAAAGGATGCTTTACTCTGACAATTTTATTTGGCGTATTTTTTCGTATTTGACCTATCCACCAGGAATTATTTGCCTTATGGTCAATAGCGTATCTAAAATCCTTTGCGTAAAAATATGCTTTACCGTCTTTAAATTCATACTGTGTATCTCTGTCAATTTCAAAATCTACGGTAAACAAGCCTTTATTCACAACTTTGAGCTCGTGCATATCCGGATGACTGTGTCGGATTTCCATATTTTTAATAGTGATATTTTTGCAGTTTTCCATTGCAATATTAGTCACCTTACCATCTATTATAAACACGGAATCTCCGCCGTCAAATGTGATATCTGAAATACCGCCGAAATAAAAAGGTACTGCGTTTAAATGAGGGGTTTCGTTCTTTGAAAACTCCTTATCCCCTACCGTATTGGTGATGTAAAGCATATATTTTTTGCATTTTTCGCTGTCAATATAATAAGTGCCCTTTTCAAAAATCACCGTTTTTTCTTCATCAATAGTTTTTGCGTAAACTGATAGCCTGATAAGATTTTCGGTTATATCTTCTCCATTGCAAATATTAAATTGAGACGCATTAATTATTTTCATATTTTATCCTCTCATAAACATTTTGAAATATAAATTCATTGCAAAATGGCTGTTATCAATGGCAGCAGCTTTTTTAAATGATTCCTCTGCCCTTTCTTTTTCGCCCTTTCCGAGAAGTCCGAGAGCTTTCATAAACAGACAATGAACCTTATTCTTTTTGTTTAAATCGTCTTCAAACACAAGGAAATCCGGAAGCGAAACTGCAAAGTAATCTATCTGCACGCTGTCATCAAAATGCTCATTTGCATATTTAATAAGCTTATCAAAGCGAATATTAGCATCATCCGTTTTGCCCAGTTTAAGCAGTGCAAGTCCCTGACAGAAAATTGTTTCAGGCGGTTGATCGTTATAATACATTGCACTCTGCGGCTCGGAAAGTCCTAATGATGCCTTTTCAAAATATACCTTCGCTTCTTCAAATTTATTCAATTTTTCACTGGCAATGCCCAGCAGATAGTTTTGTAGTTTTTCCTGTGCACCGTAAAGCTTGCCCTCGCCCAAATTATAGGGATATTCAAAGGTGCGCTTTAAGAATGATACCGCCTTACCAGGATCGTCATTTTCAATTTCAACCTTCGCCAATGCACATAGGGAGGCAACATACTGTGACGGTGCTTTGCCCTCGCCGCCCTCCCAGGGGTGGAAGCTGTGGGACATAAGGCACTCCAACGCCTTTTCATAATCTCCGTTCAAATTAAGAAGTGTTACATATTCAGTGTACAAATCGTCACGGAAATTAACAAGATCAATATGTTTTTCCAGCAATTAACCGCATCATCATATCGTTTTTTATCGTAATACAAACAACCGAGATAATAATTTGCCATTGCGTTATTAGCTGTGATTTTAACTGCATTTTCAAGGACAAGCATATCATCAAGCCTATGCGGAAAGCAGAGGTAACTGTCTGCATTTTCGCCCCTTTCAAGGTGATACACCGTCTTTTCTTTATCGCCGATTATTCTGTATAAATCCGCAAGATGATAATGGACAAGAGGATAATCTGAATTCGTTTCAGTCAAAACGCTGATTGCCTCATCATAAAATCCCCCTGCCCTATATTCAAGAGCAATTTCAATAGCAGTATCAATCCGCATATCAGGCTTTTCACCCAAAATACGACGACTGATATAGTCCATAGGGTCAAGAGCGATTGTTTCACGTGCAAGATTTATAGCCTCATTTTCTCTGTTCAGGTTAAGTAGAATAAGAGCCTTAAGATTTCTTGCTTTATAGTTTCTTCCGTTTTTGATAATGGCATTATCAATATGTTCTAAAGCAATCTCGTAATCACCGTTTCCTGCGCTGATACAGGCAAGATGATAAAACGCCGATTCCTGACAGGAATTACTCCACGCCGATTTGTAAAAAGCGTCATAAGCTTCATCAAGCTTATTTTGATAAAGCAGTGACAAGCCTAAATTATAGTACGGCTCGCTGTCGTATGGATTTGGGTTAGAACGTGTAAGCTTTTCTATTGATTTTTTGAAATATTTTTCGCTTTCTTTAAACTGACCTCTTCTAAATAAAAGAAGGCCGTAGGTGTTATTTAATCTTACATCCGTATCGTCACGGGAAAGTCCTTCCAAATAGTAATCCTCTGCAAGATAGGTTGCGTGGCGGTACTGTTCAATATGAAGACCGTACAAATATAAATCCTCTGTTGTTTTACAGTCCTTCGGCCGGGGAGGACATACTGCAGGGGCAGTAGGCTCCTGCTTCTTGCCGTTTATAAGGTAATTTAGGTACAGTCTGTTATTTCTTATTATTCTTATTTCGTCCGTTGTTTCAGCGGTATTAATCTTAATTTCAGCAGTTTCGCTTGGCAGTAAAACAACCTTTTCACTTTGAGTTATTTCACCTTTAGAAATTGCCAGGACAATAATTTCGCCAATATTTCCCGACGCATACAGATGTACTGCGCTGTTTTCAAAATTCATAGCCAGGTCTTTTGAGGCATTATGCACCGTACCAATTTCCTTATACGGCATAAAATACTGGGTAAAACGCTTTTCCTCCATAGGCGCAGTAAAATCAGGTTGATTATCAGTAAAGCAGCCGGTCATCAGCTCAACATATGGGCCGTCCTCGTCTGTTAAATTTCTGTCCCATGCTTTGCCGAAATCTCCGCAACCCCATGTCCATTGCTTTTTACCCGGGGCAACATGATGGTCTGCATAGTGGAGAATGCCGGCTCCTACACCGTCATCATATCCGCCTACAAAATTATAATCGGACTTTGCTGCCATATATGAGGTGGGCACCGGCAGATTTTTATAGCGTGAAATATCAACGCCTCTGCTGTAATCAACCTTATAATATGTGCCGGTGGCAATAGGAAATGTTGATGAATCACGCTTTCCGTGGTCCATAACGGTTGTAACATCAGGCGGAAAAATGCTGCGTGTATCGTTGTTTACAGCAACGGCAGGATTAGCCCACCATAAAAATGTCTGTGGTACATCGGTACGGTTATAAAGCTGTGCTTTAATTTCAATATATGCACTATCAGGATAAAGCGTAAAGCATGCCATGCCCTTTGTGCGAAACATATTTTCAATCTCGCTCATAACAACGGTTGCAGAGCCGTCCTCATTTTTAAAATACGAATAATCCACAGGGTCAAATGTACTTGGTCTATGGTGCTGAGGCCAGTTAAACTCAATACCGCCGGAAATCCACGGTCCTGCCAAACCTACAAGAGCGGGCTTAATTACATGATTATAATATACAAAATCGTAGCCGTTGGTTTTATCTGTGGCACGCTGAATCCTTCCGCCGATTTCCGGCAGAAACATCACTTTTATATAATCATTTTCAAGATATACAGCTTTATATTGCTTATTCGTTTTTTTGTCGTAAATCTTATCAATTACCGGATGAGGATACACCTTTCCCGACGAACCCTGATAAACCCTTTTTTCAAGAAACATAGGATTTTTGTCTGGATTGCCTATTTCATAAGTGGGTATTATAACCTTTTCTTCCCAAACTTTAACCTTTGAAAACATAATTAATCTCCATTACAGTTTTATTTACTTTATATAATTGTATTTTATCTTATTTTTAAATAAAAATCTTTAGATTATATACTCTATTATTTAGAAAAACCACTGTAATTTTTTAGGAGTATGCGTTTTATTTAATGTTATACCAGTAAAAAGAAAGCCCCGCAGAAATACGAGGCCTATGCTTTTTAATAATGGGATTTTGTTGTGTAATTAACTTTACCGCCCACATAACGTCTTAAAGTGAAATTCTTTCCGCTTCGTGAAACTTTAAGAGATACTTTCTTATGAGAAACATTCATACAGGTGTAGTAAGCGCAGGTTAATTTACCGCCAGAACATTTCATCTTTATTTTAATAGGATAATTTGTATTATTTGTAAACTTGAAATCGTATGATCCCCAGTAAATTGCTGCATCTCTGCCGAGGGGTACATAAGTTACACGCTGGCTGTGCTGATGGCGCTCAGCGATTTTTAGGTTTGCAATAAGCGTTGTGTTAAACATTGTTGACGCAACCTGACAAACACCGCCGCCTGTACCCATTGTATGACTATTTGCGCCTGTAAAAATATAGGCGTCCTTATATCCCTTTGCTTTTGTTCTCTTACCTACAACCTTGTTAAAAGAAAAAGTTTTTCCTGGATAAACAATAGTACCGTCAATTGCTTTGCATGCAAGTTTAAGGTTGTTTGTTCTGTTCTTATTATTAACATAATTTGTGGTATAAGTAGCGTAAAGCTTGCTATAACTTGTGGAAAGCTTTGAACTCCAAGAGCCGTAAACTTTTTTAGTACTGCCGTTATACTTAAATCTTCTGAAAGCACGTACCCTTGCATAGTAGGTTTTTGAGGTTTTAACAGAAAGCGTTTTAGATGTATTTGCACCACCTTCAACAGTAGTGGTTTTAACACCTTTTTTGAAATTTTTATCTGTGGAATATTGAATTTCATATCCTGTTGCACCGACATTATCCCACTTAACAACTATCTTTTTGCCCTTAGTTGATTTAGATACGGAACTAATTTTTACTGTAGCCGGCTTAGCAACAGTTTTATAAACACTGCTGTAATCTCCATAATAGGTTTTGTCGCCGACTTTTTTGTAGGATCTTACTTTATAGTAACCATAGGCGCCGGCTTTAAGGCCTGTAACCTTGCAGGATGTTGACGATACTGTTTTATAATGTTTAAGGTTGTTACCCTTTTCGTCGCATTTATAAACCTTATAACCTGTTACCTTTTCCTTGGAAAGCGAATTCCATTTAATAACATAGGAAGTTGTTGTTCTGTCGGAAGACTTCAGACCGGTTACTTTATTTGGATAAACAGTTTTTGTTAACGTCTTAGTACCGGTATAATTACCCTTACCTGTAACGGTTGCTGTTGCAGTACCTCCGGCAGCAACATTATTGGTTGTTGAAATGGTATAATCAACACCTTCGGTGAGAGTCATATCATTGTACTTTACTGTATAGGAAAGTTTCTTTCCCGAATAGAGCTTACTTACTTTACAGGTAAATGATACGCCTGATGAAATATTTTTAGGAGCGATCTCAAAATTCTGCTCAAGAGTACCCTCATATTCATTAAGTCCTGCAATATTAACCTTTGCAGTGCCTGCTATCACATTATTTTCATATGAAACAGAATAGTTTGACGGGTCAATAACCTCACCGGTAATTGAATCTGTTAATGTTACCTGCGGTGCAATTTCACTTCCTGTATAAGTGTATGTTTCTTTATCAAATGCAACAACTGCAGTTGCGATATTTGTTGCCGCATAAGCAGTGGTGCCAAAAAGTCCACAGGTTATAAATGTTACCACTGCTAGAAAAGATGCTAATACTTTTTTCATAATACTCTCCTTTATATGTTCTGCCCGTAATAGGCGTTTTTGCCGTGTTTCCTCTGATAATGCTTATCAAGCAAATAGTTTTCAATGCCAATATCGGAATTGGAATCCATAGCAGCCACACGTTCAGTACGTGATGCCATTTTTGCAATTTCTTCAAGTATAAGTGCATTTTCTACCGCTTTAAAAGCATCCTTGCCCCATGCGAAAGGTCCGTGACGGTGAATTAATACTGCGGGAAATTCCTCAGGTGTAATTTTCCTCTTATTAAATTCTTCAACGATAACCTTTCCGGTATTAAGCTCATAAGCCGAGTTAACTTCGTCCTGTGTAAGTCCTCTTGTACATGGCACGGCTCCGTTTGCAAAATCAGCATGTGTAGTGCCGTAAGCAGGAATATCCCTGCCTGCCTGAGCCCATGAACACGCCCATGAGGAGTGAGTATGAACTATACCGCCTATATCTTTAAAACTGTTATATAATTCACAGTGAGTGGGTGTATCTGAAGAGGGATTCAACCTGCCCTCAACCTTGTTACCGTTTAAATCCATGACTACCATATCATCAGCAGTCATTTCACTGTACGGAACGCCGGAAGGCTTTATTGCGAAGACTCCTGCCTCTCTGTCAATAGCTGAGACATTACCCCAGGTAAGTACAACTAAATTATATTCAACAAGTTTTAAATTTGCTTCAAATACTTTTTGCTTTAATTCTTCAAACATTGCATTCTCCATTACATACCTAATTTACAGGCAACATCATTGTAAAACAGTTCTTTTCTGAACTGATTTATTTCAGTATCTTTATTGATATACACAAATTCAATTCCCATAATTTCAGCAAAATCACGCATATGCTCTGCTGTAAGAGAATAGGACAGCACAGAATGATGAGCGCCTCCGGCGTAAATCCATGCTTCTGCTGAAGTTTGCAGGCAGGGCATTGGTTTCCACAAAACGCCTGCAACAGGAAGTTTAGGCATATCATTTATCTGTTCCTGGCACTCAACATCATTGACAATCATTCTTAATCTGTCGCCCATATCAACAAGTGTAACAACAATGGCGGAGCCTGTCTGTGCTTTGAACACCAAGCGCGCCGGGTCTTCTCTGTCGCCTATTCCCAGAGGATGAACCTGAATTTTCGGTTTATTCTCTGCAATGGTAGGACAAACCTCCAGCATATGAGAGCCCAAAAGCATTTCGTTGCCTGGCTCAAAATGATAGGTATAATCCTCCATAAAAGCAGTACCACCGACCATACCCTCTGACATAACTTTCATAATTCTTGTCATTGCAGCAACTTTCCAGTCGCCCTCGGCACCAAAGCCGTATCCCTGGCGCATCAAATCCTGCGCGGCAAGTCCCGGAAGCTGTCTTAACTGCTGTAAATCCTCAAAGTTAGTATGGAAAGCGCCAAATCCCTCTTTTTCAAGGAACTTTTTGAGTGCAATTTCTTCTCTCGCCTGATACCTGACAGCCTCAATATTATCGGTATCCATATCATAATACTCGGCATATTCCGCCATTTGGGCGTCAATTTCACTTTCGTCAACATCATTAACAAGATTGATTATATCGCCCACTCCGTAGTGGTCAACCTGCCATCCCAGCTTAATCTGTGCCTCTATTTTATCGCCGTCGGTAACGGCAACATTACGCATGTTATCGCTGATACGAAGAACCCGAAGCTTTCTTGACTCCATTGCGCCCACTGTGGCACGCATCCAGATATCAATTTTGCCTATAACATTTGTGTCCTGCCAATAGCCTGCAACGACCTTTTGTTTAAGTCTCATTCTTGCGGCTATATAGCCGTGCTCTCTGTCACCATGGGCAGACTGATTAAGATTCATAAAATCCATATCAATATCATTCCAGGGGATGTCACGATTGAATTGAGTGTTCACGTGCAGGAAAGGTTTTTTAAGTGCATTAAAGCCTGCAATCCACATCTTTGACGGTGAAAACGTATGCATCCAGGTTATAACGCCCGCACAGCTTTTATCGTCGTTTGCATTCTGCATAACATCAAGAATTTCACCTGCGGTTTTAACACAGGGTTTTGCAATTACCTTACAGGTAAGCTTTTTACTCCAGAAATCAGCAATTTCTTTTGCATGAGAATCTATTGTTTCAAAAATTTCTTCTCCGTAAAGATGCTGAGTTCCCACAACCAGCCAAAATTCATAATCTTTAACAGCCATAAATTTTTCCTCTATATACTTTCTGACGCTGCTTTTTCAACAGCGAGACCTTTTTTATACAGTTTCATATATTTTTCAAATCCGTCAGTGTCCTTTTTATCAGGCTCAACGGTGCTACTTTCGCAGTCGGCAAAAACATTCTGTGTCAGATACTCGTCAATGTTTAATCCCTTTGAATCAACGCAGTATCTTGCAAGAATCGCCATACCCCAGGCACCGCCTTCACCGGCAGTTTTATTAACAGTAACAGGAGTATTCATTGCTCCCGCCATAAGCTTGTGCCCAACAAAAGGAGTTTTAAATAATCCTCCGTGACCCATAAGGCAATTAATTTTTACGCCCTCGTCATCAAGAATTTCCATTCCGATTTTCAACGAAGCCATAGCAGAATAAATCTGACAGCGCATAAAATTATTAAGATTAAAATTACAGTTCTGAGTTCTTACAACAAGGGGTCTGCCGTCGCTGATATGTGTTACAGGCTCACCTGAAAAATAGTTGTAGGAAACAACTCCGCCGCAGTCACTGTCGCCCTCAAGAGCACAGTTATAGAGCAAATCATAAATCTGTGGTTTTGTTAAACTGCTACCGCTTAGTACAGAAAACTGCGAGAACAGATTTACCCAGTAATCAAGGTCGCTGCAACAGTTATTACAATGTACCATTGCAACGGGAAGACCGGCAGGAGTAGTTACCATATCAATTTCTTCATACACTTTTGAAAGCTGCTTCTCGAGTACAATCATAGAAAAAATTGATGTTCCGGCACTGACATTGCCGGTTTTTACAGTAACGCTGTTAGTAGCCGTCATACCTGTGCCTGCGTCGCCCTCTGGCGGACACATAGGAATGCCGGCATTAAGATTACCGGTTGGATCCAAAAGCAGTGCACCCTCTTTTGTAAGATATCCTGCATTGTCGCCTGCTTTAAGCACCTTTGGCAGAATATCCTTTATATTCCATTCAAAGCCTTCCAGTTCATCAAGAGCCGAAAACTTATCAATCATAGTCAAATCAAAATCGCAGGTACTGCTGTCAATAGGAAACATACCCGACGCTTCGCCTACTCCAAGCACCTTTTCGCCGGACAGCTTATAATGAACATATCCTGCAAGAGTAGTCAAAAAGGCAATATCCTTTGTATGCTCCTCTTTATTAAGAATTGCCTGATACAAATGGGCAATACTCCATCTTTGGGGAATATTAAATCCAAAAAGCTTCGTAAGCTTTTCAGCCGCTTCACCGGTTATTGTATTGCGCCACGTTCTGAAAGCACAAAGCTGATTATCGTCAGAATCAAAGGGAAGATAACCGTGCATCATAGCAGAAAATCCCAGTGCTGACAAATCAGTTATAACAGTGCCGTACTTCTCCTTAACTTCATTATTAAGGTTAGCGTAAGCATCCTGAAGCCCCGACCATACATCGCTGATATCGTATGTCCATATGCCATTTACAAGCTTATTCTCCCAGGTGTGAGAACCGGAAGCAACAGGATTGCAGTTTTCATCAACAAGAACCGCTTTAATTCTTGTAGAACCAAACTCAATACCCAGCGCCTCTTTACCGTTAATCCTGTACATAGATTACCTCTCTTTATCTATTCTTTATTATTCTACAACATCCAAGAGAATATTTCAACAAGTATTTAATAATTATAATATAAAATTATAAAAAAGAAGGTTCCGGTAACTCCGAAACCTTCTTAGAAGAATTAATCAATTCAAATTAATACATTCCGCCCTGCTGTGCGGCTGCCATAGCGGCTGCCTGAGCAGCGTCAGCCTGTGGATCCTTAATATCTGTAACAAGAGATTCTGTTGTAAGCACCATTGATGCAACAGAAGCAGCGTTCTGAAGTGCAGAACGTGTTACCTTTGCAGGGTCAACTATACCGGCATCAATCATATCAACATACTCATTTGTTGCAAAGTTATAGCCATGACCGTTTTCGCTGTTCATAATCTTATCAAGAATTACAGAGCCTTCAACGCCTGCGTTAGCAGCAATCTGGCGAACGGGCTCTTCAAGAGCTTTAAGAACGATATTTACGCCGGTCTTATAGTCTGAATCGTCTGTATCAAGAAGAGCTTTTACAGCAGGAATAGCATTAATAAGCGCAACGCCACCGCCTGCTACGATACCCTCTTCAACTGCTGCCTTTGTAGCGGCAAGAGCATCTTCAAGTCTAAGCTTCTTTTCTTTCATTTCTGTTTCGGTAGCAGCGCCTACCTTAATAACTGCTACGCCGCCTGCCATTTTAGCAAGACGCTCCTGAAGCTTTTCTCTATCAAAATCAGATGTGGAATTATCAATGGCAGTTCTAATCTGTGAAACACGGGCTTTGATATCCTCACCGTCGCCTGCACCGTCAACAATAATCGTGTTTTCCTTAGTAACCTTAACCTGACGTGCCTGACCGAGCATAGCCATTGTTGTATCTTTAAGTTCAAGACCCAAATCAGATGTGATTACCTG
>CAYXLH010000051.1:11658-13394 GCA_964465835.1 uncultured Bacteroides sp. | reverse complement strand
ATGAGATTACAAGAGCGCCTTATGCCACAACGCTTCTTGTTGCTTTCTCAGCTGCATTTGCCACTCTTGCAACATTAATCGGCGGTGCTTTAAGTGACCGTACTGGCAGGCGGAAAGCTTTTATTTGCTGGGGATATGTTGTTTGGGGCTTTACAATTGCAGCATTTGCTCTGATTCCTATGCAGCCCTCTGCGGATAAGGTTCTTCCCATGGTGATACTTGTTGTTGCTATGGACTGCATTATGTCTGTAATAGGTTCAATAAGCAACGACGCTACATATAACGCATGGATAACCGATGTGACCAATACTTCCAACAGAGCACGCATTGATACCGTTTTGGCAATTATGCCTTTATTTGCCATTGCGATAGTTTTCGGCGGCTTTGATTCACTTACAAATGCCTCCGCAACAGTCAGCGACTGGAGGAAGTTTTTTATAATTATGGGTATTATCCCCACAGTAAGCGGTTTTATCGGACTTTTCATTATGAAAGATCGGAAAGATCTGAAGCCTAAAAAGGACGCTCCATTCTTTTCGGATTTTATTTATTCCTTAAACCCCAAGATAGTTAAGGAAAACAAAATGCTCTATATCTGCCTTGCAGGGAATATGGTGTCGGCAATAGCGTATCAGATTTACATAAATTATCTGTTCAATATTGTTGAAGGTACGCTAAAAATTAAAAATTATATTATTCCTGTGGGAATAATTATGGTGGTTGCGGCGGTTGTATCTGTAATAGTTTCCTCCGCAATGGATAAATACGGCAAAAAGCATTTTTACTATCCTACCATTATCGCCGGTATTGTAGGATGTATTATTATATGGAGCGCAAAATTTTTCATTGATAAAAATGAAACCGTTGAAACAATAATTCTTATTATCGGCGGCATTTTACTTATCGGTGTAAGCCTTGTTATGGCGGGTCTGTTTACCGCGTCATACCGTGATTATATCCCTAAGGGAAAAGAAGGACTTTTCCAGGGGTGCCGTATGGTTATGTATGTACTGGTGCCTATGATTATCGGTCCTGTAATTGCGCAAATAATTATTTCTGCATGCAATAAAGGCGTTGCAGACGAGAACATTGTTTATCCTATGGAACTGTTTTTAGGCGCAGCCGTTGTTTTTCTGTTTTGCTTTATCCCTGCAAAACTTGTCCGCAATGAGCAAGGACTCCAGCACGAACGCCTTATGCAGGAAATGGAAAATGAAACTTCACTAAAATAAAATCAATTTATTACGGTGCATAATATGACTACATTAGACACAATAAAAAATACAAAAATTGATTTTCCGCAGGAGTATGATATAACCGGATATTCATCTTTTTATAACAGATACGTTAAAAGATGCCTTGATTTTATTTTTGCACTGCTTATGCTCGTTGTGCTTTTACCGGTTTTTGCAATAGTAAGTATTGCAATAGTAATTGACAGCGGCAGACCGGTGTTTTACAAAGCTCAGCGTGGAGGATATAAAGAAAATACGTTTGAAATTTATAAATTCCGTTCAATGGTTCAAAACGCCGACAAAATCGGAGGAGGAACTACTGCTTTAGGAGATACGAGAATAACAAAGGTGGGCAATACACTAAGAAAAACCAAACTTGATGAATTTCCCAACCTGATAAATATTGTCAGAGGCGAAATGAGTTTTATTGGTCCCCGTCCCGAGTTGTTAAAATACACTCAGCAGTATGACGGAGTTGAAAAATACATATTTCAGGTGCGC
>CAYXLH010000051.1:0-11648 GCA_964465835.1 uncultured Bacteroides sp. | reverse complement strand
AGTTCGGATTATTTTATTAATCTTGACGAGGTGGTAGGCCGTGAAAATGCCGACGAAATGTACGAAAAATATGTACTGAAAAACAAAAATGCCCTTAGAGTTAAATATGCGGCGGAAGTATCCTTTAAAACGGATATCAAGATTTTTTTTAAAACAGTTTTTGATGTTTTAAAAAAGGCATTCACCTTTTTATTTAAGAGGAATTGATTTATGGAATATATTATGCTTAAAAATTCTGATTTAACTGTTTCACGCTTTTGTATGGGCGGCTGCCCTATGGGCGGCTACGGCTGGGGAAATGTGCAGGAAAACGAATTGATTGATGCAATTCATACTGCTGTTGATAAGGGCGTAAATTTTTTTGACACCGCTGAGACCTACGGCCTCGGTCAGTCGGAAATAACTTTAGGAAAGGGTATTAAAAATTGCCGCGATAAGGTTATCATTTCCGATAAATTCGGAGTTCACGCAAAAAAAGGTGAGCCTACATATTACGATAACAGCAGAGAATATATTATTTCTGCTTGTGAAGGTTCATTAAAAAGACTTGGCACAGATTATATTGATTTATATACCATACATTACCGTGATGGAAAAACTTCTCTTGCCGAAGTTGCAGGTACACTTGATGATTTAAAAAAACAGGGCAAGATACGTTATTATGCATTATCAAATATTCATGGTGACGATAAGAAAGAGTTAAAAGAGCTGAAAGGTAAATTTGTAAGCTTTCAGGATGAATATTCTCTTGCCTGCAGAAAAAATGAAAAGGACATTATTGATTTCAGGGATAATTATTCGCTTACTCCGCTTACCTGGGGTTCTCTCGGACAAGGAATACTTACCGGCAAATATAATGCCGATAATGTTAATTTCGGGCCCGATGACAGGCGCTCAAGAGATATTTATGTTAATTTCCACGGAGATAAGCTCAAAAAAAATCTTGAAATTGTTGAAGTTATGAAGGATATTGCCTGTTCGCATAATGTCAGCGTTTCATCGGTGGCAGTCAGGTTTATTCTTGATTATATTAAAGATTCTGTTGTAATTGCCGGAATTAAACGTCCTGCACAGTTATACGATAACATAAAGGCTATGGAATGGACACTCAGCGATACTGAAATTAATGAATTATGTAAAATATCGGAGGATAAAAATGACCAGTGAACAATTAGCTTGGAAAATAAGAAGACATGGTGTTGAAATGACGCATTTGTCCGGCGGTTCGCATATCGGTGCAGTAATGTCAGTTGCAGATATAATTGCTGTTTTATATGCAGAGGTTATGAATGTTTATCCCGACGAACCCGAAAGCACCGACAGAGACAGATTTATTCTCAGCAAGGGTCACGCAGGCGCGGCAATTTATGCCGCATTGGCCGAAAAGGGTTTTTTTGATGTTGAAGAATTAAAAACACATTATCAAAACGGTTCAAGATTATCTGGTCACGTTTCCCATCACGTTCCCGGAGTTGATTTTTCCACCGGCTCGCTGGGGCACGGATTGTCAGCGGCGGCAGGAATGGCATATGCGTTAAAAAAAGACGCAAAGAGCAATAAATGCTATGTTGTTCTGGGCGACGGTGAATGTGATGAAGGCTCTGTTTGGGAAGCGGCGCTTTTTGCAAACCATTTCCGTCTGAATAATCTTGTAGCCATAGTTGACCACAATCATATGCAAAGCCTTGATTTTAACGAGAATACTCTTGAGATTGAGGATTTTGCGGAAAAGTGGAAAGCGTTTGGCTGGAATACGATTGAAATTAACGGAAATTCTCATAATGAGTTAAGACAGGCGTTTAAACAGGCTGATGAATTCGGTAAAAGTGAAGTGCACAAGCCTACCGTAATTATAGCAAATACAGTTAAAGGATACGGAATATCATTTATGGAAAATGATATTTTATGGCATTACAGATTTCCCCACGACGGTTGGGAATATGACTTGGCAGTTAATGAGCTTCATCAAAATATGCCCCGGGGTATTTCGGATGTTTATACACCCGGAGGAATTGAAAATCCTGTTTCTCCTACGGAAAACGACGATATAGGCAATGATCATACTTTTTCATACACTTGGAATACTGATTATCCCGAAAAAATGCGCAGAGTTGAAGCTAAGCCGGGAAGCAGTGAAAGAGAACATCATATATGATTTGAGGGTGAAATATGAGAGATACATTTGTTCGTACACTTGTTGAAATTGCAAAAAAGGATAAAAATATAGAGCTTGTCACCGGCGATTTAGGATTCGGCGTACTGAAACCTTATTGGGAGCAGGTTCCGAATCAGTTTACAAATGCCGGAATCGCCGAGCAGAATATGACCACGGTTGCCGCAGGAATGGCGCTTGAGGGCAAAACCGTGTTTACATATTCAATCGGTAATTTTCCTACTCTCAGATGCCTTGAACAAATCAGAAACGACTGTGCGTATCACAATGCAAATGTTAAAATTGTGTGTGTAGGCGGAGGGTTTGTGTATGGCTCGCTGGGTATGAGTCATCAGGCAACTGAGGACATTGCAATTATGCGCGCATTGCCGGGTGTTGTGGTTATGGCTCCCGGTGATTTGGTTGAAGCCGAGGAGGCAACAAAAGCCATAGCGAAGCATCAGGGCACTTGCTATCTGAGGCTTGGCAGAGGCGGAGAAAAGAGAATACACGACAAAATTGATAATTTTCAGATTGGTAAGGCTATAAAGGTTAGAGACGGAGAAAGAGCTGCCATATTTTCAACGGGTGCAATATTTGAAGAGGTAAGCGGCGCTTATGATATTTTGCAGCTAAAAGGAATTAATCCCGAAGTTTATACATTCCCGACCGTTAAACCCATTGATGAACATGTAATCAGAAGCTGCGCTGAAAAATTTGATTTGATTGTTACTTGTGAGGAGCATAATATTGTCGGTGGATTCGGCAGTGCAGTTGCCGAAGTTATGGCAGAAATGAAATCAAAAAAGGCTCGCCTCGTCAGAATAGGATTAAATGATAAATATGCCTGTGAGGTTGGAAATCAAAAATATCTGCGCGGTATGTATGGTATGCTTTCTCAGCAGATTGCTGATAAAGTGCTTGATGAGTTGGGTTAAAGTTATGGGTAAAAGAATATTAATAACCGCTACCGAATTACATACACTTCAGTTTTGGACTTATCATATAAAAAGGCTAATTGACGACGGCAACGACGTGGAGCTTGTCTGTTCCAATGTAGGCGGAAAACTTGAGCAGTTAAAACAGAGTCTTGAAGATATAGGAAATCCTCGTTTAACAGTAGTGGATTTAAAAAGAAATCCGCTGAATCCTCATAATCTTATAGGCTATTTTCAGCTTAGAAAATATTTTAAAAATAATTCCTATGACGTTGTAATTACTAACGAACCCGTTATGGGCGTTATGACAAGATTGGCAGCACGGACTGTAAGGAAAGAAGGAACAAGGGTAATATATTTTGCCCACGGTTTTCATTTTTGGCAGGGCGCTCCAAAATTAAACTGGATGATATTTTATCCTATTGAAAAATTTGCGGCTCATTTTACCGATACTATAGTTACTATGAACAGCGAGGACTATAAGCTTGCAAAGGATAGACTGAAAGCAAAAAGTATTGAATATACATACGGAATAGGTGCGGATTTAAACAGATTCTATAAAGATGATGATTTGCGCCACAGAAAAAGGCAAGAATTAGGCATCAGGGATGAAATTGTAATTTTTACTGTTTCCGAACTTTCAAAGAGGAAAAACCTTAGGCTTGCTTTGGATATTATTAAATGTCTTAAGGATGACGGATATAACGTAAGATACTTTGTGCGCGGAGTAGGGCCTTATGAAAAAGAGTACAAGCAATACGCCGAAGCAATCGGGATCAACGATATAGTTAATTTTATGGGCTATGGTAAAGACATTTACGAGCTTGACAATGCGGCAGATGTATTTCTTTTTACATCATTGCAGGAGGGACTGCCTGTTTCCGTAATGGAGGCAATGAGCTGCTGTGCACCCTGTGTTGTTTCCGATATAAGAGGAGTAAATGATCTTGTAGAGAATGGTAATGCAGGATATGTATGTCAGTTGGACGACGTACAATCTTTTGTACAGAACGTTGAAAAAATAATTGATGATGCCGATTTAAGAAAAAGGCTTACTGAAAATAATTATTCAAAGCTTGAACCTTATAAAATTGAAAATGTATATGAATTTATAAGCGGTTTGGTGGATCAAAATGATTAGCAGAATTAAGAAGCTATGGGCTAAGCGTTCCGGTGAGTCTTGGATAAGTTATTTAAGAAATCAGGGAATGAGGATAGGCAGCGGCTCAGTTATTATCGGAAATCCTTTTTCGGTTTTGATTGATGTTACAAGACCGTGGCTTATTGAAATTGGTAATAATGTTACAATTACTCACGGCGTTACAATTTTAACTCACGGATATGACTGGTCTGTTTTAAAGGCAGTTTATTCGGACATTAACGGCAGTGCCGGAAAAGTTAAAATCGGTAACGACTGTTTTATAGGAATGAACACAACTATACTCAAGGGAACAGTTATCGGTGATAATGTTATAGTTGGTGCCGGAAGTGTTTTAACCGGCAGGGAATATCCTTCTGATTGCGTTGTGGCTGGAAATCCGGCAAAGGTAATATGCACGCTGGAGGAATACCACGAAAAACGGTTAAACGCACAGATTAGAGAAGCGAAGGAACTTGTAACGGAATACTATACAGTTTACGGCGAAATTCCCGACAAGTCTAAACTTTCCGAGTTCTTTTGGATTTTTGAGGAAAGAACGGAAATAAAGGAACCTTCTTTTATATATCAAATGAAAAATATGAATAATTTTGAAAAATCAATGGACAAATTTTTATCAACCAGGCCGGTTTTTAACGGATATGATGAATTTATTGAATATTGTTTGAGTGATAACAAAGCAGAGTGATTTTATGCGGATTTTACATATGATACCCGATATCGGTGTATCAAACGGAGTTATGAGCGTAATTTTGAATTACGCAAAAGCAATGCCTGAAGATATTTTTTTTGATGTCGTTTATTTTTCTGAAAAGGAAAAGACAAAACAGGAGGAAATTGAGGCGTTAGGCGGAAGAGTGTTTAAGATAAGTCCTCCGTCTCCCAAGTCAATGCTTAAAGGCGAGATTGACTCGTTATTCAAAGAGCATAAAGGGGAATGGCAGGCTCTGCATATTCATGCTCCGCATTTTGCTGTATTTATTGCACCTGCCGCAAAAAAATACGGAATAAAAAAAATATGCTGCCACTGCCATTCAACCTGGTATTCTCTTGATCCGCATAATGAAAAAAGGAACAAATTACTTGCCGCTGTGGCAGATGGATTAACAGATAAAAAGTTTGCCTGCGGCCGTGATGCAGGATTATTCTGGTTTAAAAATCCTGATAACTTTGAAGTGCTTAATAATGCAGTGGATTGCAGAAAATACCGTTACAGCGAAGACGTGAGAGAAGAAAAAAGAAAAAGTATGAATTTAAAGGATAAATTTGTTGTGGGTCATATCGGACGTGTTTATCCTCCCCAGAAGAATCATCCGTTTCTTATTAAAATATTTTCTCAGATTAAAAAGATTGAACCAAATGCCGTACTGCTTTTGGCAGGAGCGGAAAAAGACGATAATTTGTCGGCTTTGGCAAGAGAGTCTGGCGTTGAGGACAGTATAATGTTCTTAGGTATGAGAACTGATATCAGTGAACTGCTGCAGGCTATGGATGTATTTGTTTTTCCGTCATTTAAAGAGGGACTGCCTGTATCTGTAATAGAAGTGCAGGCAGCAGGGCTTCCTGTTCTTATGTCAGACACCATAACTGATGAAACGGCGGTTACAGAAGATGTTTATTTTATGTCATTAAATGACAGCGCAGAAAACTGGGCAAAAGAAGCAGTAAAAATCAGCAATACAAAAAGAAAAGATACATTTGAGATATTAAAAAAATCGGGATGGGATATATTTGACTGTGCCGAAAGGTTGGCGGATTATTATTCCGGCTGATTACAGGGAGGGCTGTTTATGCCGTTATTCAGCATAATTGTACCGGTATACAATGTGGAGAAATACTTGAATCAGTGCGTAGAGAGTATTGTAAATCAAACATACAGTAATTTTGAAATAATACTTATAGATGATGGTTCACCGGATAACTGCCCAAAAATGTGCGACGAATGGGCAAAAAAGGACAGCCGTATAAAAGTTGTGCATAAGAAAAACGGCGGTCTGTCATCTGCCAGAAATGCAGGTATTAATTCTGCGTCAGGTGACTATATTTTGTTTGCCGACAGTGATGATTTTTATAACAGCAGCGATACCTTAATGGTATTGAAAAATAAAATAGAAGATACAAAATCGGATATAGTTGTTTTCGGTTGTACCGATTGGAATATGATTACTGATAAAACGGTAATATCCAGAAGCGGATATGATTTGGATTTAATCAATCAGGGTGATAAAGAGAAAACATTTCATTATCTTCTTTCTCAAAAAATGCTGCCCGGAGGGGCAACGATTTTCTGTACCTCCCGTAGTTTAATTGAAGATAATCAGATACGCTTTAAAGAGGGAATACAAGACGAAGACTATGATTATGTACTGAGCGTTTTTATGTATAGCAGTTCCATATATGCAGTAGATAATCCATTTTATACCTATCGTTATGGCAGGGATAATTCCATAACTGCCTCAGCAAGTATAAAAATGATTGACGGTATTGTTTACACCATTGAAAAATGGAGCGAAATATGCAAAAAGTGCGATAATGAGCAAATCAAAGGGGATTTGCTAAATTACATAGCATTTGTTTTTTCAACCGGTTATGTAGTAGCCGGAAGAATGAAAAATAAAGATGATAAAAAGCGTGCATTTTCTATACTGAAAAAGTACGGCTATATATTGGATTACGGTTATTGGAGGAAAACTAAAATAATCAAAACCGCTGTTAAAATATTTGGTGTCAGATTATTTTCAGCTCTTTCGGTTAAATATTTTAATCTTACCCATATTCAATAAATATAACAAGCAACGGAGCAATGATGAACAAGAAAAAATTATTGATAGTATTACAGCATTTTCGCAGAGGCGGGGTAGAGCTTGCGGCGCTTAACTTTGCATTAAATCTTGATGAAAGCAAGTATGATATAACTTTTTTATTGCTGGGCCCTTTTGATGAGCATGACGAACAGCTTGAGCAGGAGGTTCTCACACATAATTTTAAAATAATAAAGCTTTCACCTGATGATTCCGGTTACATTAAACGATATAAAAAAATCAAGAGCATTATCAGTGAAAATAATTATGATGCCGTTCATTCTCACGTTATGTTTGCCAGCGGATTTGTTATGCTGGCGGCGGCAAAATACTCAGTAAAAGTAAGAGCAGCACATTCACACGCTACAAAATGGAACAGAAAAGAAAACTTACCGTTTAAAATATACCGTTTTGTTATGCAGACAATTATTAATAAATATTCCACTCATAAGCTTGCCTGTTCCAATGATGCTGGCTTTTATCTGTATGGCAAAAAAGAATTTTTAAAGGAAGGCATAGTTATTCCAAACGGAGTAAATACAAAAGAATTTGCCTTTGACAGAGGCGCAAGAAAAGCCGAAAGGCAGGAGTTGAATATCAGCGAAGATACTTTTCTTGTAGGTCATATAGGTACAATATACCGTATTAAAAATCAAACTTTTCTTGTTGATGTTTTTAATGAAATATTAAAAATACATCCTGATTCAAAGCTTGTTTTAGTTGGCGAAAAGGACAGCCCCGAGCCCGTGGAAGAAAAAATAAAAAAATTGGGCCTTGAGCAAAAGGTTATTATGACAGGCTCGAGAACAGATATCCGTGAAATACTTAGCGCTATGGATATTATGATATTCCCATCTCTGCATGAGGGACTGCCTGTATCTCTTATTGAAGCGCAGGCCTCAAAACTGCCCTGCCTTATTTCCGATACTGTTACAAGAGATGTTAAATTTAACGATAATGTGTGCTTTATGCCTCTAACAGAAAATACAAGCCACTGGGCACAAAAAGCCTGTGAACTCTCTGAAGCTGCGAGAGAAGATACAGATATCAGTAATTTAAAAAATAATTACAGTATTGACGTAGCAGTTGAAAAGCTTGACGCCGTTTATGGTGGATAAGCAAGCGGGAAATCCATTCATAAAAAACTTATTCGGATTTATCCCTTTTGCTTAAAATATTTGATTACTAAATCTTAGAAAGGAGTATTCAAAATATGTTTGGTCTGACTGCAATAGAATGTTTTATTGCAATTGTTCTTATTTATATATTCTTGTATTGGATTACTCCTAAAAAATTATCATGGATTCCATTTCTTATTACTTCGCTGCTTTTTGCAGTTCTTGCTTTTAATGTTACACCTAATGAAACTGACGATTTATCACGCTATTTCCATACTATTGAACAGCTCAGTGATGGTGATTATGATTTTTTCCTTGACCGTATTGAAGAAAACTTTATGGACTGGAAAACATACAGAGTGTGTGCCTACTATTTTTACTTTATAAGCGAAATCGGCAACCCGCATTATTTACCGGCGATTACAATGTTCTTGGTTTACGCACTGGGATTTCTTGTAATATACAAAGCTTCGGTAAGGTTTAATGTTTGCAAGCTGTATCTTTTCATAGGCTCTATGTTCTTCATATCAACATATTGGTATTATGATACCTGTTCCGGTATCAGAAACGGACTTACATTTGCGATCGTAGTTGCGTGCGCTTATTATCATTTGGTTGAGAGAAAAAATATTTCACTGTGTATAGTCGGATATTTAATCGCCTGTTTTTTGCATTCCAGCGGTATTATAATAGTTTCTCTTGTTGTGCTAACGGCAATTACACTTAACAACAGTGGTAAATTTATGAATTTCCTGCTTGTTTTCGGCCTTTCGGCTGGCGGCGCTCTTTTGGAATTTTTATCTGAAAAAACTAATAGCAGTTTTATAAAGTCTATTGCAAGTAAGGCAGAAATGAACGGTGCAGAGGGCCAGTTTTATGTCGCAACACTTTATATTGTAAACGTCACCCTGTTCGCAGTTGTTGCATTATTACTGTTTTATGTATCTTTATATATTGTGCAAGGCGAGTATTCCAAAGATTTAAAAAGATTTTATAAGTTTTCGTCAATTGTATGCTATTTTTTGGTAGGCTGTCTTTTGAGTGAGCTTGTATTTATGCGTATTACAAGATGGGTATTACCCGTAATCGGAGCCGTAATCTATATGGTAGGTATGCAGATACAAAAAAATCAGATTGATGATAAAGGTATCTCGTACCTTACATATTTCACACCTGCAAATCAGTCGCTGAGAATAAAAGCAAGACCCGTTGTTCAAGTAATGTTTATAGTATATACGCTGGTTCATTTGTGGTATTTAATTAAGGGAAGTTCTCTTTGCTGGATACATTTTTGATGTGATTTTACCGTTAAGTTACGGAGGATTGATTATGAAAATAAGTGTTATCGTGCCGATATATAAAATAGAAGAATATATAAATCAATGTGTAGACAGTATCATTAATCAAACCTATAAGGATCTGGAAATTATACTCGTTGATGACGGTTCGCCTGATAACTGCCCGAAAATTTGCGACAAATACGCCGAAGCGGACAACAGAGTTAAAGTTCTACATAAGCAAAACGGAGGACTTATGTCTGCAAGACAGGCTGGGTTAAAAATTGCATCAGGTGAATATGTTGGCTTCGTTGACGGCGATGACTGGATAGAGCCTGATATGTATGAAAAACTTGCAAATCTTATTTATAAATACAAGCCTGATATGGCATTATGCGAATTTTTGTATGCATATCCCGACAAAGATGAAAAAAGCACTCAGTTACCGGAAAAAGAATTTTATGATAAATCTGCTCTTGAAAATGAGATTTACCCAAAATTACTTTTTAAACCGCCGTACTACAATTTCGGAATAAATCCCTGCTGCTGGAGCAAGGTGTTTAAAAAAGAACTTTTGGAAAATAATTTGTATAATGTTACTCAAAAAATAAAAATAGGCGAGGACGCCGCATTTACTTATCCCTGTCTGCTCCAGGCAGAAAGTTTTGCCTATTGCAGTGAATATTTGTATCACTACCGAATTAATCAAAAGTCAATGACAAAAGTATACGATGCAAATTTGGAAGATACAATATTGATTCCTTATGAAATTTTAAAGGAGGTTTTTGCGAAGTACAATGGATTTGACCTTGATAAACAGCTTAACTATTTTCTTGTTTCTTTGGTTAACGGTGTTGTCAGAAATGAGGCTAATCCTGAAAATAAAAAAACGGTAAAGCAGAAAAAAGCGACCTTAGAGAAATTTACAGCAAATGAAGATGTGGTAAATGCGGCAAAAAGCATTGATTATTCGGTACTGCCCCTGCATACTAAAATGTATGCAAAATTTATGTCCTTAAAAAGTCCGAATCTGCTCTATTTCTATACACTGCTGTTAAGGAGATTTTTATGACAGAAAGTTATTTAATAAGTATTATTGTACCTGTTTATAATGTTGAAAATTTTTTAGACAAATGTGTTGAAAGCATTGTAAATCAAACTTACAAAAATCTTGAAATAATACTTGTAGATGACAGCTCACCCGATAACTGCCCAAAAATGTGTGACGAATGGGCTCAAAAGGACAGCCGTATAAAAGTTATTCATAAAGAAAACGGCGGAGTTGCCGATGCAAGAAATGCAGGAATTAAAATAGCAAAGGGCGATTATATAGCTTTCGTTGACAGTGATGATTATATTGAATCCGGCGCTTATGAATTTATGATTAATTGCGCTGTAAAGGATGACAGCGATATTTTGGTGTGCTCGTATTTTGCAGATGACAGCGATTATGAAAATACAGATAGTGATGTGCGGGAAATCTCACAGTTAGATGCGTTATCAAAAATTGCCTGCGGTGATTATAAATACGGGGTTTTGTGGAATAAACTGTATAAAAAAAGCGTTGCAGAAAATGTTATAATGCCTGATTTTGCTTGCTGTGAGGACTTGGTTTATAATTATTTTGTGTTTAAAAAAGCGACGAAAATTACTGAATCAAATGCTCGGTTTTATCATTATGTTTTTAATGTTGAAAGCAAGGTGCATGGCAGTTTTGGTGTTGGCGCCTTTGACGCTGTTAGATCAAAGGAAATTATATTAAAAAATGAGCTGGGGACAAGCATTGAAAAATATGCTGTTAAGGGCTTGATAAACTCCTGCTTTGTTGTGATAAGCGGTGTTGTTCAAAGCGGCAAATTTACAGAGATGTATGCGGGTTTATGTGATTTAATTATTTCTCACAAAAAGGAAATATTTAAATCAAATTTGTATTCAAAAAGTGAAAAAATCAAGACTTTATTGATGGCCATTTCACCAAAATTATATTATAATTTAATTTTAAGGAAGTACAGATAATATGGAAGAATTATCATTTGAAGAGTTAAAGCAAATAGAACTTGGTATTTTAAAAAGGTTTGATAAAGTCTGCCGTGAGAATAATCTTCAATATTCTATTGCTTTCGGAACTATGCTCGGAGCAGTAAGGCATAAAGGATTTATTCCATGGGATGATGATATTGATGTGTTTATGAAACGTTCTGAT
>CAYXLH010000050.1:0-13487 GCA_964465835.1 uncultured Bacteroides sp. | reverse complement strand
AACATTAAAAATATTGCAATAGGAAAATGAAATATATAATTTTCATATACAAAACGTGATATTATGAGGTAAATAAAATGCACGCAAAAACAGTTGGCAGCGATATTGAATTAACCGGTGTTGAATGTCTTGATCTGGACCTTACCCTTGACTGCGGTCAGGCGTTCAGGTGGAAGAAAAACGGTGACGGCTCTTACAGCGGTGTTGCCGGAGGTCATTTTCTCAAGATATATAAAGACGATAATAAATTTATATTTAAAAACACCGATAAGGACAGTTTTGACAATTTTTGGGTAAATTATTTTGATTTAAAGAAAGATTACAAAAAAATATGTGAAACGCTGAAACAGGACAAACTGCTGAGTTCTACTATTGACGAATACTACGGTATAAGAATACTCAATCAGGAACCCTGGGAGGCGCTTTGTTCATTTGTAATCAGCCAGCAAAACAACATAAAACGCATAAAACTGATTATTGAACGGCTTTGTACTGCATATGGCAATGATTTAGGAAACGGAAATTATACATTCCCTACTGCAGAAACGCTTGCTGAACTTAGTGTTGAGGATTTTGAGGCATTGGGCACCGGGTACAGAGCAAAATATCTTGAAAAGCTGTCCAAAGATGTTGCAGGCGGAAAAATTGATTTGCAGAAAATCAAGTCCCTTGATTTGGAGGACGCACGCCGTGAACTGCTTAAAATTTACGGAGTTGGAATTAAAGTTGCTAACTGTGCTTTGCTGTTCGGCTTTGGATTTTACAGCGCATTCCCCGTTGACGTCTGGATGAAAAGGGTTATGGAATATTATCCCGATGGTCTGCCGGAGTGCTTTAATGGAATTGAGGGCATTGCCCAGCAGTATCTTTTCCACTGGGCAAGAAATAATTTAAGCAAGTGAGATAAATATGAACAGGCCTAAAACGGCTTGCTTAAAATAAAGGAATTATTATGCAGAAACTTTTTATTGACTATACTCCCAACGAAGTAGTAATACTTGACGGCGAACAGGCACGCCATATTGCAAAAAGCCTTAGAATGAAAACCGGCGAAATGCTAACCCTGTGCGATGAGAGTGGATATGATTATGGATGTATAATTGACGAAATAACAAAAGATTCGGTAAAGCTTAAAGTGTGTTACCGTCAGGCGTCCAAATCCGAACCGGGCTGTAAGGTAACAATTTACCAGGGCGTGCCCAAAGGCTCTAAAACAGAGGATATTATACAAAAATGCGTAGAGCTGGGCGTTACAAAAATTGTGCCTGTGCTGACTGCCCGCTGCGTCAGCAGACCTGACGAAAAACAGGCTCAAAAGAAGAATCAGCGTTACGCAAAGATTGCCCTTGAGGCAGCTCAACAAAGCGGCCGGGGAATTGTTCCGAAAATAGACAAAATGACTTCTTTTCACCAGGCTTTAAAAGAGGATAATTCCGATTTAAAAATAATTTTTTACGAAGGCGGCGGCAGTCCACTTACCGAAATTGTTGACAAAGACTGTAAAAGCGTTTCAATATATATAGGTCCCGAAGGCGGTTTTGAAAAGGAAGAAGTGGAATTTGCCCTTTCCTGCGGAGCTAAAAAAGCCACGCTTGGACCCAGAATACTGCGTACGCAAACTGCACCGGTGGCTGCTTTAACGTCAATTATGCTGCTGACCGGTAATCTTGAATAAAAGGAAAATCTTTGTATGGTAAAAAAGAGAATCATATGGGTTGACAATGTAAAAATAATCGCCATAATTTTTGTTGTACTGGGACATCTTATACAGAGCTTTGTAAAAAGCGGTATCGTTGCTTCAAGCAGTTCTTACGACTGTTTTATAGAACTGATTTACTGCTTTCACGTTCCGCTGTTTTTTATATGCTCGGGATTTTTGTACCAGCAATACACAAAAACAGACACCTTTAAATCATATTCAAAAAATATTTTGAAAAAATTTATTGCCTTGGGAGTGCCGTATTTTGTTTTTTCAATAATTACCTACTTAATTAAAATGTTTTTGGAGGACAGCGTTAACTCGCAGAACGAAACGTCCCTTTTAGGCACTCTTTTTGTAAACCCCACAGCGCCCTACTGGTTTTTGTATGCGTTGTTCCTGTTTTTTATAATAAATCCTGTAATAAGGAAAAAAGGCGATGCAATAATAAGATTAAGCGTGTGCGCCGTACTGTTTGTTGTATTCAATTTTATGTCTTACATAAACATACCGTTTCTGTTAACACTGGTTTCCTATGTTTTTCACCATATGATTTGGTTTGTGGCAGGAATGACAATTTCATATTTTGATTTAACAAAAAAATTTAAAAAATATCAGGGAATTTACTTTATAGCATTTCTGATTTTAGGAATAATTATTTATTATTTTTCTGATTATTTTATTCATTATAAACTGCTTTTAGGTGTGCTTGCCTGTGCAGGAATTATCGGTTTTGTAGGCTCTGTCAGCAATAAAAATGAGCAGGGCAAAATTTTAAAATTCTTATCAAAATACACAATGCCTGTATTTTTAATGCACACATTAGCGGCGGCAGGAATACGTGTAATTCTGCTGAAGCTGGGTATTGAAAATGCGGCAATACATATTATTCTCGGTGGCATTGGCACATTTATTCTGCCCGTTATAGCGGCAATGATTATGGAAAAAATCAAGCTGGATATTTTGTACAATCCCACAAAATATATCAAAATAAAATAGCATAATTTTTCGCCTTTATTGGTGTGATGAAAACACATAATAATACTGCACCGAATGTGCAGGAGGCAAAAATTATGAATACAAAAACTACAAAAACCGTTATGAAATGTATAGGTGCGGCAATGGGCGTAGGCTCTGCCGCAATGATGATGGCGTCAGCAAAAAGCGGCTCTATGTCCACTAAAAAAGCCATTAAGAAAACCGCCAACAAAATCGCAAACGTAGTTGACACAGTCAGCGCATTTATGTAACGGCAAAAAAGCACCCGATGGGGTGCTTTTTTGTTAAAATATAAATTTTTCATAAATATAAACTAAACAAGCTATAACATATATTGACGTAAAAGCAAATATGATATACATATAAATTACAATGATTATTTTTTGGGGGATATTTATGAAAAAACTGTTTCAGTATTTGGAATTATCTATTATTGATGTGATACTGGTACCATTGCTCATATATATGGTAACAACATTTCAAATGGACGGAGCAATAGCAGTAGCTTTTGGAAGTGTTATTGCTTTAGCTGTGTACATATTTGCAGCAGGCATTCCGTTTTCAAAATTAGAGGATAAGAAAACTAAAAAAATTTCTGCCTTATTAGCCACAGCGCTGTTTATAATCATAGGCATTGTTATTGTCTTAATGAAAAATTATGATACCGACGGCTCTTTCTGGGCAGGTATGTTTGCTTTTCCGCTGACAATCGCATTATGGGATACCGCCTCTTACGGTGATGTTTTGTTTGTTGTGCTTGCGCCTTTGCCTGTTCTTATATCTGTGCTTGCGGGCATTGTATTTTCCACCGACAAAAAGTGGATTAAAGTTGTAGGTGCTGTTCTTATCATCGCTGTTATGGGTAAAGGTATTTATTCTTCCTGTGTTTCAATTTACGATATGTTTAACGACGAGTCTTCCTATGTAGGTGAAGACGAACAGATATATAATGCCTATTTTGATGTAAACGGTGTTAAATATGAAGATGACAGCGATGTTCCGTATTATGATACCGACGGCAATAAATATTTTTGGACCTGTGATGATGAAGGAAATATTTATATGAGTATTTTGGACGTTTCATATTTGAGTGACGGTACTCCGTTTGACGCTATGGGACAGGAATACAATACAAAATAAAAATGATGATTGTTGCTTAAAAAAATTCAAATATTCTTAATTTTTGCATATAATAGTAAAAGAGATAAGATAGTATTGACAAGTGTTTTGGTTTTTGCTATTATTATCTTGAAGATAGTAGTCAATGCATTACTATTTTAGTGTTGAAGTATATAGCTGTTTCAAGTCGCAGTTATATATGGAGCTTTAACGAGGGTTTTGTGTATATCCTCAACTTGAATAGGCTATTTGCTGAAAGAAAACACAAAGGGCTCTGATTTCTATATCAGAGCCTTTTACTTTGTAGATGTTCAGTTGGAGTATTTGATGAACAAACTAATTGAAAGTGCAAAAATTTGGAATGAATTATCAGATTTTGAACTACATATCGTTTATGGTTATAAAAGTAAAAAAATATCAATAAATGTAGTTTTTAAAAATGAAGATTATTTCCATTTAGCCGGATTTCAGTATTTGAATGACATATCGTTACCAAGATTTTCAAAAAGTAAAACAATAAATAAGATTTTAGATCAAACCATAAAATTTGATATAATTCAAAATAGTATCAACTATTCTGAAAAAGTTGAACCCAGATTAGATGCGGTATGTTCTGTAAAAAGTATTTTCAAAGGTCAGTTTAAATTATATCGGTATAATAAAGAATTATATAGTTTTTATTCAAAAATAGAAGCTGATTATATAATTTTTGATGAAATAACTAATACTCCATATTTCTTATTTTTGAGAGAAGACGAAGAATGTTTCAAAACAATTTCTGCATTTTCAAAAGGTTCTCGGAATTATATTGAAAATCAAAAAGTTTTAAATATATTATTAATAGAATCTAAAAATATTAAATCAAATATATCATCCGTTGTTTATAAAAATCCAAACTATTCATTATAATACTATTTGCAAAAAAGTTGCCTCAATAAATAATTGAGACAACTTTTTTATTTAAGAAATATCTATGTTGTTTAAAAAGTTTTGATATTTTATACGTTTTTGCGGTATTAAAACAGCTACATTGTTGTCCTCTAAATCTATACTGTAAATAATTATTCCTTTATTTTTTCAACGTACTGACCTTCTATGTCGTCAATATATTTTTTAAAATCAATGCCGAAGGCGACGCCGTCGGTAAAAATGTCAAGCATTGGCTCCAGCACAAAGCGACGCTCACTGTATCGGGGGTGCGGCACGGTAAGGTTTTCGCTTTCAATCTGCATATTCTGTGCAAAAATTATATCAAGGTCAAGTATTCTCGGTCCGTCCTTAATTCCTCTTATTCTGCCGAAGCCCGATTCTATACCCATACAGATACCCAGCATTTCGTGGGGATTAAACTGAGATTTTACAAGCAGTACGGCATTATAAAAATCATCCTGGCGGACATATCCCACCGGCTCGGTCTGATAAATCGCAGAGGAGGAAATAACATCCGTATAAGGCAGATTGTTTAATGCGTCAATGGCTTTTTCTATATTCTTTTTTCGGTCACCCATATTGGTGCCGACGCTTAATACATAATACATTTTTTTACCTTTCTCTGCTTATTGATACCGCCATATATTCAAATTCGGCGTTAACGGGAGCCTGCGGCTTTTTAAGAGTTATGTCAACACGGAATATCTCCTCAAAACTGTCAAGCACTGCGTCTGCGATAACCTGTGCGGCTTTTTCTATAAGATTATATTTTTGGTCGGTAAACGCTTTTGTAATAACCTTTACCACCTTTGCATAGCTTACCGTATCTTCAATGGAGTCGTTATGGCAGGATTTTGCTATATTTACATAATAATCCAAATCTATATAAAATTCCTGGCCGTTTTCCTTTTCCTCGGGATTTACGCCGTGATATGCGAAAATTTTTAAATTTTTAATTGTTATCTTGTCCATTTAAGCAACTCCTGTGCCGTTAAAATGCCCTGTTTTTCGTTTTTTACATCGTGAATACGAATTATATCCGCTCCGCCTAAAATAGCCGTTGTATCCGCCGCAATGTTGCCGTAAACACGCTGAGCAGGGTCGCTCTGACCGCTGGATGCGCCGATTACCCTTTTTCTGCTGGTGCCAAGCAAAAGCGGATATCCCTGAATTTTATAATCGGGAACATTTGCAATAAGCTGTAAATTCTGTTCGTAATCCTTGCCAAAACCTATTCCCATATCAAGGCATATCTGTTTTAAATCAATACCGAAATTATCGCATTTTTTTGTAATATTTTCAAAAAATTCTTTTACTTCTTTACAGCCGCCGCTGCCGTTGTGCATAATTACCCAGCCGCAGCCGGTATCCTTTACAATCTGCGCCATATCCTCATTAAAAACACCACTGATATCGTTGATTATATCTGCACCGGCTTCTATTGCTTTCTGCGCCACCTGAGGGAAATATGTATCAACGGAAACAGGAATACTTGTCTTTTCCCTTACACTGGGCAAAACTTTTTCAAGCCTTGACCATTCTTCATCAGGTGAAATTTCCATATAACCGGGACGTGTTGACTGTGCGCCTAAATCAAGTATATCTGCGCCTTCTTCAACAAGCTTAAGCGCATGATTTATCGCATTTTCAGCAGTGTACCATTTTCCACCGTCTGAAAAAGAATCCGGCGTTACGTTAACAATTCCCATAATAAGAATTTTTGTTCCGTATTCAATGTTTTTATCTCTGCATTTCCAAACCATAATTTTCCTTATTTATCAAGAAGTGCAAGAACTTCTGCTCTTGTTCTTGCGTCTGTTTTCATACTTCCTCTCAGCGCCGAAGTCTGAGTTTTTGAACCGGATGCCTTTGCACCTCTTATTGACATACACATATGCTCCGCCTCAATAATAACTGCCACACCCTTAGGTTTAAGATTATCATTGAGAAAATCCGCAATATCGTGGGTAAGTCTTTCCTGCACCTGGGGTTTTTTTGCAAAATTATCAACTATTCTTGCAAATTTTGAAAGACCGATAATTTTATTGTCATTTGGAATATATGCAATATGCGCCTTGCCCACAAAAGGTAACAAATGATGTTCACACATTGATGAAAAGGGTATATCTCTTACAATTACCATTTCGTCATTTGACTTTTCATCAAATAGTTTCAAATGCTGTTTCGGATCCTGATGAAGTCCGGCAAACATTTCCTCATACATATTTGCAACGCGCTTAGGCGTTTCAACAAGTCCCGGTCGTGCCGGGTCCTCACCTACCGCCTCAAGAATATCCGTTACCGCTCTCATTATTTTTTCTTTATCAACACTACTCATAATTTTCTCCGTTATTTACTAAAATATCCTTTAATTTCCTGAACGCTTTGGTGCGTTAACTGTAATGAGTCATATTTTGCATTTGCACTATAAACGGTTATTCCCTGTGAACTTTTACAGAATACCGTTAACGCATCCATACTATCAGCAAAATTTTTAACTGTAATATTTGTGGAACAGTCAGCAATAAACATTCTGAAAAGTTCCTCGCTGTTTTCAAGATTATCCTCGCTTACATAATTTGTAAGAGCGTAAAGCATAAGTTCATTCGGTATCTGATAATTATTTTTTTCATTAATATAATACCTGATTATATTGGTTAAATCCTTGCCGTTAAGGTTTTGTTCTCCCTCTTTGATTCTTACCGTATAAGTATCGTCACCCTTACCTCCGCTGTATTCCACTGCCTGTGGGGACGGATAGATAAAAGTTCCTAATTTATCTGTAAAATCAATAAATTTATTATTATTAAATTGAATATAGTAATCAATTTCAAAGCCGAAAAATTCTGTCAGCTTAGTCTGCAGTGACGCTCCTGCACCCTGTTCATAAATTTTTTCTATCGTGGTATTATCAATTTTTGTATTAGGTGAAAGCGTACAGACCTTGTATGCTTTATTATCGCCGTCCGCCTGTATCAGTACAACATAATGTACTGTCGTATTTTCGTCGTCTGTTTCAATTAAAAGATAATTTGATTTTCCGCTGATTTCAGGTAGAACTTCCGTTACTTGATCGCCGGCATTGTCAGAAACAGAAAAATTATCTCCAACAAAAAATTCGGCAACAGAACTGTATTTTTGGCTGAGCATTACAACAAAAACTATTGTCAAAATAACAATTATCGCAAGAATTATAAATAAAACACGCTCTTCCACACTTTTGATACCTTTAGATTTTGATATGTAGATATCTCCGCGGTTTTTAAATATTTTCATTCTGCCGCCTCCTTTCACGCTCAATAATCTATAAATTAATAAATATTATATATTATCAATTTATAAAATACAAGACAATTTACATTTTGGTAAAAACTATTTAAAATTCATTAAAAATTATCTCTTTTTTCCACAGTCCTAAAATATAATTGTTATAATCATTATAAATATTTATTTATTTTTATTGACATAATTTATATATTAATATATAATTATGAATGGATTTTTATATACAGGAGAATAAAGTCTGATGGAAACATTTAATGATATATGGCAGGGCGTGCTTTCATATTGCAGAACAAAGATTAATGAAACCGCCTTTAATCTGTGGCTGTCGCCGATAGAAATACTTGATTTTACAAATAATAAAGTACAGCTTCATTTTTCAAACGCCTTTAGAAAAAATACTGTTGTAGGTCAGTACGGTAATTTGTTGTCGGAAGCTTTTGAATCTATTTGCGGTTTTCCCGTTTCTATTGAATATCTCTGTCCAGAGGATTTTTTAACTAAGGAAGAAAAAAATCAGCAGGATTTGGAGGATTTTAAAAACGATACATTTACTTTTGATAATTTTATAGTAGGTCCGTCAAATAAATTTGCTTATACAGCGGCTAAAGCCATTGCGGCAGACCCGGGCGGACAGATAAGTAAAGGCAGAAGCCATTCAAATTATAATCCCCTTTTCATCTACGGTAATTCTGGTTTGGGCAAAACACATATTCTTAACGCTATCAGTTATGAAGTTAAACGTAATTATCCTGATATGAAAGTAGTTTATGTTAAAACGGAAGATTTTGCAAACGAATTTATTTCCTGTTTAGGCAGAAAGACAGTTGATGAATTTCATAATAAGTATAGAAATAATATTGACGTATTTCTTGTAGACGATATTCAATTTATAGCCGGTAAAACACAAACTGAGGAAGAATTTTTTCACACCTTCAATTCCCTTGTAGATAATGGAAAACAGGTTGTGCTGACTTCCGACCGTCCGCCGAAAGAAATTCAGTCACTTACCGACAGACTCCGTTCAAGATTTGTAAGTGGCCTTTTGGCTGATATTCAAAGTCCTGAATATGAAACAAGATGTGCTATTATAAAGCGCAAGGCGGAACTTCTTGATTTTAACAATATTCCTCAGAATGTTGTTGAGTACATCGCCGAAAGAATTAAATCAAATATCCGCCAGCTGGAAGGCATTACCAAAAAACTCCAGGCAATGTGTATATTCGGCAATCAGGAGCCTACAATAGCTCTTGCACAAATGGCAATTAAGGATATTTTAAACGACACCCAGCCTCTGCCGGTAACTATCAACAGAATTGTTGACGAGGTAAGCCGCACCACCGGTGTTTCTGTTGAAGATATTTATGGAAAAAAGCAAAAAGCAAATATCTCACGAGCAAGAAAAATGTGTTTTTATATTATAAGAGAAACCACAAATATGAGTTTTGAGGCAATTGGTGCAGAATTTGGTAAAGACCATTCAACGGTAATGTACAATATTGATAAGTTCGGAGAACTTATTAAAACCGATTCAACTTTAAATTCACAGGTCAGTGATATCATAAATAACATTAAGGATGAACAATAAAGTTTTACACAATTTTTTCATTTTCCACAGTAAAATTTTAAACATAGACTGTTGAAAAAATATATTTTCCACTTTATCCACATTTTTTCAACATATAAAAAATAAAGATTACACATAAAAAATCAAGTATTAATGCGGTTTATAAAAGTTTTCAATAATTTAAACACCCCCTAATACTACTACTAAAACAATTTATTATTGATTGATACGGAGGACAGTTATGAAATTTACCTGCAACACAAAAGAATTAAGCAACGCCTGTAATAATGTAATCAGAGCGGTAAGTTCAAAAGTGACAATCCCTACAATAGAGGGTATTCTTATTGAGTGCGGCAGCGACACTTTAAGTCTTACAGGATATGATTTTGAATTTGGTATTAATACTATATTAAGTGCAGGTGTTACAGAACCAGGTGCAATTGTAATTAATGCAAAAGTGCTTTGCGATATTATCAGAAAACTTCCAAATGAGGATGTTACAATAGAAACAAATAATACGGCTGTTTCTATTATCAGTGGTGCTGCACAGTATAACATAACAGGTATTGATGCAGACGATTATCCTGAACTGCCCTCTGTTAACGGAGGATATCCTCTTGAACTTAATCAAAAACTTCTTTATTCAATGATTAATCAGACAATTTTTGCCGTTGCAGAAGCAGAAACATCAAAGCCAGTATATACAGGCCTTAAATTTGAAATGAAAAAAGGCGAGCTTAAGCTTATCGGCGTTGACGGATACAGACTTGCCATAAGAACAGAAGCAGTTGATTATGATGGCGACGATATTTCTTTTATTGTACCTAAAAAGACAATAAAAGAACTTCAAAAACTTATGAACCTTGAATCAGAGAAGAATGTTTCTTTAAGTGTTGGTAAAAGACATATTGTATTTGATGTAGAAAATTACAGTATCATAAGCCGCCTGCTTGACGGAGAATTTATTGATTATAACAGCGCAGTGCCAAAAACTACTTCTACAACAGTTCTTATTAAAACATCAAGCGCTATTGAATGTATTGAAAGAACACTGCCTGTTATTGAAAATAATCAGAAAAACCCAATAAGATGCCATTTTGAAAATGATCAGATGAGAGTTTCAACTGTTTCAAGTTTAGGCCGTGTTGTTGACTATACTCACGCAAATACATCCGGCGAAAGAGTAGAAATTGGTTTTAATTCAAAATTTATACTTGACGCACTTAATGCGGTGGATGTTGATGAAGTTAAAATTGAGCTGACAGGTCCTGTAAGTCCTGCAAGAATTTCTTCTGTAAATTCAAATAGCTTCTTTTTCCTTGTACTTCCAATGAGGCTTAGAAATGAGAATTAAAGTAAAAACAGCACCGCATACAAAAGAAACAGTTAAAATTAATACAGAATTTATTCAGCTTCAGTCTTTTTTAAAATTCAAAGGAATAAGTGAAACAGGCGGACAGGCTAAAGAATTTATACAAAGCGGTATTATCAGAGTTAACGGCGAAGTTTGTACCGCAAGAGGTAAAAAAATACGAAACGGTGATACAATTACCGCCTTCGGCACAGACTATCTTATAATCAATGAAGATAAATAATTTACTACTTGAAAATTACAGAAATATTGAGTCACTTAAACTTGATTTTGAAAGTGTTAATATTATTTGGGGCGAAAATGCACAAGGTAAAACAAATCTTATTGAGGCAATTTATCTTTTTACAGGTGCAAAAAGTTTCAGAGGTGTAAAGGACAGTCAGTTAATTCAGTTCGGCAAGGATTTCAGCCATCTTAAAATTGAATTTGAAAATTTAAACAGGCAGCAGAATGCCGAAATTGTTATAAAAAATAAACGTCAAGCAAAGCTTAACGGCATTTCTAAAAAAAGTCCGTCACAGTTAGGTGATGAATTAAAGGCGGTAGTCTTCAGTCCGGTTCATCTAAGTATGATAAAGGATGGACCTGCCGAAAGGCGTAAATTTATTGATAATGCGCTGTGCCAAATAAAATCAGGTTACAGAAATCTGCTGAGAGATTACAATAAAGCGTTAAAACAGCGCAATGCCCTACTGAAAGATATAAGCTTTAATTCTTCACTTGACGCAATGCTTTATGTGTGGGACAAAAATGTTGCTAAAACAGGCGCAAAAATAATTTATCAGCGCATCAAATATATTGAATCCCTCACACCTTATGTAAAAGATATTTTCAGCGGTATAAGCTCCGGCAAAGAAGAAATTGAGCTTAAATACTGCGGCAGTGATAAATTTACCGCTGACACAGCAGAGATAGAAAAATACCTGCTTTTTACCCTTGAACAAAACAGAACACAGGATATTTTTAATAAAACTACGTCATCAGGACCCCACAGGGATGATATTGAAATACTGATAAATGGTATAAATGCAAGGCTGTTCGGTTCCCAGGGTCAGCAGAGAAGCTGTGTGCTTGCAATAAAACTAGCAGAAGCGGCACTTCTTAAAAATTTAACAGAGGAAGAACCTATAATTCTTCTGGACGACGTTATGAGCGAACTTGATGAAAACCGTCAGGATTATCTGTTAAATCATATAAAGGACAGACAGGTATTTATAACTTGCTGTGATAAAAATACAATTCTTAAATTAAAAAATGGAAAAACCTTTCACATCAGCGGTGGAGGTTTGAAAGAGGATTTATAATGTACCTGCATATCGGCGGAGATACAATGATATCAAGCGAAAAAATTATAGGAATATTTGATATGGATACCTCCACGGTTAATAAAGCCACAAGAGATTATCTTGCAAAGGCGGAAAAGGAAAAGCGTGTTATTTACGTTAATTTTGATTTGCCTAAAAGCTTTATTGTCACCGACAGTGCGGTATATGTAAGCCCGTTAAATACAAGCACGCTTAATAAAAGAGCGTCATTTAATTAATGTATATTAATAATTTATATAAAATTTTTCTGAAAACGGAGTTTTTTGTATGGCAGAAGAAATTAAAGAAGAAGCATTAAAAATCACAAATCTTGAGGAAGAGGATATTGATACCGTTGTTACCGAGGAATATAGCGCCAAGGATATTCAGGTGCTTGAGGGTCTTGAGGCGGTAAGAAAACGTCCTGGTATGTACATAGGTTCAACGGGACCGAGAGGATTGCACCACCTTGTATATGAGATTGTGGATAATTCTATTGACGAGGCTCTTGCAGGGGTATGTACACACATTGAGGTGGAAATTCTGCCGGGAAATATCATCACTGTAAGAGATAACGGACGTGGTATTCCCACAGGCATTAATGAAAAAACAGGACTTCCTGCCGTTACGGTTGTACTTACTGTGCTCCACGCAGGCGGTAAATTCGGCGGTTCCGGATATAAGGTATCAGGCGGTCTTCACGGCGTTGGTTCATCTGTTGTTAACGCGCTGTCTGAATGGCTTGAGGTTGAGGTTACTCAAAATGGTCATATTTATTCTCAGAGATTTGAGAGAGGAATACCGGTTAATGATTTACATATAATCGGCGTCGCCGAGGGTCACGGTACATTTATTAAATTTAAAGCAGACCCGGATATTTTTCAGGAGACAACAAAATATAGCTTTACAATTCTTGAACGCAGGCTGAGAGAGCAGGCATTTCTTAACGCCGGTCTTTCAATCAGCCTTAAAGATTTAAGAGAAAAACCGGACAGACCGGGCGACGACGAATACGACGATGAAAGCCACGGCAATATTTACTGCTATGAGGGCGGCATACGTTCTTTCGTTGAATATATAAATACAAGCAGAGGCTACAATCCTATACAGGAGGAAGTTATTCATATTTCCACCACAAAGGGAGACAGAAGTGCAGAAGTTGCTTTATGCTATACTGACGGATATACGGAAAATCTGCTTTCTTTTGCTAATAAT
>CAYXLH010000049.1:0-13613 GCA_964465835.1 uncultured Bacteroides sp. | reverse complement strand
TAGTCAATGTGAAGGGCTCATCCATAGCAAACGAAAGTGAAAATGTTATATATACAAACGCAGGACCGGAAATTGCGGTAGCGTCAACAAAGGCATATACCGCCCAGAGTACCGTGTTTTATCTTTTAACTGCGCATATTGCATATTTGAAAGGTATGCTGAATTTTGAAGGCGTAAACAGTTTTGTATCACAGATTATGCGTATTCCCGGTGCAGTGCAGGATGTGCTTAACCGCCGTAGTGAAATTCATAAACTTAGCAAAAATTTTCTTAGCTGCGAGCACACATTTATGATAGGCAGAGGACTTGATTATCCCTCTCTTCTTGAAGCGGCTTTGAAGCTTAAAGAAATATCATATATCCACTGTGAAGCTTTTGCGTCCGGCGAATTAAAACACGGCACTATTGCACTTATAACACAGGATACACCTGTTATAGCTCTTTTGACTCAGGATTATCTTATGTCAAAGCAGACTTCAAATATCCGTGAAGTGCAGTCAAGAGGAGCAAAGGTTATAACTTTTGTGCGACGTTCACTTAAAACCGGCGATATTGACTGCTGCTTTGAACTGCCCGATAGTGAGGATGATTTTTCGGCAATACCGGCTGTTGTATCGCTTCAGCTTTTGGCGTATTATGTATCATCCGATAAAGGTCTTGATGTGGATAAACCGAGAAATCTTGCCAAGGTCGTTACAGTAGAATAAAATCAGATATTATTACGCATTGATTGTAAACGCCGCGGCATATGTTTGCTGCGGCGTTAATTATTTTTACAAAAATTTATAAAAACATTTGTTACCTTTTCATTATTTTTACACTTATATTATGAAGACGGAATTAAAGAGAAAAATAGGATATATTATGGAAAATCCGCAAACCATTCTGGCATTGTTAGTCAGGTAAAGGTAGGTATGGCAGGCTGCTATGTTACATCAAAATGGGGAAGGTGGGGAGTCTATAAACATTTTTACAATTATTGCTCTTACGATTCAAGTAATGTATCCTATTGGGCAAAAGCATAATTAACTAGAATATGAAAGGAATTATAATGAAAAAGTTTTTATCAATATCTTGATATTATCATTATTGCTATTTGCCTTTTTAGGCTGTTCGGCTGATAATTCGGCGGATAAAAAACTTGATGAAATGGGAATTTTAACGGCGGACAATATATTTTTTGAAATAATCAACGGTTGATTGTAATAGTATAAACTTGCTGTTTTCTGATGTCTTTTTTGTTGTAAAATATTACAAGTTAATGTATAATATCATTAATACAATTTTTTCAGGAGAAGGAATTATGAAAAAAGCAGCAAAAATAATCGTGTCCGCTGTAACTACCGTTGCGGTGGTCGGTGCAGCATTGGGAGTGCATTTCGGATATGCCAAAACAACGGACAAAACAAAAACATACACCGTTGAAACCAAGAATAATACCTTGAGAGTTGGTGTAATAAGCGATTTGCAGATGCCTGATACAGACAATAAAAGCTGTCATCAGTATGAGTCCTATAAAAACACTCTTACAATGTTAAAAAATAAGGGTATGGACGCTCTTCTTATTGGTGGTGACTTTACCGATGTAGGAGCAAGAAATGCATGGAAAAACTGCAAAGAAATTTATGACGAGGTAATGGCTGACAGTGAAAAGCCCATTCCTCTTTACATAATGGGCAACCACGATTACTGGCTTGATTACTTTACCAAAACAGGCGAAATCCCAACTCCTGCAAAAATGCAGAAGCGTTTTACAAAATATACAGGCGAATATCCCTACGGTCACAAAATTATCAACGGTTATCATTTTATCTGCTGGAGCTCCTCCGACGGCTCTTACGATAAGTCATACCGTAATAAAAAATGGATAAGAGCAGAGCTCGATAAAGCGGTGGCAGATGACCCTGATAAGCCGATTTTTGTTATTACTCATCTTAATCCTACGGACACCGTTTACGGTTCGGATGAATGGGGAAATGATGATATTTATGACGTGCTTAAGGATTACAGTCAGGTAGTTTCAATTTCAGGACATTCGCATTATTCACTTCTTGATGAGCGTTCAATCTGGCAGGGTGAATTTACTGCATTCACCACCCAAAGTCTTGATTATATAGAGCTTGAAAGCGGAAAATTCAACGGCACTGTTCCGGTTGACGCGTATGGAAATAATATCGGTGACGACGTGCCGGTGTGCCTTTATATGGAAATTGAAAATGATAAGGTGACTGTTGAACGTCTTAATTCTGCCACAGGCGAAGAAATGAAAGAGCCTTGGGTTATTGAAGCGCCGTTTACGTCTCCGTCAAAATATACTGTTGACAGAAAGAATTATAATAAAGCTCCAGTGCTTGATGAAAAATTATCTGTTAAAATCAGTGATATTAAAGACATCAACGATAAACCGCAGAAGATGATTTCATTTAAAGCAGGCACCGATGACGATTTTGTTCATTCGTATAAGCTTCAGTTTATGGATAAAAACCGACAGATTCTTGAATTTGACGAAACGAACTATGATGGAAATGTTGTTAAATATGACGATGAGGATAACGAGGTAGAGAGCGACAGTAAAGACTATGAGTCAGCCTCGCCAAAAAAGATTAACGAAGTTCTGTATTTCAGCGACTTTGTATTGGGACTTGATAATATGTCCGATACCGCCGAGCTTCGTCTGCCCTCAAATGTTCCTGAAAATGCAGCTTATGTATCTGTAACGGCTATAGATTCCTGGGGTGCCGAGAGTAATGTAGTTATCTGTGAATTATAAATATTTTAAACAATAAAAAGACCGTCCCGATGTTTATGCTCGGGACGGAAAATTTATTTTATGGGAATTATTTCATTAAAAACAGCAGTAGTTTTTTTACTTATGGGCAAATCAAGATGCATAGAGCCGAAATACCAGTGCATATAATCAACGCTTTTCATAAGCTCCTGAAGATAAGTATTCAGCGGCGTTAAGTGCACATCCTGATTTGAATGAAGCTTGATAAAATCTTTTGCCAATGCAGGAGCCTCATAAGTAATAACATAGTCAACGGTAAAATCATAGTCTTTAAGATTTCTTGCACCGTTTCGCAGTTCATCTGCACTGGGCATTTCTTCCTTCCACCAGGAAACGCCCTCTTCACGCATTTCCTTGTCCTCGCTTTCACCACCGCCCATACAGAAAAATGTTTTGCCGCCGAATGTAAATATTTCTCCTCTCAGCAGATGAAAAATATTCGATGCAATTTTATGGGTATTGCCGCCTTTCCATCTGTAAGGAGCATACTGGGACAGTATATCGTAGTTTTCGTGAGAACCGTCAACAAAGCAAATGGTATATTTTTTCTTTTGCAGCTGGGCAATGGCTTTCTTTTCTTTAGAATTGTTTTTGTCCCACAAAAAGCCGAAGTCACCGCATATGATTAGTATATCATCGTCGGTCAGCTTTTTAAGTTTGGGGCTTTTAAAGAAACTCAGGTCGCCGTGAGTGTCTCCGGTTATATATACCATAATTTCCTCCGATATTTTTTAGTAATACTACTTTTATTTTATCTTTAAATGTGTTAATATTATAAAAACGATTAGCTAAAATCTATTCTATATAATATAATTTATTTTACGAGGTGTCAAGTGTATGAAAAAAGCGTTGTCTCTTTTTATGACCTTTACTATATTAATTTTAACTGTATTGTGTGCTCCTTTGTCAGCTAATGCCGCAGAATACAAGCCTGATAAAAAAATTTATGCAAAGGCTTATATGCTCGTTAATCTTGATGATGACTCCTACCCTGTGGTAACGCAGAAAAATGCTGATGAAAAGATGTACCCCGCATCACTTACGAAAATTGTTACAACAATGGTTGTGCTTAATAATGTTACCGATTTGAGCCAAAAAGCTACAATGTCTCAGGGGGCATATGATTCACTTTTAAATACAGGGGCGCAGATTGCCGGTATTCAGGTGGGCGAAAGCCTTACAATAGAACAGCTTTTATATCTCACTATGGTTCATTCCGCCTGTGATTCGTGCCAGATTTTGGCTGAATTTGTAGGTGGAGATACCAATACTTTTGTTCAGATGATGAATGATTGGGTAAAATCCATCGGATGCAAAAATACTCATTTTGTTAATCCCGACGGACTTCATAATCCCAACCATTACACAACTGTTAATGATATGAAAATCATTACCCTTGAGGCTATGAAAAACGATATCTTTAACAAAATTTCAACTACAAAGAGCTACAATTATAAAAATATTACCTTTATACATACAAATTTTATGCTTGATAAGGCTCATCTTACCTATTATTATGAGTATGCCGAGGGTATAAAAACAGGCTCCACCAGTGAAGCCGGCTACTGCTTAATCACCAAAGCCTCCAAAAACGGCTACAATTACCTTGCTATTGTAATGGGCTCACCTATAAAAAATCTTAAAGGTCTTGATACCAAATGTTCATTTATTGATGCAGCGTCTCTTTTTGACTGGGCGTTTGATTCGTTGAAATATACCACCGTAATACGTCAGAATGATGTTGTTACCGAAGTGCCGGTTATTAACGGTAAAGACGCCGATATGGTTCAGCTTGTTGCGCAGGAGGATGTAACCTCCCTTGTTCCGTCAACGCTTGATCCATCCGCCGTTGCAATTGAACCTATTAATCCACCTAATGAAATTGATGCTCCTGTTACAAAAGGCGATAAAATCTGTAAAGCAAATATTATTTATGCTGACCAGACTGTTGCAACAGTACAGCTTGTGGCGGCTCAGACTGTTGAACTATCAACATTTTTGAAAATACTTAACACTCTTAAAAAGTTTTTCTCAAATAAAATTGTATTGCTTGTGCTGTTCGTAATTATAATTGCTTTGATTGCTTATGTAATAATTTTTATTGCAAGGCTTCAAAAGGATAAAAAGCGCATAGCTAAAAAAAGAAGAAAGCAGGAGGAACTTGATAATCAGATGAATTCAGGAGACGATTTCCTCCCACCACCGAGAAGATAAATTAAAACAGCTGTCCCACGATTTGTGGGACAGCTTTATGTTTGTTATATGTTGAATTGATCTAGAAAAATGGCAATTTTTTGTTTATCCTTTGTATTCAATACTCTTATTTTCAGCAGTAATGTTTTTTCAAAATCCGTTAACTCACTGATGTTTGAGTCGCCGTAAACGCCACGGTCATAATTGCTGAAATTTTCAACCTGTATTTTTTCACTGTTTTTTCCTGTTAAAAGATAATCCGTGGTTACATTGTAAATTTTTGCAAGTTTAACAATCTCGTTCGGTTTAGGACTGCTTCGTCCTTTTTCCCAAGAGGTGTACGTGCTTCTTTCAAGACCGAGTATATCGGCTATGTTTTTCTGTGTTAAGTCGTTGGTATTTCGCAGATTAATTAAGTTGTTGCGCAGAATTTCTCTGGGTGTTTTGATGTTTTCAATTAATTCCGTGTCATTTATGCTCATAATATTCACCTCTTTATGTTACAATTATACACATATTCCGACAAAATATCAACAATTTCATCTCACAAAAATATTACAATATGTATATCATGATTGACAAAAAAATTACAAAATGGTATCATAATACTATAAATAATAAAATTTTACGATTGTTTTAAGGTGTATATATTATGAATAAGAAAATTTTATCTGTCATACTCTCAATTATTACAATAGTTGTCTGTATTGTGCCGGCGTCATCTGTCGTCAGTGCCGCCACATACAGAGAACAGCTGAAAAGCAAAGGCTTTCCTGAAAGCTATCTTGATTCACTTGTGTCTCTGCATACAAAGCACCCTGAATGGAAGTTTGAACCGTTTAATACAGGGCTTAAATGGTCTGATGCAGTAGCAGGGGAACGCTCCTCTCATTCAAAACAACTTATTCAAAAACAGTCCTCGCTTTCAAGCGCTTACTATTGCAGTTGTTCCAAGTGTAGAAAAAACGGCTCTTATGTTCCTCAAGAGGGTTCCTCGTGGATTTCCGCTTCCGAAAAGGCTGTTAAATACTATATGGACCCGAGAAACTGGCTTACTGAAAAATACATCTTTCAGTTTGAGTCCACCTCTTATGACGCTAACCAGACAAAAGAGGGTGTAGAGTCTATTGTTGCATCTACCTGGATGCACAGTAGTAATATTTCGTATGTTGATACCGAGGGAAAAAAGGTTACTTACGAAAACAGCAACGGTAATCACGTTAAATATTCAACCTGTATTATGTCCGCTGCAAAAAACAGTAATATGAGTGCATATTATCTTGCCTCAAAAATTGTTCAGGAGGTTGGCAATAGTTCTCCGAAAGCCAGCGGAGCCGTAGGCACAAAACTTCCGTTTAAAGGAATATACAATTACTTTAATATAGGAGCGTATTCATCAGGTACTCAGGGTCTTGCCTGGGCTGCAGGGTTTTTGAAAAGCACAAAAAAAACTACCCTTTATTCTTCATACGATTCCAAAACAAAAAAAGGCAGCGGAACAGCTACGTCCGTCGCTTCCGGTCAGTATATGACATATATCGGCACCTATGGCAGTTACTATAAAGTCCGCCTTTATAATGAAAGCGGTTCTTCTTATACAACTAATGGCAAGGTGGGTTATATCCTGAAATCTGCTTTGAGAACTACATATTTTAATTACGGCAGACCATGGACAAACCCTTATTTGGCGATTTATAACGGCGCAGACTATATCTCAAATTCTTTTTCCACATATCAGAACACAGGTTATCTGCAGAAATTTAATGTAAACAAAAAGTCGGGAAGTTTATACAATCACGAATATATGGCAAATGTGCAGGCAGCGGTTGACGAATCCGCAATCAACTATAAGGCGTATAAGGACGCGGATATTTTGTCCCAGCCGAAGACTTTTTATATCCCTGTTTATACCTCAATGCCAAGTGCAAAATGCACAATGGGTTCTTCTTCATCGTCAAGCTCAGACGCGCCGTCTTCTTCGGCAAATGTTGCCAAGGTAACAGGTCTTACCTGTAAGGCAAGAAATTCTACAAGTCTCAGCTTTTCCTGGAATAAGGTATCAGGTGCCTCAAAGTATTATGTTTATGTAAAAAATAATACGAAGAAAACTAATTTCAGTAAAACAGTTACCTCAAATTCCGTAACTCTTAATAATTTAACCGCCGCTAATGAATATTCGGTTAAGGTAAAAGCGTATAAGGGCGCATACGGCGCATATTCGTCTTATAATACAAAATGTACCCGTCCTGCTTCTGTAAGTTCACTTACCGCGGCAAACAGAACAACAACTTCGTTTACTCTTAAATGGAATAAGATGTCCGCCGCCGACGGTTACTGCGTTTATAAATACAGCAACAGTAAAAAGACATCAAAGAAAATTAAAACCATCAAGGGCAATTCAACCGTTACCTATAAAGTTACAGGTTTAACGCCGGGTACAAAGTACAGTTATTATGTCAGCGCATATATCAATGACGGCTCTGTTGCTGTTGAAGGCTCAAAAGGCAAGCTGCTTAATACCTGTACCGTTCCGTCTAAAACCACATTAAGCGCCGTTACCTCTCCGGCAAAAACGCAGATTAAAACCACGTGGAAAAAATCATCAGGCTCTCGTTCGGGTTATCAGATTTATTATTCCCGTGACAGTAAATTCAAAAAACTTGCCGCAAAGAAGTCAGTCAGCGGAGCATCCGTTACTTCTTATACAGGCAAGAATTTTACAAAAGGCGTTAAATATTATGTTAAGGTTAGAGCATATAAAACCATTGACGGCAAGACAACTTACGGAGCATGGTCGTCTGTTAAAACCGTTGTATGTAAGTGACAGCAGGAAAAGTTAATATTATCTGTATATCCGCACCGATACAACGTATCGGTGCTTTTTTGTTTCCCTTAACTGTTCCTCAAAAATATACCTGCCGAATCCTCTTACGGTAACCATGTCATTATCTTTCAGCAAAACTGATTCTTTGTATGTCTGTTTTGAATTGATAAATACTTTCCCTAACGAAAACAGCTCTCCCGTACTTTTTCTTGATAAATTATACACAGCCGCGGTTACTGCGTCGGCACGCATAGAAGATACTATTATTTCTTCGCTTTGGGGCAGTTCGTTTACAAAATCGGGAGCACCGTCATATATACTGCATTTTACCGATGTGTGCTTGATTCTGTTTAAATTATCAATAATATACTGTGATATACTGTTTAGACAAAACAGATAGCCTGTACTGTCTTTTATTGCAATGTCGCCCAGCAGATTTCTGTTAATTCCAAGATTCATCAGCGAACCGAGAAAGTCACGGTGGCTGAGCTTGTCCGCAAATTTCTCATTAACAGGGGATATTTCAATGCAGTCAATTGGAAAATCTGCCGTATTGTCACAGGCGAATCCTGCAACGCATCTTTCTGCATTGTCATATCCACCGTATAAAATGTAATTGGTTGGCAGGTGCAGGGATTTAAGCAGGCTTATTTCTTCTGTATTTAGAAATTCACTGTGCGTTGTGTAATTCCTGTTAAACGCTCTTTGGGATAAATCTACCATTCTGCTTTCTAATAATTCTTTATCGTCCATTTTCCACCTCTTTAATTATTGCCTTTCCATTTTGCACTTTGAATTTGATTTCATATCCTCCTACGGTAAAGCCATAAATTCTGTTTTCATCATTTTGATATGAGGGATGAGGGTCGCTTTCAAGTATTTTAATTATCGTGTCTCTTAGTTTTATATCATTAATATAATCTAACTTGCAAGTATTTTCAACAGTTAATGCATAGTCTTTCATTTCATCAGCATAACCGCTAACAGCGTCTTTGCGGCAGTCGCTGAAAGAAATATACGGCTTTATGTCAAATATAGGCGTGCCTGATATTAAATCAGCACCGCTGACAATAAGTATGGGTTGGTTATTTTCGCTGAGTTTAATTTCTTCAAGCTTAACGCAGGATAAACCGAGATTATTCGGTCTGAAAGGTGAACGGCTGGCAAATACTCCAACCCTTTTGTTTCCGCCCAAACGGGGAGGGCGCACCATAGGATTAAATTTATCCGTCATACTTTTATCAAACTGCCATATCAACCATATGTGACTAAAGCCGTCAAGTTCCCGTACTGCGTCCGGATTTGAATATGGCTTAAGAAATCTTATTTCACTTTGGGTTTCCTCTATCAGAGCGCTTTGCCTCGGCACACCGAATTTATCACTGTAACAGTTAAAAATCTTTGCAATAGGCGTAATTTCCATAATTTATACCCTTATTTCATAATTTATTAATTAATATTATAACATATTTTAATAAAATTTAAAAAAAATGTTGAATTTGTTTGAAGTTTAATGTATTATTAAATAGTAAAACTATGTTAAGGAGAAATTCTTATGGCAAAGGTAAAATCTAAAGCACCGCTTAAAACATTTAATAAAGTACTTTTTACAGTATTTGTACTGCTCATGGTCGCAGTAATTCTGATCATAGCTATTTCACCTGCTAAGGTTGCAACAACAGATGCCGCCGCAGAGGAAATTGTTGATGAGATAGTTATTGATGAGCTCAAAACAGGTACATACGGTGGAGTTTCTTTTGAAAGTCTTGATGATGTTGTTGCATTCTATAATGAGTGCTATGACCACACTAAGACCTTGACTTCACAGTATAAGAACGCTGAGGGCAAGACAGAAACCTTCTATACACTCTTGGGCGAGGATGACCTTCAGGTAGAAAGTATTCTTATTGAAGGTAAAGAAAACTCAATGATTAACAACCTTGTTCCCGGCGTTGTAGGTGGACTGTTCTCTAACGGACTTAACGGTATTCCACCCTGCACAAACAGAAATCCTGAGTTGGACGTTGATATTAACGGTGAATCTCTTACAACATCAAGACTTGTTGCAGATGATATTCTTGCCGCTAATGTTGCAGATAACGGCGACGGTACTATCACTATTACATTACAGCCGAAAATGTTTAATATGTCTGCTCCCGGTATGGACTGCCAGGGTCACGTATTTAACACTCTCGGTGATATTGCAGGCGTTGTATCAAGCATTTCCGTTCTTTCCTTCTCACAGGGCGACGCTAACGAAAATATTAAGGTTAACTATATGGGCGGTACCGCAATAGTTAAGATTAATGTTGCTTCCAAGGAAGTTATTGAGGCTGATTATCACGAGGTTGCACAGGTAGCAGTTACACATGCTAATGTTGCCGTACTTAAGGATAAGAGCGCATCTCTTACAATTAAGTATGATATGCATTTCCCTGCAAGTGACGATTACCTTATGAATACAAAGCAGATCACACGCCTTTAATTTAAAATAACAATCATTAATGCAGGCAGCTATCTGTTGCCTGCATTTTTTATAGGGTAACGGTAATAATGAAAGAAAGCAAATTATCAGTTTTAAGTAAAAACGGTGTAATGCAGTTTGCCGCCGCTATATGCTGTCTGTTGTGGGGCTCGGCTTTTCCGGCAATTAAAATCGGATATAATCTGTTTAATATTAATTCCTCCGATACACCATCAATAATTTTGTTTGCAGGGTTAAGATTTACTCTTGCAGGTGTGTTGACAGTTTTGATTTTTAGCATTGGAGAGAAAAAATTTTTAATACCATGTAAAAAAGATTTACCAAAAATTGCCGTCCTGTCCGTGTTTCAGACTATTGTGCAGTATCTGGCATTTTATATCGGCCTTGCCGGAACAGATGGCAGTAAAGCCTCAATTATCAACGGTACAAGCGTATTTTTTGCAATAATAATTTCCTGTTTTATCTTTAAGCAAGAAAAAATTAATTTAACTAAAATTGTCGGATGCGCTATCGGATTTGTCGGTATCGTACTTGTTAATATCCCTGGCGGTACATCTGCAAAATCCGATACCTTTTCGGAAATACTTATAGTTGTGTCCTCTGTGTCCTATGCGTTTTCCACAGTTTTTATGCGTAAATATTCATTCAGCAGCGATCCTGCAATGCTCTCGGGCTATCAGTTTATTCTGGGCGGTATTATTTTAACTGTCTCAGGATTGGCGCTAGGTGGTACATTAAAATTTGAAAATCAAAAAGCAGCTGCGGTTCTTGTGTATCTCGCTTTGCTTTCTGCGGTGGCTTACTCTCTGTGGAGCCTTCTTTTAAAGTATAACGATGTTTCAAGGGTAGCAGTGTGCGGTTTTATGACTCCCGTATTCGGCTTTTTTCTGTCAATGCTGCTGCTCAGGGAAAATACTTCCGGCTGGATTGGGGGACTTGTTTCTCTTCTTCTTGTGACACTTGGTATGATAATAGTAAATAAACCGAAAGGCAGAAAATCACTATGAAAAATGAATTTTCACGCACAGCGCTGATTTTCGGACAAAACAGCATAGAAAAATTGTCAGGGTGCCGTGTAGCCGTGTTCGGAATAGGCGGCGTCGGCGGTTATGCCGTTGAAGCCCTTGTACGAAGCGGTGTAGGAGCAGTGGATTTGATTGACAGCGATACCGTAAGTATTACCAACATAAACCGCCAGATAATTGCCCTTCATTCAACGGTAGGACAGTATAAGGTCGATGTTATGAAAAAACGTATTGCAGATATAAACCCCGACTGTCGTGTTAAAACTTATAAATGCTTTTTTCTTGAAGATACTGCTCATATGTTTGATTTTACACAGTACGACTATGTAGTTGATGCTGTTGATACGGTAAAAGCAAAACTCCTGCTTGCCGAAATATGTGAAAGTAAAAATGTGCCGATTATTTCTTCAATGGGTGCAGGCAATAAAACCGACCCGTCAGCTTTTCGTGTTTCCGATATATATAAAACACAGTATGACCCTTTGGCTAAGGTAATGCGCAGAGAATTAAAAAAACTTGGCGTTAAAAAATTAAAGGTGGTTTTTTCCGAGGAACAGGCTGTCAAAGTTAATTCTGACGAAGTAAAGGAACTTTTAAGCGAGGAAGATTTGGATAAACGTACCCTGCCGGGTTCAAATGCTTTTGTGCCCTCTGCAGTCGGACTTCTTATAGCCTCACAGGTTGTAAAAGATTTGATTAATTACAGCACCTAACCATAAGTATATAAAGATTTATAAAAGAAAACCGGGGTTCACGAAATGAAGTGGACCCCGGTATTTTTTTGCCTTGCCTACATTAATTGCTGTTCGTTAATAATCAGCTTGAACTGAAGCCCCAGCAGTTCTGCTGCTTTTCTGCACATTGTCATTCTTACGTGGAAAATTTCAAAATAATCCATAACGGAGCTTATCCTCGTATCAATCTGAAGTTTAAGCTTAATAAGCGTTTTCCCCCTGTTAATTTTAAGCGTTGATTTCTCAACAGAGTAGTTTACTCTGTCGTGAATGTCAAATTTTGACATATCCCTGTTTCTCACTCTTGAACGGCGCACGTCCGTTTTGTCTGCAAGAATAAGCGCCGCGGCCACAGGATTCACCGCTACTCCTGTTCCTTCATCATGGTTTCCGATAGCAGTTATAATAGTTGCGATATCTTCTGCAGGCATCTGCATATTGTCAAGTATTCTGAATGTCATAATTGCTCCTGACTGCGAATGGTCAACTCTGTTGACAACATTACCTATATCGTGCATATATCCTGCAATTTTTGCAAGTTCGGTTTCGTGCTCGCCGTACCCCATAGTTTTCAGAATGTACTCGGCAGTGTTTGCAACATTGGTTACGTGCGCAAAACTGTGCTCCGTAAAGCCAAGGGCAACAAGCGACTCATCAGCCTTTTGAATATAAGTTTTTATAGTTTCGTTGTTTTTTATGTCTTTATAAGTAATCACAGACATATGATATACCTCCTGTGTCAAGTTTGCATTAAATTTGAGTTAAAAAATTTTAAAATAGTATTGTAAAAAAGTAACGTGTTTGATAAAATTGATAAAAAATACGGTATGTACGTAATAAGGAGATTTTATGAAAGCGTCATTAACACTTGCTAAAGAATTTAAAATCGGTGAAATTGATAAGAGAATCTACGGTTCGTTCATTGAACATCTGGGCAGAGCCGTTTACGGTGGAATATACGACCCGAGCCACAGGGAAGCGGATGAAAATGGTTTTCGCACCGACGTGATAAATGCAGTTAAACAGCTGAATGTTCCTACAGTAAGATATCCCGGCGGTAACTTTGTTTCTGGATATAACTGGGAAGACGGCGTAGGCGACATTGAAAAACGACCTAAACGCCTCGACCTTGCATGGGGCACTACTGAGCCTAATACTTTCGGTACTAATGAGTTTATGAAATGGTGCAAAAAAGTTGATACAGATTGTATGATGGCTGTTAATTTAGGCACAAGGGGAGCCGATGAGGCCCGTAATCTTGTAGAATATATGAATCATAAAGGTGGTTCTGAATGGAGTGATTTAAGAGTTTCTCACGGTTATAAGGAACCCTGGAATGTTAAGCTGTGGTGCCTTGGAAATGAGATGGACGGCAGATGGCAGATGGGTGCAAAATCAGCCTCCGAATACGGTAAGCTTGCCCTTGAAGCGTCAAAAATGATGAAATGGACTGATGATTCCATTGAAACCGTCCTTTGCGGTTCATCGTCACGTAATTCTCCAACCTTTGGCGATTGGGAAGCAACGGCGCTTGATATAGCATACGACAGTGTGGATTATGTTT
>CAYXLH010000048.1:13738-15249 GCA_964465835.1 uncultured Bacteroides sp. | reverse complement strand
GAAATCAGCGAATCAAAGGAAACAAGAGAAGATGTTAGACTTAAGTACCGTTTCCTTGATTTGAGAAATAAGAAAGAACACGATACTAATCTTTTCCGCAGCAAGGTTATCGCTTTTCTCAGAGAAAAAATGACATCTCTCGGATTTACCGAGATTACAACTCCAATTCTTACATGTTCATCACCTGAAGGCGCCCGTGACTATATCATTCCGTCACGTAAGCACGAGGGCAAATTTTATGCTCTGCCCCAGGCTCCGCAGCAGTTTAAACAGCTTCTTATGACCTCGGGATTTGATAAATATTTCCAGATTGCCCCTTGCTTCAGAGATGAGGACGCAAGAGCAGATCGTTCACCCGGTGAGTTTTATCAGCTTGACTACGAAATGGCATTCGCAACACAGGAGGATGTTTTCGCAGTTGCAGAGGATGTTTTATATGATACATTCGTAAAATTCGGCGGCGGTAAAAAGGTTTCTCCTGCTCCGTTTGTAAAAATCCCTTATGAAGAGGCTATGATTAAGTACGGCACCGACAAGCCGGATTTGAGAAACCCGCTTGAAATTGTTGATTTGACTGACTTTTTCAGCGATGTTGAGTTTAAAGCCTTTAAGGGCAGACCGGTAAGAGGTATCAATGTTCCCGGCTGTGCAAAGCAGTCAAAGGGTTGGTTTGAAAAAATGCTTAAATTTGCCCTTGAAATCGGAATGAAGGGTCTTGGATATATTGAGGTGTTGGAGGATGGCTCCTACAAAGGTCCTATTGATAAATTCCTACCCGACGATAAAAAACAGCAGCTTAGAGAAATTTTTAATTTCAAAACCGACGATACCCTGTTCTTTATTTGTGATACTCCAAAGGTTGTTAACGAGCTTGCAGGTCAGATCAGAACAGAGCTTGCAAACCGTCTTGACCTTATTGATAAAGACAGATTTGAATTTTGCTATATCACCGACTTCCCGATGTATGAGAAGGACGAAGACGGAAAGCTGATTTTCACTCACAATCCTTTCTCAATGCCTCAGGGCGAAATGGATGCGCTTCTCAACGAAGATCCGCTTAAAATCAAAGCATATCAGTACGATATTGTTTGTAACGGTGTAGAGCTTTCATCAGGCGCAGTTCGTAACCACAGACCCGACGTTATGATTAAAGCCTTTGAAATGGCAGGTTATACCGAAGAAGTAATTAAAGAAAAATTTGGCGCTCTTTATAACGCATTCCACTATGGAGCACCGCCTCATGCAGGTATGGCTCCCGGTGTTGACAGAATGATAATGCTCCTTAAAGACGAAGAGAATATCAGAGAGGTTATAGCATTCCCGATGAATTCAAATGCACAGGATATGCTTTTGGGTGCACCAAACTATGTAACGGAAATGCAGCTTCGTGAGGTGCACATTAAGGTGAGACAGTAGATATAGGAATCATAGGGCTGCTGCAGATTTTGCAGCAGTCTTTTGCAAGGAGGATTTAAGATGAGTTTCAAAGAAATCAATGTAAAAGAACTGCA
>CAYXLH010000048.1:0-13728 GCA_964465835.1 uncultured Bacteroides sp. | reverse complement strand
TATTAAGCTTCGCAGACCTGTTGAGAATAAATAATCACTTATTACGGAGGATAAACAATGCAGATTACTCCTGAATTGGTAAAATATCTTGAATCGCTGGCAAGGATTACTCTCAGCGAGGACGAAGAAAAAAAGGTGGGCGCAGAACTGGGCGACATTCTTGCATATATTGATATGCTCAACGAACTTGACACCGAGGGTGTTGAAGCAATGAGCCACTGTTTTCCCCTTACAAATGTTATGCGTGAGGATGAGGTTGCACCGTCAATGTCACCTGACGAAATTACGGCAAACGCTCCCGAAAGCAGCAACGGCAGTTTTGTAGTGCCGAAAACAGTTGATTAGGAGGCGCCGGTATGGAAATTTATGAAATGACCGCATTTGAAACGTCGGAAAAAATCAAAAACAGAGAAATCACTGCTATGGATGCTGTTGAAAGCGTTGCAAAAGCAGTTGAAAGCAAAGATAAAACATATAATTGTTATACATCTTTTGATAAAGAAATTGCTTTTGAACAAGCTGAGCAGGTGCAAAAACGCATTGATAATGGCGAACTTGTATCTGAACTGGCGGGCGTTCCTATTGCAATTAAAGACAATATTTGTACAAAAGGACAGCTTACCACCTGTTCATCAAAAATTTTGTATAATTTTAAACCACCTTATAACGCAACTGTTATAAATAAGCTTAAAGAGGCGGATATGATACCTTTAGGCAAGCTTAATATGGACGAGTTTGCCATGGGTTCAACTACCGAAACTTCATATTTCGGCGCAACTAAAAATCCCTGGGATATTAACAAAGTACCCGGTGGTTCATCAGGTGGTGCTGCAGCCTCTGTTGCTGCTGATGAAAGCATTGTTGCTCTCGGCTCCGATACCGGCGGTTCAATCCGTCAGCCTTGTTCTTTCTGCGGCGTAACAGGTCTTAAACCTACCTACGGTGCAGTTTCGCGTTACGGACTTATAGCCTATGCGTCATCTCTTGACCAAATTGGTCCTGTCGGAAAAAATGTTGAGGATGTTGCAGCGGTATTCAATATCATCAAAGGCAGGGACGTTAAAGACGGTACCTCTATGGAGTCGGAAGTGTTCAGCGTTAACGATATAAAGACCGATAATATCAAAGGTATGAAAATCGGTATTCCTACTGATTTCTTCGGTGAGGGTATTAATTCAGACGTTGCCGCTGCCGTAAAGTCAGCCGCCGATACTTTAAGAGAACTGGGCGCAGAGGTTGAAGAATTTTCAATGCCTATAGTTAAATATGCAATTCCCACATATTACATTATCGCCTGTGCCGAAGCATGCTCCAACCTTTCAAGATTTGACGGTATTAAATATGGCTTCAAGGCTGAAAATTGCGATAATCTCCGTGACGTTTATTTCAAGTCAAGAAGCGAAGGCTTCGGTATGGAAGTTAAAAAGCGTATTATGCTTGGCAACTTCGTGTTGTCTTCCGGATATTTTGACGCTTATTATAAAAAAGCGCTCCAGTCAAAGGGACTTATCTGCAAAGCGTTTAACGAGGCGTTTGAGAAATATGATTTTCTCTTAGGTCCCGTTGCTCCTACAACAGCTCTTAAAATGGGCGAAGGTTTGTCAGATCCCCTTGCAATGTATCTTGGCGATATTTATACTGTTATGATTAATATTGCAGGCTTGCCCTCATTGGCTTTGCCCTGTGGTTTTGACAATGATAATATGCCGGTAGGTATGCAGCTTATCGGTAAGCCATTTAATGAAAAAACAATTCTTACAGCAGGCTTTGCGTATCAGAATGCTACTGATTACCACACAAAAAAGCCTCAATTGATATAAAGGAGAGTGAAGTAAATGGAATTTCAGACAGTATGCGGTCTTGAGGTTCATACAGAACTCTCAACCAAGACAAAAATTTTCTGTAACTGTACAACGGAATTTGGGGGAGAGCCTAATACCCACGTGTGCGAAATCTGCTCAGGTATGCCCGGAACCCTGCCTGTTGTAAATAAAAAAGTTGTTGAGTATGCAGTTAGAACGGGACTTGCCCTTAACTGCGAGATTACTCAGTACAACAAATTTGACAGAAAAAATTACTTTTATCCCGATTTGCCTAAGGCTTATCAGATTTCACAGCTTTATCTGCCTATTTGCCGTAACGGCTGGGTTGAGATTAACGACTCGGTAAACGGCGGAAAGAAAAAGGTAAGAATACACGAAATTCATATGGAAGAGGATGCAGGAAAGCTTGTTCACGACGAATGGACCGACAGCACGCTTGTAAACTATAACCGCTGCGGTGTTCCACTTCTTGAAATTGTGTCGGAGCCTGATATTGCGTCTGCCGACGAAGCAGTGGAATATGTTGAAAAATTAAGAGCAATTCTTCAGTTCTGCGGTGTTTCCGACTGCAAGATGCAGGAGGGAAGTCTGCGTGCCGACGTTAACGTTTCTGTTATGCCTAAAGGTTCGGATAAATTCGGTACAAGAACCGAAATGAAAAATATTAACTCTTTTAAGGCTATTCATAATGCCGTTGAGGCAGAGGCACGCCGCCAGATAGAGCTTATTGAGGACGGCGAAAAGGTAGTTCAGCAGACAAGAAGATGGGATGATAGCAGAGGTACTTCTTACTCAATGAGAAGTAAAGAGGATGCTCAGGATTATAAGTATTTCCCGGAGCCGGATTTGCCGCCTATTGAATTGTCGGATGAGTACGTTCAGCATATTAAGAACACCCTGCCGGAACTTCCGGAGGCTAAGAAAGCGAGATATATCAGTCAGTATTCTCTCACAGAGTATGACGCGGATATCATTTGTTCCACTGTTCAATTTGCTTCACTTTTTGAAAAAACTGTTGAGATTACAAATAATCCGAAGGACTCTGCTCACTTCATTATGGGCGATATTATGAAACTGCTTAACGATACCCAAACTCTGCCGGAGAATATGTCATTCCGTCAGGAATCCTTGGGTGAGGTTATTAATCTTTTAACCAATAACAAGATTTCCCGTGATTCCGCAAAGAAAGTTATTGAAGCAGTATTTAATGAAAATGTTATCCCTGAGGATTATGTTAAAGAGCATAATATGCAGATGGTGTCCGATACGTCTGCTATCAAAGGCGTAATTGAGGAAATTATTGCTGCCAATCCGAAAGCTGTTGACGAGTATAAGCAGGGCAAGGAAAAATCTTTTAACTTCCTTATCGGTCAGTCAATGCGTGCCCTAAAGGGTAAAGCTCCCGCATCTGAGGTTACGAGACTTCTTAAAGAGCTGTTGGGGTAACATATAATTAAATTATCTATTTTTAGCACTCTTTAAGCTAGCCTTTTAGAGTGCTTTTATTGACTGGATACCTTTATGTGTTGTATAATAGTTATAATATAAATTTTGAAATTAATATTTAGGTGCATGATGTACAAATGAAGAAAATATTGCTTTTTTTGGAAGATTTTAAAATCGGTGGCGTTGAAAAATCATTGCTTGATTTAACAGAAAAATTAAGCGCTTATCCTTTAAAAATAACTGTTTTAACTTATGGTGATGATTTTTCATTGCTTAGCGAATCGTTGATTAACGATAATGTTAAAATTAAAAAGGTATTTAATATAAAGAAAGTTGTAAGAAGTAAAAATGTACTTTTTAATAAATTTCTTAATTATGTTAATGTTCTGATAATGCACATATACTTATTGTTTAAAAAGTATGATGTTATTGTAAATTATCATTATTGCCAAAATTGGAGGTATTCGTTACTTAAATTCCATTGTAAGAAATATATTGCGGTTTATCACGACGGCGTTATATATAATGAGTGTTTTTCGGAAAAAGTCACTAAAAATTTACATAAACTTTTATTTGTTTCTAATGAAGTAAAAGAAAATATTGAAAAGAATTTCAGCTATTTAAATGATAAAACAGAATTAATCGGTAATATAATTGATTATGATAAGATAATTAGAAAATCTGATGAATATGGTGTGGATTTTTCCGGTGATTTAAATATTGTAACTGTTGCAAGGTTAACAAGCGATAAGGGAATTGATCTTGCAGTAGAAGCAGCGTCGTTGTTAAAACAGTATGGTATAGATTTTAAATGGTATTTTGTTGGCGACGGAGAGGAATTAAAAAACTTAGAAGAACTTGTATGTAAATTTGGGCTGGAAAGCAAAGTGGTATTTGCAGGCTTTAATAGTAATCCTTATCCATATATTAAAAATTGTGATTTGTATGTCCAACCCTCAAAAAGTGAGAGTTTTGGTATAACGATTTTAGAAGCATTGATTTTGCAGAAAAATATTATAAGTACCAAAACTGTAGGTCCGCTTCAATATTTTTCCGGCTTTTCAAACGTGAATTTTTGTGATATTTCATCAGATGCTATTGCTAACAGTATAATAAAAACTATAAATCAGAATTCTTTAGCTGATATCACAAGCGTCAAAAAGTATATTGAAGATTCCAACAGCTCAAATATAAACAAATGGGTGAATCTTTTGTCCTGATATTTTCAATTTATCCGGATTTGCCGTTTTAACAACAAAACACACCTCGGCATAGTATGTGCTGAGGTGATTTTTTATGTTTTTATCTGATATGAAAGCAGGACAGACGGGTGTTATATCCTATTTGCCTGATAATAATAATTTTTCAATAAGACTGATGGATTTGGGATTTTGTCCTGGTGAAAAGGTTGAGTGCCTTAATATTGCATTGTTGAAATCTCCTGTTCTGTACAGGGTAAAAGGTACAAATATTGCCCTGAGGAAATGTGACGCCCGAAAGGTCGGGGTGATTTTGTGAGTCAAAAAACCATAGCCCTTGCCGGTAATCCCAATGTGGGAAAAAGCACCGTGTTCAATGAGCTTTCCGGTATGCATGCCCACACGGGCAACTGGATAGGCAAAACCGTTGAAACCCAGAAGGGCGAGTATTATTATAAATATAATAATTATACCGTTGTGGATTTGCCAGGTACATATTCGCTTAACACTTCGTCAAAAGAGGAGGAGGTAGCAAAAAATTTTCTTGTAAACAATAATGCCGACTGTACAGTGTGTGTGGTTGACGCTACTGTCCTTGAACGCTCACTGCCGCTTGTTTTTCAGATAATGGCAATAACGGGAAAAGTGGTGGTTTTGCTCAATCTCTGTGACGAGGCAAAGAAAAAGGGTATCTTTGTGGACAGCGAAAAATTGTCAAACTTGTTAGGTGTTCCTGTGGTAAAAGCCACTGCACGTTCCGGCAGAGGAATAAATAATCTTATGGAGCAGGTTCATTTGATTATTACAGGCAAAACGGCGCCCTGTCTCTGTTTTCATAACGACGAAAGCATTATGTCTTATGTCAAAGCAAAGTCCATAGCGCAGCAGGTAGTTACCGTATCCAAAAAAACAAAACAACCGTTTCTTGATAAAATACTGCTGGGTAAATATACGTCCATCTTATCAATGGTTTTAATTCTGACATTTATTCTTTGGCTGACAATTACTTTTTCAAATTATCCCTCCGAACTGCTTAAATCAGCCTTTGACAGCTTTGAGCTTTGGCTTGGCGACTTACTTTTGTCGAAGGGCATAAGTGCAAAAATTGTTGAGATGTTTGTTTACGGTATGCTTCGGGTTCTTTTGTGGGTGGTTGCCGTTATGCTGCCTCCGATGGCAATATTCTTTCCGCTCTTTTCCCTTATGGAGGACTTTGGCGTACTTCCGAGAATTGCATATAATCTTGACTGTTGTTTTGAAAAATGCGGCGCATGCGGCAAACAGGCGCTTACCACCTGTATGGGTATGGGGTGCAATGCCGTGGGAGTCACTGGCGCAAGAATTATTGACTCTCCCCGTGAGCGTCTCATAGCGATTCTCACAAATTCTCTAACCCCCTGTAACGGCAGATTTCCTTTACTTATTGCAGTTATTTCAATGTTTTTCAGTGAAAATAAAATTATAAGTGCCGGGATACTTGTGGTATTTCTTATGCTGTCGCTATCTATGACTATGCTTTCATCAAAAATATTAAGCAAAACAGTACTGAAAGGAGAAAAAAGTTCCTTTACTCTTGAGCTGCCCTCGTATCGTTGTCCTCAGATAGTAAAAACAATTGTGACTTCTGTAAAAGAAAAAGTGATTTTTGTGCTGGGCAGAGCTGTTGCGGTTGCCGCTCCTTCCGGACTGATTATATATCTTTTGGCAAATATAAAAGCAGGTGATACAACCGTTTTGGGTGTAATATCCGATTTTCTTGATCCGCTGGGCAATTTAATGGGTCTTGATGGCGTTATACTTTTGGCATTTGTTCTTGGCTTTCCTGCTAATGAAATTGTTATTCCGATAATTCTTATGATGTACCTTAGCTCTGCAACGCTCAATGATTATTCCTCTGTCGACTCACTTGTGCAAATACTTATCTCCAATGGTTGGACTGTTAAAACTGCTCTTTGTATCTGCGTATTTTCAATGTTTCATTTTCCCTGTTCAACTACGCTTATCACTATTTATAAAGAAACTAAGTCCATTAAATGGTCCATAGTTTCCGTAATTATGCCACTGATAATGGGGATTTGTCTATGTTTCATAATTAATCTTGCATTTAATACGATATTTTGTTAAAATGTTAGATAGTTAAAAAGCAAAGGAGTTGAGTGTATGGGCGATACAAAACGCACCTATACCAATAAAGAGCTTGCCGGATACCTGACTGGTATGTTTGGTCAGAATATGATTTATAACATAGTATCCACAGGTCTTTATTTTTACTTTCAAAACGTAATCTGCCTGCCGGCAATGGCTCTTGGCTGGATTATGACTATTGCACGAGTTTGGGACGCAGTCAACGACCCGATGATGGGCACTATTGTTGACAAAACAAGAACTAAATGGGGTAAGTGCAGACCTTATCTTATTATATTTCCTGCAATAATCGGTGTTGTTACCATTTTAGCATTTATTAACGGTAACTATGCAACAGCAGACAGTAGTGCACAAAAAGTTTTGATAATTGCATGGGCTGCAGTTTCCTACATTGCATGGGGTATGTGCTTTACTGTTTGCGATATTCCTCTTTGGGGTATTACTTCTCTTATGACAGAGGATGAAAATGACAGAAGCAAAATCCTCGGCCTTGCCCGTATAGCAGCAGGAGTAGGCGGCGTTGCTGTTCTTATAGTTCCTGTTGCGCAGGCTGTCACCGAAATATTCAAGGGTAAAGTTTCCGACCCTGTAAAAGCTACACAGTATGGCTTTATTGCGACTGTTGTAGTATTAACGGTTATTTCGTCGGTTCTTTTTGAATTTGCCGGTATCAGCACAAGAGAAAGAGTTGAAAAGTCAGAGAAAAGCTATACATTTAAAGAAAATTTCAAAATTATGTTTAGAAATAAGCCTTTCAGGCAGATTCTTATTTCCGGCATTTTGAGAAGTCCTATTCAGCTACTTATGATTTGTGCAATGACTCTTGTAACTTATTACTATGCAAACGGTAACCTGATGAATATTCTCACCAAGGATTCTGCCGGTAATATTACAGGCATTGATGTCAAAATATTAATCGGACTGGGCGGTATTGCTTTAGGCCTTTTTGTTGGACAGTTTGTATCTATGGGTATAACACCTATGCTTACAAGAAAGTTTGAAAAGAAATCTCTTTATAACTTCTACTCAATCGCAGGCGCTGTTCCGTTTGTTCTGCTTTTCGTATGTTACAAATTATCGGGCGGCGACCTTACAACAGTAGGTTGGTCAATTCCTGTTAGTATTTGTATGCTTCTTGCCAGTGCATCTTTCGGCGGTATTAATGTTCTTCAGTCAGTTATGATTGCAGACTGCGTTGACTATGAGGAATACCATAACGGTGTTCGTACCGACGGTGTGTTCTTCTCAGGTCAGAGTTTTATTACAAAGCTTTCGGCAGGTATTGCCAGCATAATTTCCTCTGCTGTATATTCTTATGTAGGTTACAGTGGATCCAATGTTGATAAGCTTAACCGAGCGCTTGAAGCAGGCACTTCTGACTTTATTACATACGACGGCGGTTCAGGTCCGGGCAAATATGCTGCGGCAATGTTCTTCCTTATCTCAGTTCCTCCTGCTATCGGTATGCTTCTTTCAGCAATTCCTACTCTCAAGTACGCTTTGCCTGATAAAGAACATACAAGAATTCTTAATGAGCTTGTTGAAAAGAGAGCAAAAAGCAAGGCTGAAGCTGCTGAAATTCAGAATGCTGACGATATAAATGCACAGGCTCTTGCAGACAGCGCAGATGAACTTGTTGATGAAATCAATAAGCTTGATGAATAATTAATCATCTATCATAAAAGTCCGGTGAAATCCGGGCTTTTGTTTGTATTTTGGCAAATAATAGCTCATTTACAAAAAGCTTATTAAATGATATAATTATTATAATAAGATATTTAATGAAGGTTTTAATATGAAAAAGTTTTTTTCTGTATTTTGCGCAGCTCTTATTTTGTTTTCAACAGTTTCATACAGTACGGTAAACGCTGCCACAGTAAATAATAAAATGAGTGCAAGCGAAAAACTTCTAAAATCAATGACACTTGAAGAAAAGGTAGGTCAGCTATTCATTGTCCGTCCGGAAACTTTGGATTCAAAATATACAAAAGCGCAGGCAGGCAATACAAAAAAATATGCTGTAACCAAAATCAACAGTAATGTTGTAAAAAGCCTGAAAAAATATAAGGTCGGCGGAGTTATTATGTTTGCAAAAAACATAAAAGACCCAGACCAGATTACTAAGCTGAATAAGGATTTGCAGAAGAATTCTAAAACAAAGTTGTTTATCTGTGTTGATGAAGAGGGAGGCTCTGTTGCCAGAATTGCGAATAACAAAAATTTTAAGGTTAAAAAGTATTCAAGTATGCAGTCCATAGGCAACACAGGCAAAACTTCCAAAGCAGACGATGTAGGATATACAATCGGAAAATATTTAAAAAAGTATAAGTTTAATCTTGATTTTGCGCCTGTTGCGGATGTAAATACCAACCCAAAAAATGTCGTTATAGGCAAGCGGGCATTTTCAAATAACCCTAAAATAGTAAGCGCAATGGTAAATGCAGAAATAAAAGGCTTTCACAGAGCAGGTGTTATGACTTGCGTCAAGCATTTTCCGGGGCACGGCGATACAAAAGGTGACACACATACAGGTTATGTTGGTGTGAATAAAACGTGGAATCAAATGAAAAAGTGCGAGCTTATTTCGTTTGAAAAATCATTTAAGGCTCAGACGGATATGGTGATGGCTGCGCACATCACGGCTAAAAAAGTTTCAAAAGACAAACTACCTGCTTCATTATCATACACGTTAATAACCGAAAAGCTGCGTAAAGAATTAAAATATACCGGTGTTGTCATTACAGATTCAATGGAAATGGGCGCTATTGCCGATAATTACACTTCAGCTCAAAGCGCTGTGCTTGCTATAAAAGCAGGAGTGGATATTGTGCTTATGCCATACGATTTTCAAAAAGCGTATGATGCTGTGTATAAGGCTGTAAAATCAGGCGAAATAAGCGAAAAACGATTAAATGAAAGTGTTTTAAGAATTTTGAAATTGAAAGAAAAATATAAATTATTGTAATGTAAACTATGTTGTGTTATAATGAATCAAAATTTCTGATAGGTGGTACAATGAAAAAAGTTATAAGTGTGTTTATATCGGCTGTAATGCTCTTTTGTGTTACAGTAGGTTCTGTTTTTCCTGCTTTTGCAGGACAGCCGATTTTCGGATATGATGTTTCCCACAACAATGAGCTTGTTAATTTTACCGATGCAAAAAATGACGGCAAGGATTTTGTTATGATAAGACTTGGTTATTATAACCACCTTGATAATAATTTTTGGGCTAATGTTGAAAATGCCTGCAAGGCTGATATGGATTTCGGTGTGTACCTTTATAGTTACGCTTATAACGCCAAAGAGGCGCAGATTGAAGCGGATTTTGTGCTTGATACAATTTCTCAGATGGGCGATTACGAGGAGTATTTCACTTTGCCTGTTGCTTATGATTTAGAGTATGATAAAATCCCCCAAAACTGCACCAAATCTATGATAAATAATCAAATGACGGTGTTCTGCGATACGATTAAAAAAGCAGGATATACGCCAATGGTTTATGTAAATAATAATTGGCTGACAAATTATATTGACGCATCAGTGATCAAGTCAAAGGGTTATAAATTCTGGTACGCTTATTGGAAGAGTAACCCCGATTTTTCCTCTCCGATTAAGGCAGGGAATACAAATCTGATTGTTGATATGTGGCAGTATTTAGGCGGCACTGATGGTGTCATTGATGAAAATATTATTTACAATCCCGACAATATCGTGAAAGAACGGGGATGTGTTCATAAAATAAAAACCACTGTCACCAAAGCCACAGCGAGCAAGGATGGCAAGGTGGTTAAAAGCTGTTCAAAATGCAATATAATTATTTCGTCTTCGTCAATTCCCAAAGCGTCAAGCGTTAAGCTTTCATCAACAAGTTATACATATGATGGAAAAACAAAAACGCCGTCCGCAACAATTAAGGACAGCAAGGGTAAAACTTTAAAGAAAAACACGGACTATACCGTATCTTATGCAAGCGGCAGAAAGAATGTGGGCAAATATTCAGTAAAGATTACCTTTAAAGGTAATTACAGTGGAACAAAAACCTTGTACTTTACAATCAAGCCGAAAGCAACAACGCTTTCAAGTTTGTCCGCTAAATCAAAGGGTTTTACTGCTAAATGGAAGAAGCAAAGTACACAGGTTACAGGATATCAGATTCAGTACAGTACATCATCAAAATTTACAAGCCCGAAAACATCAACGGTATCAAGCTGCAAAACCATATCAAAAACAATCAGTAAGCTAAAAGCAAAGAAAAAGTATTATGTTCGTGTCCGTACTTACAAAACAGTAGGAAAGACAAAGTATTACTCCTCCTGGTCTAAAGCAAAATCTGTTACAACCAAAAAATAACAGCAAGCAACCCTCCGAAAAATCCGGAGGGTTGTTTTGGTAAATCGTAATTTTCAGGTTCGCCTGTTACTGTTCATCAACCTTGCTGTGGCGTTCAACAAGAGCAGCAAGCATTTTTTTGTGAGAATCGGCAGTAATTTCGTATTTCAGAGTTGGGATAACAGCCAGTATCATTCCGACAGCAGGGGGTATTGTCAGCAAAAACCACATAGCTTTTGCGTATGGTGCATAGTCGGAGGCAAAGTGAGAACCTGACGCCAGCGCCTGATTCATTTTGTCAATATTTATATCTGTATATCCCACCGCGTTGTAAACGTAAGCAGAAATGATTGAGGCAATGCCTGCGGAGAATTTTGTTATAAAACTCTGACCGCTGAAAAATATTCCATCGGGACGGTAGCCGTTGTGGTATTCCTCGTAATCTATACAGTCTGAAATCATAACTGACTGGCACACGTTTACCGCACCTACGCCTGCACCGGCAAATAAAAGCAGTACACCATCAACAGCAACCCAACCTATTTGGGCAAGGTTTTCAGGTGCAATAAGGTATGTAACAAATACCAGCGCCGTGGGAATGCCCAAAAGTCCTGTTAGATTGTATACTGTTTTAATATCCATTTTTTTCATTAGAGCAGGGCAGATAAGTGTGGCGGCAAATTGACCTACAAAAAATCCTCCGCCTACGATAATAACAATAACAAGCTTATGTATATCGGTAAATGCGGTAGTTAAATCGCCCTCGCAGTAGTAGTATGAAAACAGTGTCATAACAACAGTCATCATAAGCTGAATAGGGGAGCGAAGCAGACCGCTTATAAGTATTCTTCTAAAAGGTTTGCACTGCCACATAAGGGCAAAACTTTCCTTCATTGTTTTTGTTCCGCCGGACACAGGCACACGCTCTTTTGTGCCTATTCCCGCAAATTCAAATAAAAGCGAGGCAACAACAGTCATTGTCATACCCACAACGATAAAGCCTTTTTGTGCGTTCATATCTTCACCGAAAGCGGTGTTTGCACCCTGTGACAGTGCAACGATTGATACTACAACCGCTGCAGCGCCGATGGACGCAACAATTCTTGACAGGGATATAAGATTTGCTCTGTCCTTTTCGTTTTCAGACATACGGCTGATAATTCCCCACAGCGGAACATCGCCGGCGGTGTAACTCATTCCCCACAGAACGTAGGATATGGCAGCCCAGGCCACAATAAGAGTCATTATCACTGAATTACCGCTTTCTTTAGCGGCGGCGTAATTGCCGTTAATAAATGCAACGCAGGTGATTATGCAGACCACAGGCGGAGCGAAAATAAGATATGGCCGGCATTTGCCCCACTTGCTTTTCGTTTTATCTACAATGGAGCCCATCATCGGGTCGTTGATTGCGTCCCATACTCTGGCAAGGGCAAAAATCCAGCCCAATGCAACAGCAGGCAGGCATATTACATTTTGAAAATAGTAATACAGTCCCGTGCTGATAATATTGTAAATCATATTCTGACCGAACATTCCCGTAAGAAACATTGCGGCTTCTTTTTTTGTATAGGTATTTGACTTATCCATTTAAACCCTTCTTTGTTGTAAAATAGTTGTTTTATATTGTTGATTATTTATATAAAATCAGCAAATATAAAACATAATATGTATAAATTATACAATATTTGCACTGATATATCAACTGTTTAATAAAAAATAAACAGTCCGGATTATTGCGCCTTAGCTTTAATCCAGACTGTTTAGTAAAAATTATGTATTAACCGTTGAGAATTTCAAAATTCTTTTTATTGCAGGTATAGAGGTTTTTGAATACCTTGAAGTTTCTGTCATAAACGGCTTTATTTGCGGGATTGGGTTTATAGGTCGTTTTAACGGGAATGAGTTTTTTTACATCAAATATTGACGGGATAATTCCCATACCCACTGCTATGCAGGCTGCTGCGCCAACTGCACCGATATTCTGCGGTGAGCTTACAACAACAACCTCTCTTTGCAGAATATCTGCAAGAATCTGGCAGGTAGTTTCACCCAGTGCGCCGCCTCCGCAGAAACGAACGGAGTTTGAAGTTTTAAGAGTTTTAACCTTTTTCTTCTCTTCCTGTCTTTCAAGCATCCATCTCATATGAAAGCAAATTCCCTCGACAACTGCACGGATAAGTTCAGTTTTGCCTGTGTCAAGGCGGATGTTAAAGAACATACCTGAGGCATTCGGGTCTTCAAACGGGCATCTGTTACCATGAAGCCAGGGTGTGAATACTACACCGTCAGAGCCAGGAACAGCTCTTTCTATAACTTCTTCAAGATAATCATACATATTGAATTCCATCTGTTCAAAGCTGTCGGCTGCATTGCCGTATTTCTTTAGGAATACTCCGATTTCATCAAGGGCAAGGTGATCCTTAACCCAGCCGACGCATTTATTTGATGTTTCAAGCTCACCGAAGTAGTTATACGTTTCTGGATTAACGCCGACAATGGATGCCATCATTGCGCCTGCGTCAACAAATTGCTCGGGAACTACTGTTCCTACCCAGCCCGATGTGCCTGAATAGATATGTGTATCGCCGATTTCAACAGCGCCTGCACCAACGCCTATAAGCGATGCGTCACCGCCGCCACCGTATACTGCTGTTCCGGGAGCAAGACCAATTTCCTTTGCTGCTTTTTCAGTGATTTCGCCTACTTTTTCAGTTGATTTCTTGATAGGGGGAAGATGGTTAATATTAACTCCAACCATATCGCAGACAGGTTTGCACCAGCCC
>CAYXLH010000047.1:0-15702 GCA_964465835.1 uncultured Bacteroides sp. | reverse complement strand
GGCTTTACAAAAAAATAGGTTTGAGCAGAAAACTGCGTGAATTTGAAAACGCAAAAGACAGAATTAGATATACCGTTGATTTTGTTCAAGAAGTAACGAATATCAAAAATTTCGGAGAATATTTAACTGCAATGCTTGAGATTGATGCCTTCTTCCTTAATGAAGACAGACATACGAATAATATTGCCATTATCAGAAATCCCGATACAAATGTGTTCTCGCTGTGTCCGTATTTTGATCAAGGCTTATCTTTGTTATCAGATTTGGATGGTTTTTGGATTGACGGCGATACAGATAAGCATATTATGAGAGTAACTGCAAAGCCGTTCGGTACTTTTAAAGCACAAATATGTGCTGCCGAGGAACTTTACGGAAAACAATTTGAAATTGACTTTTCGATGACAGATGTTGATAACATTCTTGATGAGTTAAAAGAATACTATAATGATGAAATAATTAACAGAGTCAGATATGTGATAGAAAAGCAGTTAAAAAACAAAGCGTTGGGATTTTAATCTCAACGCTTTTGTTATGTAGTTAAACAGCTATGCAGAATTGATATGTAATCGGTAGATTATGCCCATTTATAGTGCGAATTTCACGGTTGAAATGTACCGTTCGTACAGGACACATTATATTAACCATCTGACCGCCTACTGAGCCTGCCTGCTTAGAAGTAAGGTCACCGTTGTAACCATTTTTAAGGTTAACACCAACTTCTGAAGCAGCTTCCATCTTAAACTTGTTAAGAGCGTCCTGAGCTTCTGGTACTGTTGCCATAATAAAATACACCTCTTTTACTTTTGATTGCAAAAGAGACAAATTATTTGGCAAAATGCGTAATACGCTTTTGCACAAATAGTTCAAATCTCCCTTGCAAATATAGTTTGTGAAAGGTGAACAAAAATACAACTGAAAAATTTTTACAATTCAATTTCCAAGCTGTGCAAAATATGTGTAAAAAACACACATACGTATTTTGACAAATTTTTCAGTTATCTTTTCTATTTATTTTATATCTCAAAAAACTTGATTCTTTGTTACGATTATTATAATATTATAATTGAAAATGTAAAATATAGAAAATACAGATTAAAATCTGCAAGTGTGGAATTTACAAAAATAAGGTAAGGTATATGAATGAAATTAAGTTAGGTATTTATCGCCATTACAAAGGTAATACGTATAAGGTTTTGCATATTGCAAAGCATAGCGAAACACTTGAGGATATGGTGATTTATCAGGATGTGAATGCTCCAGAAAAGATATGGGCAAGACCTGCATCAATGTGGAATGACGATATTGAAATTGACGGTAAAATTATTAAGCGGTTTGAGTTGACGAATGAAATAAAGTGAGCGGAAATTTTAAGCACCACTAAAAATGTATAAATTGAATGAAATAAATGGTTTTGAAATATTAGATGCTTTTTAAGGAAAATAATTATATGTGCTATATTATAGGAATCACATTATTTATTATTCTCATTTTTTTAATTCTTGGTATTAAATCCAAAGTTAAATATGATTATGAGCAAAAGGAAATTAAATGTGCCGGTAATAAAGGTGAAGCAATATTTAATTATCTAATATGTAACATTCTTCGCAGTGATGATATTCTTTTAAATAATATCAGTTTGAACGTAGACGGAAAGAAAACAGAAATTGACAATTTAATTATAAACAAAAATGGTATTTTTATTGTTGAGATTAAGAATTATAACGGAAGACTATATGGAAATGTTGATGATTACGAGTGGATTAAGGAAAAAGTTTCTCCGGGTGGTAATGTATTTACGAAGAAAGTACGAAATCCAATCAAGCAAACCAAGCGACAAATATATATTTTATCTCAATTCTTAAAGAAAAATAATATTAGAATTTGGATAAATGGATATACCTATTTTATTAATCAAAACAGTCCTGTTGTGGATGAATATGTAATAAATGATATTAGAGAATTAAATCAAATCATTCACGAACAACAGAAAAATGTGTATGATGAGGAATTGATACATAAGGTAACGCATCATCTATCAATGTTATAAAAATAAAGCGTTGGGATATTAATCTCAACGCTTTTCTATAATTATTGACCTAATATTTCTGTTCTTTTCTTTTTTGTAAGTTTTTTAAGAATTTCGTTGTAGGATTTATCCAATAACTCCTTAACAATATCATCAGAGACATTACCGTCGGCTTTTATGGAATTCCAGTGGGTTTTGTTCATATAGTAACCCGGGATAATGTCTTCATAGCTGTTTCTGAAAAATTCGCCGTCAACAGGATTTAACTTTAATGTAATGTATTTAAGGTTGTCGTCACAATTAAGACAAAGTGCAGCAAACATCTTGTCGTCAACCTTGTATCTTATCCAGTTCCATTCTGCCTGAAAGTCCTTTGTAACACCTTTTTTGCTGAGTAAAAAATTATCTATCCAATCATATTTCATATGTTTAGCCTTTCTTAAAGCATATTTAATTTAGTATTTTTCTCCGGTTTTCTATTGCATTAAAACTATAGCATATTGTATATAAATTTTCAACTTGTTAATACAAATGCGTTTGCGTTTTCGGCTTTAAGTCAAGAAACTTGTTTTCAGCCGTAATGATGATACGGATTTTACCGTGATTGCTCATAATTTGTTTTATAGTGTAATTTCGTACAATTCCAATAAAATAACCATAAAAAACTTTATAAAACGCTTTAAGCCGGGAACATATTTGCTCCCGGCTATTTGCATTGTTTTCCGGCAGACATTTCTGCCTGCCGGTATATGAACAATCAATGAGGACAGGGCTTTTCACGGCAGGTATAACACCCGCACCCTGCCTCTTTACCTGATTGGAATTGTTCATACTAATATCAATATATGAAAAACAAAAAAATGGGCAACAAATGTACAAGTTAATTGACAACATATTTGTATAAATTTATAATATATGTTATAATAAACAAGATTATTAAAACCGAGGTTCAAAGATGAAAAATATCAGCATTAGAATTAAGGGTGAAGCTGTTACAACGGTAAGCTCCGCCAACACAGCAATTGCTGCCCAAAGCGGTTCTCTGCCTGTATTTGGTACGCCATTTATGATTGCACTTATGGAGAAAGCAACTTGCAGCGCTGTAGCGGAATATCTTGATGACGGGGAAACCACGGTGGGCACAAAAATTGATGTTTCTCATAGCAGAGCAAGCGTTATAGGTTCTGTGATTACTGCAGCTGCGCAGCTTACTGAATGTGACGGCAGACGGCTTGTTTTCAGCGTAAGCGCAAAGGATGAAAATTTAAATACAATCGGCAGCGGAACCATTGAGCGTTTTGTTGTAAATATTGAAAAATTTATGAAAAAGGCAGAAGGATAAAATGAAGTACAAAGCGATTATTTTTGATTTTGACGGTACAATCTGCGATACCGGCGAAGGAATAATGAAAAGCGCAAAATACGCATTGGATTCTTTCGGTATTGAATGCGGTGACTGGAGAGAGCTATCGTTTTTTATAGGCCCTCCGCTTCTTGTAACTTTTCAGGAAAAATACAATCAGCCGCCGGCCCAGGCTGATTTGCTCGTTAAAAAATACCGTGAAAGATATACCAAGATCGGGCTGTATGAAAGCAGTCTTTATCCCGGTATTGAAAAAATGCTGAACAATCTGAAAAATGATGGATTCAAGCTGGGAATTGCATCTTCAAAGCCGAGGTCCTTTGTTGTTGAACTGCTTGAAAAGTTTGATATACTAAAATATTTTGATACAGTCTGCGCTGTATCATTTAAAACCGATTGTGAATCCAAGCAGAGCATAATTTTGCGCTGCCTTAATGAACTTGAAGAATCGGCAAGAGATACTCTTGTAGTAGGCGACAGATTTTATGACATTGACGGTGCAGTGGAGAATATGGCGGACAGTGCCGGCGTTCTATGGGGCTATGGAACAAAGTTTGAATTTATTGAACACAGAGCAAAATTTATTGCTGAAAAGGTTGAAGATGTTGAAGCTATCGCCCGGGGACTTTATGAAAATACCGAAAAAGTGCAGGGCATTTTCAACGGTAATATTATAAAGATTCATCTTGATGATATAACTTTGTGCGACGGTACGAAAGGAAGCCGTGAATGTGTTGACCACCCCGGTGGTGTGGGAATTATAGGAATTAATGATGACGATGAAGTGCTGATGGTGCGCCAGTTCAGGTATCCTTATAAAGAGATTGTGTATGAAATTCCGGCAGGAAAGCTTGATAAAGATGAAAAGCCTATTGATGCCGGGAAGCGTGAATTTATGGAGGAGTGCGGATGCTTTGCGGATGAGTTTGTACCTCTTGGTGAAATTTATCCCACTCCTGGTTACACTAATGAAATAATACGCCTGTTCTGGGCGAAGGGACTTCATTTTGATAGTCAGAATCTTGATGAGGGCGAATTTCTTGAGGTTTGCAAAATCAAGTTTGACCGTCTTATAGATATGATAATGAGCGGCGAAATCAAAGACGCTAAAACCATTGCCGCCGCATTAAAGATAAAATTAATCAGAGAGAGTAAATAAACATAATGACAGCATATTTAGATAACAGCGCTACTACGATTCCCACAAAAGAGTCGGCGGATAAAGTATATGAAATGCTTAGTGAAAAATTCGGAAATCCGTCAAGCTTTCATAAACCGGGTCTTGACGCACAGATTGAAGTGCGCAGGGCAAGGGGCATTATTGCCGGCGCTCTTTCCTGTGATGATGAGGAGATATATTTTACCTCCGGCGGAACAGAGGCGAATAATCTGGCAATTTTCGGCGCAGCTTATGCCAACAGGCGAAAAGGAAACAGAATTATTACCTCTGCCATTGAACACGAAAGCGTGCTTCAGTCCGTTGACGAGCTGGAAAATCAGGGGTTTGAAGTAATACGGCTTCAGCCAGACAAATACGGGAATATTACCGAGGAGCAGGTTTTTGAGGCGGTAAACAAAGATACTGTCCTTGTTACAATGATGTATATTAATAACGAAGTCGGCTCCGTACTGCCTGTTAAATCAATAAAAAAAGCGGTTAAAAAAGCCGGTGCACCGGCGCTTATTCATATTGACTGTGTTCAGGCTTTCGGTAAAACCGAAGTTAAACCGTCAAAATTAGGCGCAGATTTGTTAACCGTCACCTCTCACAAAATTCACGGACCCAAGGGCGTGGGAGCACTGTATGTTAAAAAGGGAACAAGAATTATTCCCAGAACCTATGGCGGCGAGCAGGAGCATAAAATACGCCCGGGAACAGAGGCGTCGCCGCTTATTGCAGGATTCGGCACCGCCGTATCACAGATTCCGGATTTAAAAATGCAAAGTGGGAAGATACACGAGATTAACGAATATGCAAAAAGACAGCTGCAGACAATAGACGGAGTTATTATAAACAGCGGTGACAATGCCTCGGACTACATTATAAATTTGTATATACCCACGTTTATGACGTCGCAGACGATTGTTCAGCATTTTTCATCAAAATACGGTGTATATATCAGTAACGGTTCCGCCTGTGCAAAGGGTAAGAAGAGTCATGTGCTGACTGCAATGCATTTGAATGACAATATTATTGAAAAATCAGTCAGGATAAGCTTTTCGCGTAATACCACAAAAGAGGAAATTGATATGCTAATTTCGGCAATACGTGAAACTGTAAGCGATTATCCTGTTAAATAAGGAAGAAAATATGAGAGAAATTATACTTATAAAAAATGGCGAGCTCGTGCTTAAAGGTCTTAACAGAAATACCTTTGAGGATATCCTAATTAAAAATATGAGAAAATCCCTTAAAAATATCGGTGAATTTTCATTTACAAAAAGTCAGTCAACAATAGCGGTGGAAAGCGTTGATGATGACGTTGATTTGGACGATGCAGTTGACGCTCTTAAAAAAGTATTCGGCATTGCGGCGCTGTCACGCGCGGCTGTGGCTGAAAAGGATATGGAAAGTATAAAACAGACCGCCGTAACGTATCTTAAAGATGAACTGGAGGAGGCTCGTACCTTTAAGGTTGAGTCTAAAAGAAGCGATAAAAAATTCCCCCTTAAATCGCCTGAAATAAGCAGGGAACTGGGCGGATATATACTTTCAAAATTTAAAAATTTAAAGGTTGATGTGCATAATCCCGACGTTGTTGTTACAGTTGAAGTGAGAGATAGGTACGCTTTTGTCAGAGGTAATAATATTAAGGGAGCGGGCGGTATGCCTGTGGGTACCAGCGGCAGAGCGGCGGTGCTTATCAGCGGCGGTATTGACTCTCCGGTATCAGCGTATATGATGGCGAAAAGAGGTATAGAACTTGTTTCGGTTCATTTTGCCTCACCTCCTTATACTACCGAACTTGCAGAACTTAAAGTTATGGAACTGCTTAAAAAGGTAGCCAAATATTCGGGACCGATTACCACCTATGTGGTTGGATTTACCAGAATCCAGGAGGAAATCAGAGATAAATGCCCCGAGGAATATTTTACAATCATAATGCGAAGATTTATGATGCGTATTAGCGAAATTCTAGCAAAAAGGCAAAAGTGCAGTGCTCTTATCACAGGTGAAAGTGTGGGACAGGTTGCAAGTCAGACAATTTATGCTTTGGGTTGTACCGATGCGGTAACGCAGATTCCTGTTTTCCGTCCCTGTATAGGCATGGATAAGGATGAAATTGTTGCTATATCAAGAAAAATTGATACATTTCAAACGTCAATTCAGCCATATGAGGACTGCTGTACGGTGTTTACACCTAAGCATCCAAAAACAAGACCTAAACTTGAAGATGTTGAAGCGGCGGAGGCAAAGCTGAATATTGATGAGCTTATTGCCGAAGCGGTTGAAAACGCAAGAAAAACTGTTGTAAAGTGAGCGAATTATGAGCAAGGATAACGAATTAAACGAAATACTCAAATCAATAAAAAATAACGAACCTCCGGTTGAAAGCAAGTTTGATTTTAAAAAGGCAAGTGATTTTAAACTGCCGGAAAAAGAGCCTGAAAAAGAGGAAAAACCTGAGAAAAATCCGCTTAAATTTGATTTTGACGAGATAAAAAATAAAACGGCAGACGTTGCGCCTCCTGCGCCGAAAAACGAAAACGGCGACAGCGACGCCCTTGACCGTCAGCTTGAAAATCTTGTTTGGTTTGAAAGCCAAAAAGGGGATACACAGCAGGAAACGGCGGAAAAATCAAAGGTAAAAAGTTCTTTTGATTTTAATAAGTTAAAGGATAAACTGTCAGCGAAGAAAGCGGAGATTGCCGAAAAAAAAGATAAAAGAGAGAGAAAAAATCCTGAAGATATAAAAAAGCAGTTTAAGGATTTCGGCGGTAAAGTCTTGAAATTCTGCAGTAAAAAGCAGTTTTATATTCCTGTAATTGCTGTGGTTTTGGCAGTTGTTGTGATTTTCGGCGGAATTAAAATTTATGATTACAGTAAGGTTGCCTATCTTAAACCATATGAAGAAAAGTACAGTATTACTTATCCCGAGGGCATCAGCGAAAAATTCTGCGATATGTACGGCAAAAATCAATATACTGCAGGTTCTGTTGAAATTCCCGACACAAGTACAAAAAAATATGTATTTACCCAGGCGTATAAGGATTCTCCGTACATTGAACAGCCTGTAAGCTTAAAACGTGATTATCAGAATATGGCAATTCATCTTGACAGGGATTATGCCGATTTGGAAAGCTTCTATTCCACAGCGGAGAGTTTCCTTGACTCACAGCAGGTGGTAAAATTCAACACCTTGTTTAACGATTATACCTATAAGGTTGTGGCGGCGTTTTACACAAATACCGTTGCAGAAGACGATGCAGGCTATATTTTCCCTTATAATGTCTGCGGCACTATGACTGACAAAAGCTTTGAGGCGTATAAGGACAGAATACAGTCACGCCGTCTTTATGATACCGGATATAATCTTAACAAAAGCGACCATTTTCTTACTCTCAGTGTTGACAGTGATTTTATGGATAATTTCCGTTTTGTAGTTGTTTGTGTAAGAATCGGCGAGGACGAAGCGTTTGAAAAATCATCCACTGCAGTTGTTAACGAAAAGGTTCATTATCCCCAGGTTTGGTATGACAAAAACAAACAGGAAAATCCTTATCGATTTGCGTCAAAGTGGTATCCTGAACTTTATACCTTTAAGTCATCACCTAAAACCACAAAACAATCTGTTGAAGATTACGAATAAAAAAGGGGCTGTAAAAAACTTTCGCTTTTTTACAGCCCCTTTATATTTTTATGTATTATTTTTTCTGTGACAAAAGTTCAAGCGCACGACTATATTGCTGTGAACCGGTCCATTTATTAGCTTCAAATGCACGTACCGAATTGAAAGGGTGTGTGCAATCCTTAAGCATAAAAAATTCCAAAGTTTTATTCCATCCTGAACCTGCTACATAATCATTGTAATTTATTGCCTGTTGAATAAACAGCTCTTTGTTTTTCGTGTCAATTAAATCACTTTTATAGCCTGAAAATCTCATACACATTTCTATAAGCTTTTCAGGTGATTCATCATATATAACAGCTGCACGATCTGCTGAATATTCGCTGCACCTCATCCAATAGAAAAACGCAACCTGAAGCGGTACCGAAATCAGTTTTCCAAATCCGAAATAGTCCATTGCCGAAAGGGTGCCGTTAATAATCATTTCACCCATGGTATGATAAAGTACATGATGACAGGCAATATGACCGCATTCGTGAGCTATAACCGTAGGTATTAATTCTTTTGGCATAGTATCCAGCAGACCCGAGGTTACAACGATAAAGGGTTTGTCGTCACCGCTTGTATAGGCATTGGGATTAACGTCAAGCTGCAAATACATTTCAGGCACATCAATCCCCAATTTCTCACATATAGGAGGAAGCATATCATAATATTCAGGCAATTGATTTTCGCCGAGACGAAGATTACTTGACATATTCTGAATATAGAACTGTCGTTCGTTATATATTTTAAAAAACGCTTTGAGCAACGCTGAAAAACCCGGAATGGCTTTTAACGCATTCAGTGCTTTTTCATCTGACGGATGGGTAAAGTATGAGGCTTCAAAATAAATCTCATTGCTGATTGAATTCGGCTTCAGCGGATGACCGCATTTTGTGCAAAATGCATTTGTGTCAGGAAGCTGTGCTCCGCAATTTGGACAAAACATATAGTTCCTCTTTCGTTTTAATATTTAATATAATGTGTAAATCTATTTCAGCATAACGCCGTTAGCGTCCGTGTTCTTGCTGCCTGAAAGTATCATAATACCTTCAACCAATGCCCAAATACCCATAGCTAATGTAGGTACGATTAAAAATGCGCCGACAAGTGAAACAACAAGCTGGATTACTGCTTTTTGTGTAAAGCCTAAATAGAAATTATGAATTCCGAGTGAGCCTAAAAAGATTGCAAGCAGACCTGCGGTAACTTTTGATTTTTGGGCTGCATTTGGATTATTTGCAGGCTGCGGGGTTTCAGAATATGCCATAGGAGCCTGATACATCTGAGGCGCCTGTTGAGCTTGCTGCGGCTGTTGTGACTGTTGTGGTTGTTGTGGCTGTTGTGCCTGATAAGTAAGCGCTCCTCCACAAGAAGCACAAAAATGAGAGTCGTCATCGTTGATTTTACCGCATTTAGGACAATATATAATAGATTCCTCCATTTTAATTTAGTAATATTCGACATATTTATATTTAATATATCATAAAGTTAATTTTGAGTCAACAAATTAAATTATTAATTAAACGGGCTTTTAATTGTATAATTATTTCAGTTTGTACTTATCCAAATCAACCTTATAACCGTTAACGGATATCCCGTCTCTTTCAAGCAGCTGCTCTTGTTTTTCAATTCCGCCGAAAGCATAATTATCTGAAAGATTTCCGTTTCGGTCAACAACTTTGTAGCAGGGATATTTTATGGGGTTGGGGTTATTGTGAAGAATATTGCCCACTGCTCTTGCAAGCTTTTTATTCCCCAGATGTTCGGCAATCTGCCCGTAGGTTACAACCTTTCCTTTAGGAACAGTTGTCAGAAATTCATACACTTTTTCTTTCATATTTTTACCTCTTTTAGTTTTGCGACAGCATTTTCAATACTGTTCATTTTTCTCAAATCAATTCATATACCACACATTCGCATGGCTTTAAGGTTATTTCATCGGAAAGCACCGGAGGGTTTTGAGTATTGGCAAGAATGATTTGGGCGTTTTTGTTGTAATCAATATGCGGTTTAAATTTTACTTTTCTCGGTGAAAGACTGCATACAATTAAAAGTTTCTGTTTTCCATCGTCACGTATATATGAAAATACGTTATTATCCTTGATATTTACAGGAATATATTTTCCCTCACAAATGACGTCGGCGTAATCCTTACGTAGCTTAAGCGCCTTTTTGTAAAAGTTGAGCACAGAATCCGGGTCTTGTAATTCCTGTGCCGCATTAATTTCGGTGTAATTACCGTTGATTTTTGCCCATGGAGTTCCTGTTGTAAATCCGGCATTCTTTGTGTTGTCCCATTGCATAGGGGTTCTTGCATTATCACGGGCATAGCGTTTATAGAAAAACATAACTATGGGCAGAATAATTTTTCCAAAAGGCATTTTTTCAATACTCTTCATCTTATTTAAAGTTTGAATATCCCGGTAATCCTCTTTCTTATAATCGCAGTTTGTCATACCAAGCTCCTGACCCTGATAGATAAACGGAGTTCCTTTCTGAAACAAAAGAGAAACCGCAAGGCTTTTTGCCGCCATTATGCGGTGTTTGCCGGTAGGTGCGAACCTGGGCAGACTTCTCGGCTGGTCATGATTTTCATAATATACTGCTCCCCAGCAGTCATTGGGGATACCCTGCCATTTTGAAAGAGTCTTTTTAAAGTGACGTAAAAATGTGAACTTCTGACTGTAAGAGCAAACAGGATGAATGCCGACGTGCTCAAAATGGAAAAGCATATCAAGCAGATTACTGCCCTTTTTTGTAATTTCACAGGCACGGTCAAAATCAATGCCTGCCGCCTCACCTACAATAAGAGTATCGTACTTATCCCATGAGTTACGGCACAGTTCGCTTATATACTGTTTCCAGCGAGGACCTATGACAACCTCGTTTTGTTTTGCATTATAAAGGTCGTCTGGCTTTGAAATATATGTAATAACATCACAACGAAAACCGTCAACACCCTTTTCAAGCCAGAAGTTGCAGATATTCTGTACCTCTTTGCGCACCTTTGGATTTTCCCAATTCAAATCAGGCTGCTTTTTACTGAAAAGGTGCAGATAAAACTGCTCCGTGGTTTCATCATATTCCCAGGCGGAGCCGCCGAAACAGGCACCCCAGTTGTTGGGAGGGTTCTTTTTATCCTTTCCTGTACCGTCACGCCAGATATAGTAGTCACGATAAGGATTATCCTTGCTTTTTCTGCTTTCTTCAAACCATTTGTGCTCATCGGAAGTATGATTAACCACCAAGTCCATAATTACCTTTATGTCACAGTTGTGAAATGCATCAATCATTTCCTGCCAATCGGACAGTGTTCCGAATTCATCCATAATATCACGGTAATCACTTATATCATAGCCGTTATCATCGTTTGGTGATTTATAACAGGGAGAAAGCCAAACTGCGTCAATACCCAGATTTTTTATGTAATCAACCTTTTGGGTTATGCCTTTTAAATCCCCGATTCCGTCACCGTTTGAATCATTAAAACTGCGGGGATAAATTTGATAAACAACTGCATTTTTATACCATCGTGTTTTCATCAGTGCTCTCCTGATAACTCATTTCTGCTTTTAAAATTTTATCTATACATTCATATTTTGCAAGTTCATCGGAAACCATTGGTTCTTTTGTTTCATTTGCATAATCAACAATTTCTTTGAGATATGTAATATCAGCAGGCTGAAGCACATTGTCGTTGAAATTGTCAACGGCTGCCCTGATTCTGAGTATACGGACAATGTTTGCATGCTTTTTCTCTGTTATGTCATAGAAGAAGAACGGAATTGCAACAATTACTGCACCTATAAGTGACAGTAATGATTGATAGAAGAAAATGTTATTTCTTAGTTCGGTATTTTGCAGTGCAACCGAAATATCGTCGGAAAAACCTACTCCGGCAAAAGAAAGGAACAGAGGAGTCAGCATACCTGTAAATATTCCGATTACTGTTGTAATAATTGCCATATAGTTTTGCCAGAAGCCTTCAAGACGTTTTCCCGTTTTCATTTGAATTTCGTCCATAATGTCAGAAGTCATTATGCCCGTTAAGAAATAAAAACCACTGAAAAACTGTTCAAAGAAAGATACAACCAAAATCAGAACAGGACTCTTATGGAAAATAACCTGAAGCGCAATCATAATTACATAACCAACGCAGGAGAGTATCATCAGATTTCTCTTGCCCATTTTCTTGATAAGAAACGGTCCTACAAGAAGTGCAACCGCAATAGCATTCATAAGAATTGTTGAGCAATAAAGCCCCACAACTGTTTTAGCCGTATCTGATACAAAACTATACTGAGTTATCCAGGTTGTGATATTGGCAAGACCTCTTATAGCATTAAATGCATTGAAGATTGTTATAATCCAAAAATATTTGCTTTTGCTCAGAAGCTTCATACCCTCGGAAAACTTAACCTTAGCAATATATTCCTGTTTAACAACGGTTCTTTCCTCAACACCTTTAACAAGGAAAAGCACAAGCAAAACACCGATAACGCCGCAAATTGGGAAAATTACACGGTACATATTTACGGCATTCCAACCGCCCTGTTTTGCAAATAAAGTGCCTGCAAGAATAGGCAGTATGATGTTTACAATTGAACTTGGAAGACCTGACACAAGACCTTTTACAGAGCCGATATTTGCTCTTTCCTGTGCAACGGTTGAAATTGTCTGTTCAATTCCCGAAATAGACTGATTAAGCAGTGTGATGAAGAACTGTCCTATCTGTATAAGTACGAAAGCTATAAGAATGCCAAGATTAAAATCAATGGTTGACGCCTCATACACTCCCATAATCGGTATTGCAGGGAGAGGTATGCTGAAAAGATTCATATCAATCCACGACGCCGGTATGTATGGAACAAATGAAAATGTGATTGCAGTACCTATTGAGGACCAAAGCAAAAATGGTTTGAATTTTCCGTTCTTTCCGTTTGAATTATCAATCATCATAGACAAAATAGGTGAACGGATTATTGCTATTACCGAAGCGAGGATTGTAAAAATCCACGCCATACCTGTTGACATTTTAAAATAAGAAATCATCAGGTGTACGCTTGTGGCAATAGTAGTATATTGAGTAAGAACCCCAAGCATATTAGGGCTTCCGCATCCGATGGCAAAAGACGCAAATTCTTTATATGCTACCTGATAGCCCTTTGGCGGTTCATTCCAGTGAGATTTGAATTTGTCTACACCGATTTTGATTTTAGTTTTAAGAGATTCTTTTTCCTTAGTTTTTTCCATAGCTCTTACTCCTGCAGTGTAATGTTTTACATATGATATGATAACTAAAATATTTGCCATTGTCAATTATCAGCCTGTTTTTGCTTAAATTATATTTTGCAATTTGTGTTGGAACAATTCAAGAATTTGAATTGCAAATCAATATTTTATATGTTAGACTGAAAAATATTCGGAAGGATTGAAAAATGAACAAAGCAATAAAAACTTTTTGGAAATCACATACATAAGTTAATTCAGAGTAATCCGTCAAGGGCACTGAAAGAATTATCTTTTGTATATACGGCGGCAGGACTTCAATGCAAGTATTTTCCATCAAAACTGCTTTTGCCATCCCGGCAGTATAAGCGGTGGGCAGCGCCGGATTCTGCAATAAAACCACTAAGAAATGCGGAAAATTCGGCAATCGTCAGCCTTTATTTGCCCTGTGAAATATTGCACGCAATGGGAATTTATCAGATGTTCCCCGAGGCACTTTGGGAGCGGCACTGATAGCTGCAGGGAAATAGATTTAGTAAAAAAGTGTGTAAGTTATTATTACGACTTACACACTTTATCTTATTTGCTTATATCTGCTAATTTGAAGGGTATAATCTTTTTTAATTCCTTCAGTGAAAGCTCTACCTGATAACCAATTTTACCTCCGCTGAAAAGGATAGTATCAAAATTTTCGGCAGATATGTCTATTACCGTTTTAAACTGCTTTTTCATACCGATTGGGGAGCATCCGCCGTGTATATATCCTGTTAAGCCCAATAATTCTTTTGATTTTATCATTGCTATACTTTTTACGCCTACTGCTCCGGCGCCTTTTTTTAAATCCAATTCTTTGCTGACTGGAATCAGAAATACATAATTTTCTTTATTATTTCCTATTGTAACCAAAGTTTTAAAAACCTGATTGGGGTTTTCTTTTAATACCGACGCAACCTCAGTTCCGCTTACAGCGTCTGTGTCTGCGTAATAGTAGCTTTTATAGCTTACTTTTTTCTGCTCTAATATTCTCATTACATTTGTTTTGTTTGAAGATTGTTTCATCTTTACTGTACCTCAGCATTACTTTTATCCGTCTGATTATATCATATCCTCAAAGACAATGCAAAATAATGAAACATATATATAATCAAAAACGCCCGTGCCATTTTTATAGCAGTTTTTGATAATACTTGATTGTTTAAGAAAATTGTGATATACTCTTTGCATTATTAAGAAAGAGGTGGAAAGATGATTAACTTTTCTTGCAGATAGTTTGGAATATGCGGTGGTGCTTTTACGGTACTTCTGCGCCTGTTGCAAGAAAGTTATATGTCTGTCTTACTCTGTATAGTGCCATACCTTTTGCGTATTGGATCATTTATGCTATGACGAGCTGCAGGAATTAGCTTTCCTGTGGCTCGGTTTTTTTGTAAATAATGAATTTTATTTAATAAGACGAACGAAGGAGGATGTATTTTATGTCAATGATTAAAGTAGAAAACCTTACCTTTTCATATCCCACCGGCTATGACAACATTTTTGAAAATGTAAACTTTCAGATAGACACCGATTGGAAACTCGGTTTTGTTGGAAGAAACGGCAGAGGAAAAACAACGCTGTTATGTGATATGGAAAGTGTTAGAAAGGAGCAGAAAATAATGCAAGAAAAACTACTTTATTTACAGGTAAAATCCGAGCTAAAAGCGGCGAAAAGCGGCAAAAAACCGTGAGTTCGAATAGGTTTCAAAAATGGCTCAAAAAAAGCAAAAAAGAGAGAACTTGGAGAGAACGGAGAGAACTCAGGAGAGAACAAAACCCCTTTTCCCGCCTACTTTTCAGGCACTCTCAAAATACTATTGGAGAGAACTTTTACACCTTTCTTCTGCTGTTGACCAAAAAGCGCAAAGAGGTGTAAGTGATGATTACAGAAAAATATTGCAACGAGATTTTGCAGCAATACCCCGAATACATAACCAAAGACCAGATGTACCGTATCTGTCATATCAGCAAAAAGACCTGCTTGTTTTTATTGGAAAGCGGTCTTGTGCCGAACATAGATAGCGGCAAAAAAACACGCCGCTTCAAAATCAAGACGGTTGATGTTATTCAGTATTTGAAAGACAGAGATGATTACCCAGAGCTATTCAAAGCTCCAGACGGCTTTTACAAAGGAAAAGGCGGAGATAAAAAAGCTCCGTACATAGACCGTATACAGTCGCTTCAATCACGGACAATTCTTTATCGCCTAAATT
>CAYXLH010000046.1:14379-16087 GCA_964465835.1 uncultured Bacteroides sp. | reverse complement strand
AAATATCGCTTTAATACTGCATTTTTGACGGGTTCGGATTATTACCGTTACCCTATGCTTGCAGAAAACCCATTTGCCATTTGTTCGTGATACAATAACAGCAAATTTCAACAAATCATCTTCAACTGTATCATAGAATTTTACACTCATAATTTGTCTCCTATATATTCAAACTTACAACCTGCATTCTCTGCTGCCTGCTTATCCTTTTTCTCATCACCGATAAATAATAAATTTTTAACATCTGTACCAAAATAATTTGCTATAAATTGCAAGCCGAATTTATTAGGCTTTCTGTAACCGCAGCTTTGAGAAGAAACACACAAATCAATTTTATCAACAAGCGCTTTCAACGGCTTTTTGAAAATATAGTCAGGCATACCGCTTGGCAAATCTGTTAAGCAGGCAACGCAATAACCGTCTGATTTATAACTCTCTATCAAATCAAATGCATAATCATAAATTACAGTCTCAAGATTAATTCCGTCAAAAAAGCATTCAATAATACTGTCTATATCCAAATCAGTATTCCAATGTGCTGATGCATTAGTAAATATTTCATCAGGGATAATTTCAATTTCTCTGTAATTTACCCGTGGATTATATGATTTCATAATCTCAACAGATTTTTCAATATCATCATTGGACAAGCCAATATTATATTTTACATTTACACTTGAAAATCCGATTTTGTAATAATCAATCCAAACCGGCGGCATTCCTTTAAACTCCATTAAAGTACCGCCTAAATCAAACACAACTACCTTTTTCATAAGACAATTATACCATAGATTTACATAATATCCAAGTACAATTAGTAAGCAACAAATGCATTTAATAAAAAAGACAAGATGTAAAAAGAAAAAACCGCTTTTCAGCGGTTTCATTTTTGGTGGAGATGGTGGGAGTCGCCGTCTGCTTCGGCTTTGCCTTGCATACTTCTGGCTCGGCGACCGTTGCTTTGCAACAGTACCCGCCTCACCGCTCTTCGCTAAAAACAGTTCACTGAACTGTTTTATTAACGCTCAGACCCTCTCGGGTTCGACTCGCACAAAAAATCAGAAGGCACTATGTACCTTCTGATTTGGTGGAGATGGTGGGAGTCGAACCCACGTCCGAAATTATCTTGCAAAGGGCTCTACGAGTGTAGTTTGTTGTTTAAGATTCCCCTCACCAAACGGGAACAAACACCCTTTTGGTTACGGTAGTCTTTATTACCTGACAGAAGCCAAGACGTTCTTCTGTTCATGTTCGCCGCTAAGTCGACGCTCTCAATCAGTTCGCGGCACTACCGAGAGAGAACGGAAGGGTGCTTACGCAGCCTTCAAAGAAACTGTTTTGTTGTCAGTTAATTTTAAAGTGTTACTTTTAAAGCGGTGCAACTCCGCTACTCGCTGACCAAAGTTCAACAACCCCGTCGAAATCCTTTCATCCCCACGTCTAAACAATATCCATATTGAACAGAATTAATATCGTTCCTTATATTCACGTTCAATAGTACGGTCTGCCGCCTTTTTCGCTTCAACGGCTCGCTTATCGTAAAGCTTTTTACCTTTACAGAGCCCTATTTCAAGCTTTGCTCTGCCTTTTTTTAAATACAACTGCAAAGGGATTACAGACAATCCCTGTTGCTGGGATTCGCCGAAAAGGCGCATAATCTCTTTTTTATGAAGCAAAAGCTTACGTGTACGTCTCTCATCATGATTAA